>NZ_CP145903.1:946130-1261507 GCF_049569215.1 Salinimicrobium sp. TIG7-5_MAKvit | reverse complement strand
CTATTTCCATCCAAGGATAGGCTTGACCGGAAACGAAGACTTCTCCCGCCACCTTTATGATATCCTCGAACAGGATTATGCCACTGTACCCTCGGTTTCCAAGGAACGTATAAATGCCATCACTGCCAATAAGGATATGGCCAAATACCTGAAGGTTGAAGTCGGGAGTCCTCTATTGATGAGAAAACGACTCGTATGTGATCCAGGGGACCGGCCTATTGAATACAACATCGGATATTACCGCGCCGATAGTTTCACTTATGAAATAGACATCAGGCGGTAACGGTTTTATGAAAAAAGGCCCCGTCGGGATCTTTTCCTAAAGCTGGTCTGTTAACTTTTATATTTGTAAAGACTGACCCTGATGACCCGATCAACTTTTCTTTCCAATACACCTAAACAGCTCCTGTTTCTCCTTTCATTCCTGCTGCTTCATTGCGCTCCACCTGTCCAAAGGGTGAAAAAGGGACTACAACCTGCCCAGCTGACTACTGAAAACCTAGATAATCCCATAGGAATTGACGTAAGGGTTCCCCGGCTAAGCTGGATTTCTACTTCCAGAGAACGAGGAGCATCTCAATCGGCTTACCGCATCCTCGTCGCCAGCTCCGGAGAACTTCTCGAGAAGAATCAGGGAGACCTTTGGGATTCGGGCAAAATAGCATCCGACCAGAGCCTCTACATCCCCTATGAAGGTAAAATACTGGGATCTGGAGACGCTGTCTTCTGGAAGGTGAGGCTCTGGGATGGGCAGGGGGAAGAATCGGACTGGAGTGAACCGGCACAATGGTCCATGGGCTTTCTTGAGCCCTCTGACTGGAAAGGAGAGTGGATTGGACTGGATCGAGAAATGGGAGCTGACAAACTTGATACTACCTTTACCCGGATGTCAGCACGCTACTTGAGAAAGGAGGTTGAGCTTCCGAAGCAGGTCAAGGCCGCTACTGCCCATATTGCAGGTCTGGGCTTATTCGAACTTTACATCAACGGCAAAAAGATCAGTGAGGCCGTACTGGCTCCCGCTTTGGCTGAATATCCGAAACGGGCCTATTACATGAGTTTTGACGTTACAGAAAATCTTGCCCAGGGCAGGAATGCCCTGGGAGTGATCCTCGGGAACGGGAGGTATGTAGGAGTGAGGATCGACGAAATTGAACTCTACTACGATTCTTCCAAATTGACCCATTACGGTTTTCCCAAAATGATCGCACAACTTGAGGTGGATTATACGGATGGGAGCAGGGAGACCATTGTATCCGATACCAGCTGGAAAATTACTGCCGAAGGGCCCATTCTCGCCAATAATGCTTTTGATGGGGAAGAATATGATGCCAATAAGGAGATGCCAGGTTGGAACGCCACGGGTTTTAAGGATGCTGACTGGCTGCAGGCAGAAAGGGTAGCGCCGGGACCCGAAATTCTCAGTGCCCAGATGATCCCGCCTATCGAAGTGATTGGCGAGGTAGAACCTGTCTCTATATCCGAAGTTGAAAAGGATACCTTCATATTGGATATGGGTCAAAATATGGTGGGCTGGGTGAAAATCAGGGTGGAAGGCAAAAAAGGCGATACGGTATCTCTGCGTTTTGCTGAACGTCTCAATCCGGATGGCAGTCTTTACCTCGATCCAATACGTACCGCCAAGGTGAACGATATTTATATTCTCAAAGGAGAGGAAGAGGAAGTATGGGAGCCTCGATTCACCTATCACGGTTTCCAATACCTGGAAGTAGTGGGCTATCCCGAAGAACCCGAACTTGATAATTTCACCGGCAGAGTAGTGCACGATGCCTTACAGCCCACCGGTCAGTTTACCACCTCCAATGAGATGATCAACCAGATCTATCAGAACGCCCGCTGGGGGATTAGGGGCAACTACCGAAGCATTCCCACGGACTGTCCCCAGCGTGACGAGCGCCAGGCGTGGCTGGGTGATCGGGCTACTGGCTCCAGGGGAGAGAGTTATCTTTTTGACAACGCCAACTTCTACACCAAATGGCTGCAGGACATTGAGGATAGCCAGTTTGACAGTGGCAGCCTCCCCGATGTTGCGCCAACCTACTGGAAAGTACACACCGACAATGTCACATGGCCCGCTGCCTATATCTTCATCGCAGATATGCTTCACGATCAGTTCGGCGAAGATCGAGGGATCCACCTCCACTACGATTCCATGAAAAAATGGATGGGCTATATGCGGGAGCAGTATATGAAAGATTTCATAATCGAAAGAGACAATTACGGCGACTGGGGAGTGCCGGCTGAGGCACCGGGGCTGATTCATACCGAGGATGCCTCACGGAAGACCTCGCCCGGGGTACTGGCCACTTCTTATTATTACCATCTGCTCGGGATCATGGAAGGCTTCGCAGAACATCTGGGCAAAACCGGGGAGGCTCAAGAGTTTTCGTCGCTTAAAGAACAGGTAAGCCAGGCGTTCCACGAGAAATTTTTCGATGCTGAAGCCAAAGCTTATAAGAACAACACCGCGACCACCAATGTGCTGGCCCTGCATTTCGGACTGGTGCCGGAGGAATTCACGTCGCAAGTCTTCGACAACCTTGTCCAGGTGACCATGGAGGATTTCAATGGGCATATAAGCGTAGGCCTGATCGGGGTACAGGCGATCATGCGGATTTTCACGGATCACGGTCGTCCTGATATTGCCTATAAACTCGCGACCAACACTACTTACCCCAGCTGGGGTTACATGGTGGAACAAGGTGCCACGACTGTCTGGGAATTGTGGAACAGCGACACCGCCGATCCCTTCATGAACTCCTGGAATCACGTAATGCTGCTTGGAGATCTGTTGATCTGGTATTACGAGGACCTGGCAGGGATAGCCCCCGATCCGGAAGCAACCGCTTTCAAAAAGATCTTCATGAAACCAACTCTGACAGGGGATCTGAAGTTCGTGAAAGCCTCCCATGATTCGCCTTACGGAATGATAAAAAGTGAATGGGAGCTCCTGGATGGGGATTTTCATTGGAACATCAGCATCCCTGCCAACACCACAGCAACCGTATATGTGCCGGCTGATAGTCAGGAGCAGGTAATGGAAAGTGGTGTAATTGCAGAAAAAGCAGACGGCATCACTTACCTCCGCAAAGAAGAGAACCGCCAGCTCTATCGTCTCGGAGGAGGCGATTACAGCTTCCTCGTCAGGAATTCCCCATCATCCGGATCATTTAATCAATAAACCTTTAAACATTCCAATTTTAAACCTTCTAACCTAAAACAAACCTATGCATCTCGGATTCGGACTTTACCAGCATATGCTCAACGACAGTAATTACGCCTTCGCACGACAAGCGGGTGCTACTCATATTATAGCCCATCTCACCGATTACTTTTATCAGGGAGATTCTGATGGTGGCAAAGACCAGCCTGTGGGAACAGTAAATCGCGGCTGGGGTTATGCTATAGAAGAAGAGGTGTGGTCCGTTAAGAAGCTCCGGGGTCTAAAAGAAGATATGGCCAAACACGGTCTCACCCTAGAGGCGCTGGAGAATATCAGTCCCGCCTTCTGGCACGACGTCCTGCTCGACGGTCCAAAGCGGGACGAGCAAATTGCAAAGGTGCAGCAGTTGATCCGGAACATGGGGGAGGCGGGGATCCCGATCTTAGGTTACAATTTTGCCCTTGCGGGTGTTTCCGGAAGGATCAAAGGTGCTTTTGCACGCGGAGGGGCCGAAGCCGTCGGGATGGACGGCATTTCCGAGGACATAGAAGCCCCCATTCCCCTGGGAATGGCCTGGAACATGATCTATGATCGCAACCCCCCAGAGGGCTTTCTTGAGAGCATCAGTCACGAGGAACTTCTACGCCGTTACAGGGCTTTCCTCACGGAGGTACTGCCTATGGCAGAGGAGGCTGGCGTAGTCCTCGCCATTCATCCCGATGACCCACCGCTGGAGAAAGTGAGGCAGCAACCGAGACTGGGATACCACCCTAACCACTATAAGGAGCTGATGGCCATGGAGCCCAGTCCGAACCATGTAATGGAGCTCTGTATAGGGACCTTGGGCGAAATGGCTGAGGGGGATCTTTATGAGGCGGTGGAGTACTTCGCAAAGAACCATAAGATCGGCTATCTGCACTGCCGCAATATCAGGTATAAGGTGCCGTACTATAAGGAAACCTTTGTCGACGAGGGGGAGATCGATATGGCGCGGATTCTTCGCCTTCTCAAAAAACACAATTTCGAGGGAGTGCTGATCCCCGACCACGCCCCGCAGATGAGCTGTGAGGCACCTTGGCATGCCGGAATGGCCTTCGCCATGGGTTATTTCAAGGCCCTGCTGCAGCAAATAGAAAATGAAACTAATTCCTGAAAACCTATGAAGAGAGAACAGAACTTTTTCGTCGGCACTTATAGACAGTCAGGGTCCTATGTTCCGGAAGCCAAAGGGAAGGGGTTGCTCAGTTGCACCCTGCATCTGGAAACTGGGGAGATCCGACAAGAACATGTATGCGAAAAGCCGCTGAATTCAACCTATTTGGCAAAGGATGAGAAGGGGCATCTGTTTGCTGCAGGCGATAATTTCGAGAACTTCGGGGAAGTCCACGTCTTTTCCATTGAAGAGGACACCTCCCTGATGCCCATCGCAGCCCAGACGACATTTGGCACTTCGAGCTGCCACGTCGCCTGTAAAAAGGAAGGTAACCGCATCTTCGTCTCCTCCTATGCCAATGGAGTTCTGAGCCAGCATATTTTCGACGGGGTTTCCCTTAGCCCTAATCCGGAAATTCTGGTATACCAGGGCAGTGGTCCCAATGCGGAACGCCAGACAGCGGCGCATATTCATCAATCGGTGATTTCCCCGAACGGTCGCTGGCTTTACGCCTGTGACCTCGGCAGCGACAAGATCTGGCTGCACGATCTCTATGACAGCGGAAACCTGAAGGTAAAAAAGGGAATTTCCGTTCCTGCCGGCAGTGGTCCCAGACATCTGGTCTACCACCCACAGTTCCCCCTGGTTTATGTCTTCTGCGAACTCGATGCCAACCTGCAGACCTATCAGTCTGATAGCGAAACTGGAGATCTGGAGCTGATCTCTGAGGTGTCGACCCTACCGGAGAATTTTACAGGACAGCCTGCAGGCGCAGCTATACGGATACATCCTTCCGGCAAAACTTTATATGTTTCTAATAGAAATCACCACAGCCTGACGACTTTTTCCCTGGAGGGGGAAGGCCGGCCAGTACTTCATTCGACCTTCTCCATTGAAGGTGAAGAACCCCGAGATTTCAATATAGACCCTTCGGGACAGTGGTTGTTGTCGGCCAACCAGAATTCCAATACTATTGTACCGTTCCGTCTCGATGCCCAAACCGGTCTGCCGACAGGAGAGCAGGGGCCGAAATTTAATTGCGGTACTCCAGTGTGTATTTTGTTTAACTAAATGAGAAAATCATGTTCAACTTAGATAATAAAGTAGCCGTTGTTACCGGTGGTGGAAGTGGAATAGGAAAGGCCATTGCTGAGAGCCTTACGGAACGGGGAGCTGGTGTATACGTGCTCGATTTGCAGGAGGAAAATGGCAGGGCTACTGTGGAAGGAATTAAAGACAGGGGTTATAAAGCCAATTTCCTGAGCTGCGATGTCGCAAACCAGGATATGGTAAAACAGGTGTTTGCAGAGATCTTTGAAATAGAAAGGAAAATGGATATCCTGATCAACAATGCTGGGATTTCGCATATAGGGGTGGCTGAGACGACTTCTGAGGAAGATTTTGACCGCATCTTCCGCATCAACGTAAAAGGTGTTTATAATTGTCTGCACGTGGCACTGCCATATATGAAATCCACCGGCGGAGGCAGTATCATCAATATGAGCTCGGTGGCTGCTATCGTAGGATTACCGGATCGTTTTGCGTATTCGATGAGTAAGGGGGCCGTTTCCACTATGACCCTTTCTGTGGCGCGAGACTATATCAATTATAATATCCGTTGTAACGGCATCGCCCCCGGCAGGGTGCACACCCCCTTTGTGGATGGATTCCTTGCAAAAAACTACCAGGGAAGGGAACAGGAGATGTTGGATAAACTGGCCAAAACCCAGCCTATTGGCCGAATGGCCAGGCCGGAAGAAATCGCGAAACTGGTGTTGTACCTGTGCAGTGATGAAGCGGCATTTATTACAGGTAGTATTTATCCTATCGACGGAGGGTTTATTGGTCTAAATACCTGAGAATAATTAATCAGGTATAGTTAATTTAGAATTTAAAAAAAATACTGATATGAAACTTATAAGATTTGGAAATCGGGGCAATGAAAAGCCGGGTGTTTTCCTGGATGGAATCCGCTACGACTGCTCTGCATACTTCGAGGACTGGAACCGGAAATTCTTCCTTGAGGAGGGTCTGAAAAAACTGGCAGAAGTAATGGATGTTAGGAAGAATAAGCTTCCGCAGGTCCCGGACAACGAGCGATGGGGCAGCTGTGTGGCACGACCCAATATGATCCTTTGTATCGGCCTCAACTTTTCTGATCACGCCGCAGAATCCGGAATGGAACCACCTAAGGAACCCATCCTTTTTATGAAGGCGACTAATACCCTCAGTGGTCCCTATGATGAGATTTCTATTCCAAAGGGGAGCAGCAAGACCGACTGGGAAGTCGAGCTGGCTTTTGTCCTGAAAAAGGATGTACTCTATCTCGAAAGGGAAGCAGAGGCCGGGGAGGCCATTGGAGGGTATTTTATCATGAACGATATTTCCGAAAGGGAATTTCAGATAGAACGCGGAGGCCAGTGGGTAAAAGGAAAATCCTGCCCCGGCTTCAGTCCCGCGGGACCCTGGATGGTTACTCCGGAAGAAATTGCGGATCTCAATGACCTGAAGATGCAGTTATGGGTGGACGGAGACCAGATGCAGAACGGGAATTCAGGAACGATGATCTTCAAACCCGCCTACCTCGTCCAATACATTTCCCAGTTCATGAAACTGGAAGCAGGCGATATTATTACGACCGGCACGCCACCGGGGGTGGGACTGGGAATGAAGCCTCCTAGGTACCTGGAACCGGGGAATGTGGTCCGCCTGAGTATTGAGGGAATGGGGCAGCAGGAACAGAAATTTGTAGAATTTCAAAAACAATAACATGGAAAGGAAAAAGCACGCCGTAGTTACTGGGGGGGGCAAGGGGGTAGGAGCCGCCTGCTGCAGGATCCTTAACCGGGAGGGGTTTTATGTCAGTATCCTCGATATTGATCAGGCCGCGGGCAGGGGATTGGAGCAGGAGCTAAGCAGCTCCCGGTACCTGCGCTGCGATGTTTCCAAAGCTGAGGAAGTCAGCAAGGCCATAGCCGAGGCGATCAAACATTTCGGAGAGATCGAACTGCTGGTCAACAATGCGGGAATCCAGCTTTATGGCAGCATTACCGAAACTTCAGAGGAAGCCTGGGACCGATTGATGAACATCAACCTCAAAAGCTATTTCCTTTGTGCCAAAGAAGTCATTCCTTCCATGCAAAGGAATGGAAAAGGAGTGATCGTCAATGTTTCCAGTGTCCAGGCCTTTATTACCCAGAAAAGCGTTGCCGCCTATACCACTGCCAAGACTGCACTGCTCGGACTCACAAGAAGCATAGCTGTGGATTACAGCCCGCAGATCCGTTCAGTGGCCATTTGTCCCGGTACCATAGATACCCCGATGCTACGCAATGCCCTTTCTGAATCTCCCCATCCTCAAAAAGTATTTGAAGAATGTGAAGAGATGCACCTGCTAAAGAGGGTGGGCCAACCAGAGGAGGTTGCGGAGCTGATCGCCTTTGTAGCCAGTGAGAAAGCAGCTTTTATGACCGGACAAGCCATTAGGATTGACGGAGGATTGGGAATCGAAATTGCCGGAAGCAGGCGCGAGGAATAATTTAATAGAGAACAATGGACACCTCCCAGGAAAACGCCTGCAGGATCAATGAGGACTGGACCTATAAAGGAATGAAAGTCGTCTTCCTCGAGAATCGCCTTCTCCGAATCGGCATCCTGGTCGATCGCGGGAGTGATATCTTTGAATTCAGGTATAAGCCTGCGGATCTCGATCCCCTGCTCAGGCTGCCCAAAGGCATTCGAAACCCGCAACTGGAGAAAAGTCAGCTGCCAAATCCCCGCGGACAGTTCGAAGAGTACTACTATGGCGGCTGGCAGGAGGCCCTGCCTAACAGCCCGGCCTTCAATTACCGGGGCAGTGTCCTGGGACAGCATGGGGAAGTGGCTCTGGTACCCTGGAAGTATTCCATCCTTAAAGACACCCCGGAAGAGGTACAGTTAAAGGTCAGTATAGATCTGTTACGGATGCCCCTTCGACTGGAGAAGATCTTCAGCTTGAAAATGGAAGAACCGAACCTGATCATTTCGGAAAATCTGACCAATCTCGGAAGGACTCCCCTTGATATAATGTGGGGGCACCATATTGCTTTTGGGTTGCCTTTTTTAAAGGAGGGAGCGGAGATCGAGACCAATGCCAAAACCTTTACGGCAGATCCCGGAATGCCCCATCCGCGACGCTTTGCCCCGGGGAGGGATTTTTTTTGGCCGCAGGGGGAGGATCTGGAGGGGCAGGCTGTAGATGCCGGTAAAATTCCCTATGTGCATGCGGAAGCTTACAGCGAACTTTGCTATTTAAAGGGCTATCCCAAACAAGCCTGGTATCGGATCTTCAACCGGGAACGTAACATTGGCTTCGAGCTGAACTGGCAGGGAGATCTTTTCAGATGTTTATGGCAGTGGCAGGAGCGGTACTCCACGCAGGATTTCCCCTGGTGGGGCGACTGTTACACCGTGGCCCTGGAGCCATGGACCTCTGCCGGTACCGACGATCCTGAAGGCGCTATTGCAAAAGGGGAGTGGTTGAAGATCCTACCGGGGGAGATGGTAGGAACCGAGCTGAGGGCCGGAATATTTTCTGAGAGGAATTGACCTCTTGGACTCTCCTGAAGATATTTCGTTATTCTTCGACCTTATATTCTAAAACAAAACAACTATTATACTCATGAGACATTTTATAATATTCCTCTTCTGTATCTGCTGCTCCATCCCGCTACAGGCTCAGATCCTTCCCAATGCGAAACCCAAGCTGGTGGTAGGTATCGTTGTGGACCAGATGCGCTATGACTACCTGACGCGTTTCTGGGACCAGTTTGGTGATGACGGTTTTAAAGAGCTGGTGAATAATGGTTTTAATTTCCGAAACAACCATTTTAATTATGCCCCTACCGTAACAGGGCCCGGACACGCTTCTGTATTTACTGGCACCGGGCCTGCAAACCACGGGATCATTGATAATATCTGGTACGATAAAATTGGAGGTGAAATTGTTTACTGTGCTGAAGACCGCTCCGTGTCGTCCGTCGGGACCACCTCCTCGGCCGGAAAAATGTCACCTCACCGGATGAAGGTCACCAGCTTTGCTGACGAGAACCGGCTGTACACTCAGTTCCGCGGCAAGACCATAGGCATTTCTCTTAAAGATAGGGGTGCCATCTTGCCGGCAGGTCATACTGCTAATGCCGCTTACTGGTTCGAAGGGGGAAATGTAGGCAAATGGATTAGCAGTACGTTCTATCTTGAGGAACTGCCGAAATGGGTGCAGGATTTTAATAATTCGGAGGTTGCGCAATCTTACTTTAAAACATGGAATACCCTGCATGACATTTCCACCTATACGCAAAGTGGCGATGACCTGAACAATTTCGAAGGACGTTTCAGAGGAGAATCCACTGCCGACTTTCCTTATGATCTGAGGGAACTGAGGGAGGAAAATAAAGGTTTCGACCTTATCGTCAATACCCCCTACGGAAATGATCTCACTCTGGATTTCGCGCTGGCAGCAATTGAAGCTGAGGAGCTGGGGAAGGATGACTACACGGATGTTCTCACTCTCAGTTTCTCCAGCACCGATAAAGTGGGGCATATCTTCGGAGTGAATTCCAAGGAAGTTCAGGATACTTATCTGCGCCTTGACCGGAATATCGCCAAATTGCTAAGGTCGCTAAATGAAAGTGTAGGGGAAGGGAACTATACCATATTTCTGACTGCAGATCACGGAGCCGGGGATGTACCTTCCTACCTAGAATCATTGAAAATACCTGCCGGTTATACAGATACTTCAATACTTTCCACAAAATTGGAAGATTTCCTGAAAGAAGAATTTCGGCGGGAAGACCTTATTGAAATGGTCTTTGGACCGGTTTACTTGAACCACGAGGCCATAAGAAGTGCAGGTTTAACCCGGGAGCACGTGGAGCAACGAATTGCGGATTTCCTGTTGAATCAGGATATGATTAGCAAGGTCTTCACCCGTACGCAGCTGGAGCAAACGCAGTTTAGCAGTGGACTGGCCTCTGCCATTCAGCAGGGTTTCCATCACAAAAGAAGCGGCGATGTAATTTTTGTTCTTGACCCTGCGGTAATAGGCTCCTCCTTCCCTACCGGTTCCACCCACGGAAGCGGGTACAATTATGACACCCATGTGCCTTTAATTTTCTATGGCACAGGGATTACGCACGGCCACACAACTCAACGTTCTGAAATCGTTGACATTGCCCCCACCATCTCCAGTCTATTGGGTATACAGTTTCCTAATGGAGCCACTGGGAAACCTTTATCCATAATGTTAGATTAGATAAGATCTCGTGGCTTCAGTAACTTATAAATATTGACTCTGTGGTGAAAACATGGTCTGGACCTGTTTCTACTATCTGAGTAAGTAATCAATTGTTTACAGGTCTTGTTAATAATGGGGATACTGGAAATGTTTAACAATTTTTGATCATCCCATATAGTAGGAATTAGAAAGGACCTTACCACTTACTTGACCCGCCACACTTTCGCTACCATTGCAACTCTTTCTAAAGGAGTTCCTATTGAGAGTGTAGGGAAGATGCTTGGACATAAATCCTTAAAAACAACACAGATTTATGGGAAGGTGCTTCACGAAAAAATCCTGGAGCAAATAATTTGAAGTTAAGGATGGAACGAATTACTCGTTTTTATCAAGTTTCTTGAAATATGGAAAATGCAGTTCATCCCCCAAAGCACTTTCCCTTCCTCTGCGTTCCAGGAAAAGAGCTTTTGGGGGAGGTCTTGGACACATGACTAACGGATTAGTGAGGATGTTCTAAAAAAGAGAATTTCGTACTATCCGCTAGTCAAGAGTCCGCCAAATCCTGCAAGTAATTAATTTCTAGTAATGATAGATGCCTCTTCACCTAGTTTTTCACCATCTCCCATCGCTGTTACCACTTATACTATTGCAAAACAACGGAATTTAGAAGTTAGCCGGCCTGAATGAAATACCAGTTCTTTTCACTAGAATTTCAATACGGCCTATCCTAATTCTAAATTCCCTAAAGGAGCAACGGAAAATGGTAACAGCGAGGGCTCTACGGGAAGTAAATGAAAAGAAAAAGGAGATCTTGTTCAGATGCAGAAATGGTTTTTGGAAAAATGGAAAACGCTCGAGATACAAAAAGTAAATCATGAAAAAGATGAAATTCAAGAATCGGATTTCATGGCAATTTTTGCTCTTCCTGCTTTTTTCTCTCTGAAATTTCAAAAAATAAAGATTAGGCCCTTTTTTCCAAAAGCTTTATTTGCCATCATTTGGCCAATTTCTAATTGAAATCAATTTTGAATGATATCATTTTAAATGATTCGTATTCAAATTTTATTTTTTGTGTAAATGTCTCAAAAACAACAAGTTGTTGTTATATTTAAGTGAATAAATGTCACTACAGAAAGAGTCCAACAATTGAGATGGTGGAGAAAAGAAAGTCATACATCCGGGTCGGAACCCAGTACTACAAGCTGGTAAATGTTCCAAGTATTTCCGGCGTGGAAAAAGAAGCCCTGGTGCCATGGAATATTGAAACGATCCGGCAGGACCACGGAAAAACTTTTCTTGCAGCCATTCCAAAATATGATGGCTTCACATGTATCCCTGATCATCTGGATTTTAAATCCTCCTGCCACAATTTTTATAACACCTATGCTCCATTAAATCATGTCCTGGAAAAGGGAGCATGTACTACTTCCTTAAGTTTTGTCAAACATATATTTGGGGCTCATTACGAATTGGGTTTGGATTATCTGCAACTCCTTTTTATCAAGCCTACACAAATCTTACCTATCCTCTGCCTGGTCTCGCGGGAACGCTCCACCGGGAAAAGTACTTTTCTTAAATGGCTGAAACTCATTTTTGAAAATAACCTGACCTATCTCACCAATGACAGCTTTACCAGCCAGTTCAACGCTGATTGGGCGAATAAACTTCTGATTTGCATAGATGAAGTCCTATTTAATAAAGAAGAGCTGACCGAGAGGATTAAATACTTAAGTACCACCAATATCAATAAACTGGAGGCAAAAGGAAAGGACAAGCGGGAAGTGGAATTCTTCGGAAAGTTTATCCTCTGCAGTAATAATGAAGAGAACTTCATTAAGATAGACCATCACGAAACCCGCTTCTGGGTACTACAGGTTCCTGTGATAAAGAAAGAGCAGACAGAATTCCTGAAATCCTTGGCCAAAGAGATTCCTGCATTTCTGTTTTACCTAAAGAATCGAAAGCTCCATTCCAGGCATCAAACCCGGATGTGGTTTTCTGCTGATCAAATAGAAACACCTGCCTTGAAAAAACTGGTGCAGAATAACCGGAACAGGGTGGAAAGGGAACTGGCTAATATTCTATTAATGGTGATGGAAAACCAGGATCTGGAAGAGCTGAATCTTTGTCCGATGGATGCCTATAATGCCATTAGTAAATCCCGACTTCGAACCGATCTTACCCAAATCCGAAAAATCCTGAAGAAGGACTGGAAGCTGGAGAATCAGCCCAATTCCAACCGCTACCAAAAGTTCCTGCTCTGGGGAGATGGTTCTACATCTTTTATAGAAGCTAAAGGACGCTATTTCACTATAAATAAAAATTTCCTTCTGGAGAATTTCGAGGATGATAAATTCAGCTGAATTCTCTCTTCCGAAGTGAAAAATGATGAAATGATGACAAAACGATGACAGGGCATCCCCAGTGTTTGCGGGATGTTTCAGCTGCTGTCATCATTTCATCAAAATGGAAGCTGCTATTGAGGGTAAAACTTTGAAATACTATTTATTTTTTGATGAATTGATGACAAAGTAAGATAAGACCAATAAGAGTAAGGGTTTCAGCTGTCATCAAACTGTCATCAAATTGTCATCAAAAATTTATTTGATGACAAAAGAAGGAGAAGAAAGGAAAGTTGTAAAACATAGCAAACACTACTAAATAAAAAGCTGATGAAAACAAAAAGAATGAACTGTGAAACAGCCCGTAGCATTTGCATCGTCAAAACGCTGGCCAAGCTAGGGCACTTTCCCAGCCACAAATCGGAAAAAGAAGCCTGGTTTCTGAGTCCCCTGCGGTCAGAAACTCAGGCCTCTTTTAAGGTCTCTAGGGGGCTCAACAGATGGTACGACTTCGGAATAGGAAAAGGAGGTAATGTGATTGACCTGGTATGTTTAATTTCAGGCTGTTCGGTGGGAGAGGCTCTCGGCTATTTATCAGAGGGATTACCGGTTTCTCCATCCAATCTAAACTTCAGAAAAAGCAGCCAAATAAAGGAACCAAAAAGCAAGATCCTTAAGGTCCTGCCTATAGGACATTGTTCACTAAAAGAGTATCTGTCCTCCCGAAAGATTCCACTTCACGTAGCAGCAACCTATTGTAAAGAGATCTGGTATGAATGCCATGGAAAGACGCTTTTTGCTCTTGGCCTTAAAAATCATTTAGGGGGCTGGGAATTGAGAAATCTTTATTGTAAAAGTTCTACTACACCTAAAAGCTACTCCTACTTAAAGAAGGGGGGAGAAAAGCTAATTGTACTTGAAGGAATGTTTGACCTGTTATCATTGGCAGTAATAGCTTCAGAGGAAATAGAGAGAGCAGATCTTCTTATTCTAAATTCCCTCTCTTTTATTCCTGAAGTGCATCCTATTTACAAAAACTATAAAGCAGTAACCTTATACCTGGACAGGGATCCATCTGGAAGAACAGCAACGAAAAACTTGCTTAAAAGTTATTCTCACTTTAATGATGGGAGTAGTCTTTACAAAAACTTTCAGGACTTGAATGAAATGCTTGTAAATAAGCAGATTGTTCAATTTTAGAATTCATGAAATTAGAGGTAGCCACATTTTCGAATTAATTAAAGCTACACATGATTATCGTTTTGAAAAGCAAAGCAAGATGTGTCATTGTCATGACAATCTTGCTTTACTCCCGGAGGTCGCAAAGGCTAACAAGAAAAATAGATGAAAAGGGAATTCATTCAAATCCGATGCTCAATTTATGAGAAAAAGCTACTCAAAAAAAGAGCAGCCAGGGCCGGAATATCCCTTTCGGAATACCTTCGTTCCACTGCCTTTGAAAGAAACATTGTAGAAAGAATTACACCCGAGCAATTAAAATACTATCGGATGTTGGTGGAGTATAAGAACAACTTTACCCGAATTAGTAATATGTTCAAAAAACGGGATCCAAAGTTAGCAGCAACGGTGGAGCGGCTTGCTGAGGAAATTAGAACTCACTTACAAAATTTCAAGAAATGATAGGTAAAGGACACGCCATCTCAAGGACAAAGGCATCGTTAGCCTATGGATGGGATCAGGAAAAGGAGGCAGAGGTAGTACTTAAAGAACACCTTGCGGGAGACAATCCCCGGGAGATCACAGAAGAATTCCAAATTATCCAATCCCAGCATGAAAGATGCACCAAAAACACCCTTAGCATTATTGTAAGTCCAACCATAGAAGATGGAAAGAATATGACTTCGGAAGGATTGGGTGAGATCGCTCGAAGGTTCTTAATAAAAATGAATCTTCAGAATCACCAGGCTATAGGTTTTGTTCATCGGGATAAGAACCATACTCACATTCATATCTATGCCAACCGCGTTAGCCTCACCGGAGAAGTTTATAAAGACAGCTTTATTGGAAAGCGAAGTCAAATTGCTGCAGATAACGTGGCAAGGGAGTTAGGCCTTAAAAGAGTTAGGGAAGTGCAGCAAACCAGGCTAATTGAGCTTCAACATCACCGCAAAGAAGTTCAACTCATCCATGAGAATATCCTCCAGACAAAACCTAAATCTCTTGATGAGTATATTCAGAAGATGCAGGTACATAGGGTAAAGGTTATTCCAAGCATTAACAGATCAAGGCAGTTGCAGGGTTTTAGATTTGAATACAATGGCATAAATCTGAAGGGCAGTGAAATTGACAGGAGTATGAGTGGCAATAAGATTATTATTGGAATCAGTCAAAACAATAGTATCACAAAGCTCAAAGAGCCACCATGTTCTCTTCAGCTACTTAGCAGTACCGTCCAACTTAGTACCGGCCTCATAAATAAAATAGCCAAAGATTTGATCAAACAGACCATCAAAAGAGCTCTGGATCCAGGAATAGGAATGGGATATTAAAATACTATGAGATGAAAAAAATAGACGAGATCATGGAGCTGATGACTGATGAAATTCAGGATTTTCAGGTTGCCCTTTTGCAGTTGAGGAAGATGACAAATGAACTTCAAAGTCATAGCATTCCAATAAGTACCGAAGTGATGGAAAAACAGTTAAAGTTTTTCTTTCAGCAGCAACAGGAAAAGGAAGTGTTGGCCGCGGAGAGACTTACTGCCATTGATGTCAAAATAAAAAATGCCTATATCCTCCCTAAAAATTTAGGAATGATGTTCGGAAGTTTTTTGATACTTCTCATAAGCTTGATTGGATATCTTAGTTTTGAAATAGTAAAACTAAAAGATGAAGAAATTAAGGAGAAGCTAGCGAGGTCGTATATTATCTATCTCCAAGAAAATCCTGAACAGAAAAAGGCTTATGAGAGCTGGTTATCGGACCAGAACATTCCATAATACACCCAATGCTGTTTTTTGCGGTTAACTATCATAACTATAATAAGTTGGTCCCTGGTTCGAGCCCGGGTAGTTCCTCTAGTAAAATCAAGGCGTTGAAGTTTCTTGCTTCAGAGCCTTTTTTAATTCACATGATTTTCACACAAATTGAACCTTCATCTTCATTTTAAGGATTTCAACATGATTTGGATATAAATTAGATTAGAATATTATGGGATCATAAATTGTACAGAAACCAATTGTAAATGTTTGATTCAAGTTGTCTTAAACCCACTGGATATTCTTTACAAAGCTATAACTTGATCTTTAAGTTAAAAGATAAATCTTACTTCAGTGAATTTTTGAATTTGTTGTCCGATAAATTGTTAGTGAGAAATTTTTATTCTAAGATTACCAGATATTGAAATCCCTACCTTGTTTTTAAAAAGTTGTAGTTTTATTTACTCAATATCTAATCAGCTATTTCTTGAATTTAAAGAAAATTAAAGATCCACAATCCAGAGCCTATAGAGAGGTTGTTGATCTGGGAGATAAAAATTCCAAAACTCTTGGTTTCTTACCCGAATCTGCATTTGCAAAGTATGCTCAGGACGGCCAATTAATTGCAGCATATAAAAAGGACTCCAAGGAACTTCTCGGCTATTTACTCTATAGAATTTCTTATAATAAGGTTACAATTGTACATCTATGTATTACAGAAAACCATAGAAACTGTAATGCAGCATTGAACCTGGTTAACTATCTAAAAAATACTACTACGCAATACGACGGCATAAAACTGAGCTGTAGGAATGATTATGGTATAGATCATGTTTGGGAGAGTTTTTATTTCGTACCTATCAAAGAGAGAATAGGAAGAAGTAAGAAAAAGTTACCATTAACGGTTTGGTGGTTTCCACACCATCACGAAGATCTTCTTTCTCAGATTTCGGAATACGAATTGAAGAATAAAGTGGTGGCAGTAATTGATATGAATATTTTTTTGGATATCAAGGACGGAAGAGAGGAGGAAAGTTTAGCTCTAAAAAGTGATTGGTTGCTCAGTGAGGCGATTCTTTATTATACCCGGGAAATTCATAATGAGATAAACAGGGGAACTACTAGTGAAATAAAAAAAAGTAGTAGAAAGCTCTTGAATTTCTTTAATCCGTTACCATTTAAAGCGGAACAGGAATTTGAAGAAGTTTTACAAGAATTAGAAAATCAATTCCCTGCCAAAAGCAAAAATGATAAATCAGACTTAAGACATTTGGCTTATTCCATTATCGGAGGGGCTCATTTCTTTATAACCAGGGATAAAGAGCTCTTAGAGAATAAATCTTTTTTTAAAAAATACGAGCTAAAAATATCTCGACCAAGTGAATTCATTACCCAACTGGATGAGAATATTCAGGTTTCTAAATACAAACCACAAAGGCTCATCGGAACAAACATAGACTCAAAGAGGGTAACTAGTGAAAATATTGACTTTTTCACTGAAAAGTTTCTTAAACCTAATGAAAAGAAAAACAGATTTCAAAAAATTATAAGAAAGGCTCTTTCCTCTCCTAATCAGTTTGAATTGATTACAATTTCTAAAGATGACCAGATCTTAGCCTTTATAATTTTTGATCGTACTGCGGACACGAAATTATCTATACCAGTTTTCAGGTTTCTTAAAAGTAGTTTGAAAATTACTTTATCTAAACACTTATTGTTTAAAGCAATTTTGACTTCAACTAATGAATCTAGAACTTTAATTGAAGTCTCTGAAACATATTTAGAAGAAGAGGTTTTAAATTCAATTAAAGAAGCCAGGTTTATTCAAGATGGGGAAAGATGGAAGAAAATAAATCTTAACGAAATCGTTCTGGCCTCTGAGATTGAAGGCTTAATTCCACGTGAATATTTAGGGAGAATAGAAGAAAAAATAGAATTAGAGAGAGAAGATGAGAATTATGATTTTCAAAAGAAGTACAATTTAGAGAGGCATTTATCACCAATAAAGCTGAAAGATTCTAATATACCAACCTATATTATACCCATCAAACCTGTTTGGGCCGAACAACTTTTTGATGATCGATCTAATGAGAAATTACATTTATTTGAAACGGAGAATGAGCTCTTACTGAATAGGGAAAATGTATACTATAGATCAGCTTCCAAACGCTCCTTAAAAGCTCCTGCTAGAATTTTATGGTATATAAGTGAGAATCCTGTAACAAAGGAAAAAGGGCAAGTTAAAGCAGCATCTTATATAGACGAAATCTTTATAGATGATGCTAAGAAACTATTTAAACAATTCGAACAATTGGGGATATATAAATGGAAGGATATTGTAAAGACGGCTGATAAGAATAATAAAATAATGGCGTTTGTATTTTCCGATACTGAACTGTTTAGGAATCCGGTAGATTTAAAATTTTTAAGGGGATTATTTGAGATGGAAGAAAAGAAAAAATTCATGATTTTATCACCAATTAAAGTTAAGCCTGAGACGTATCTTGCGATTTATAAAAGAGGAAAAGAATAATGTATAGTAATTTTTCGTCAGAAAATATATTGTTAATTTCTGTAAAACCAGAGTTTGCAGAGAAAATTATGAATGGAGAGAAAACCATTGAATTAAGAAAATCTGCACCTAAAAAAGTTTCTAAGGAAAACTATATTCTAATATATGTAACCTCTCCTGTAAAGGAGCTTTGGGGGATTTGTAAGATAAATAATATTATAAAGGAGGATCCCACTGAGTTTTGGAAGAATTACGGATCTCAAACAGGTATAACAGAAACCCAATTTAGCGAGTATTACAGAACAAATCGAAATGCATTTGGTATTGAATTGAAAGACGTTAGAAACTTTTCGAAATATGCTATAGAATTGAAACAGCTAAAAAAAGCATTTCCAAATTTTATGCCTCCCCAGACTTATAGCTATATAAATAAAAACCAGATAAATTTTGGTGTTTTAAAGCAGATTTTAAAAAAGATAGAAGATCGGACAAGTATTAAGAAATAAAAACCGGGACTATCTCAAAAACTGTGTAAGTAGAAAATATGGGGGTTTGCAAACCCCCATATTTTTTTAACCTTGCCTGCAAAATCCAGGCACTAATATTTACACATTGATGAAAAAAGTGGCTATTTCGGTTCGAATTGTGCCAGTGATTTCGGTCGGTTAGTGCCAGGTATTTCGGTTTGAATTGTGCCACTTTTTGGCAATACTGAAAGTCATAACGGCTCAAATTGTGCCAGTCGTATCGGTTCGTTTTGTGCCACTTTGAAAGATCAAGTAATATCTTGTTGCAAAACTGTAATAAGATATGGCCAACACCCTTGATCCGATGGACTTAAAACAAATTATTACCTTGAGCCTGGATGGTTTTAGCAATCGTAAGATAGCTACCACTCTAGGCATCTCCCGCAACACGGTCAACAGCTATATGAAGTTTTTCACGGCCAGTGACTATTCATTTAAAGAACTACTTTCCTTTGACAATGCACGTCTGAGTGCGCTTTTTCCTTCACATACTACTATTGATAATGAGCGGCATGATGAACTGATGCTATATTTTGAGGGGGTCAATAAGGCCCGGAATCATCCTGGGTTTACTTTTCTGTACCATTATCAGGAATATGCGCAGCAGGCTTCCCAGCCGTACAGCTATACGCAGTTTATGGAGCATTATCGGCGTAAATATGCCAAGGTCAAAGGTTCCATGAAACTCGAACATGAAGCCGGTAATGAAATGTACATTGACTATGCGGGTAAAAAATTACATGTCGTTAATAAAGAAACCGGAGAAGTCATTCCTGTAGAGGTATTTATAGCAATTCTTCCCAACAGCCAGTATACTTACGTAGAGGCTAGCTTAAGCCAAAAACGGGAGGATCTTATTACTTCTTGTGGTAATGCATTACAGTTTTATGGAGGTGTTCCAAAAGCCATAGTCTCAGACAACTTAAAATCTGCAGTGACCAGAGCCAGCAAATATGAGCCGGAGATCAACCGGAGCTTTAAAGATTTTGCTCGCCATTACAACTGTGTGATCAATCCCACCCGCAGTTATGCACCGCAGGATAAAGCTCTGGTGGAGAATGCAGTGCATCTTGTTTATCAGCGTATTTACTATCCCCTGCGGGAGATGACCTTCTTCTCTTTACAGGATCTAAACCGGGAGATAAAGCGCTTACTTGTTGGCTATAATAATCTACTGTTCCAGCGAAAGGAAGCCAGCCGTAGAGAACTGTTTCAATCAGTAGAACGTGAGTACTTAAAACTCCTGCCAACATCTGCCTATGAAATCAAAGACTATAAACGGGCAAAGGTGCAAAAGATGGGATATGTATACTTCTCTCCAGATAAAAGCTACTACAGTGTTCCCTACCGCTACATCGGTAAAAAGACCCTGATCCATTATACCAAAACTGTGGTCGAGGTTTATTACAATCACGTTCGAATAGCCCTGCATCATCGAAATCCAAGTAAAGGAAGCTACAATACAAATACAGATCATTTAAGTAGCACCCATAAAGGTTATACCTCCTGGAGTCCTGAATACTTTAAAAACAAAGCCGCTCCTCACGGAGCTCACGTAGTGAATTGTGTGGAAAAGATACTTGCTGACAGTGAGTATCCCGAAACAGGCTATAAGCGGGTGATGGGCCTTATCCAGCTCCATAAATCTTACGGTTCTAAAAGACTTGATAATGCTTGTAAAAGAGCTTTACAGGCAGATGCGACTTCTTATATGCGTATCAAGAATATCCTAAAGAACAACCTTGACCAAAGCTCTCTTTTTTATCAGGATCTTGAAGAAGATAAAACTCATATCCCATCCCATCAAAACATCAGAGGTGCCGCTGCTTATCAATAAATCATTTTAATCCAGAAATATGAATAACAACCAGACTATTGAAAAACTAAAACAAATGCGACTAGGGGCTATGGCTCAGCTACACCTTCAGCATGTAAAGAACAACGAATTAAACGATATCACTGCCGATGAATATCTGGCACTACTCACAGACCATGAGTGGGAGGATCGCCAGAACCGGAAGATAGATCGTCTTTTTAAACAGGCAAACTTTAGACAGAAAGCAAGTCTTGCTGAAGTAAACTACACCTCCAATCGTAACCTCGATAAGAACATGTTTGTTCGTTTGGGATCCCTGGATTTTATAGCTAAAAAGGAAAACCTTATACTGACCGGTGCCTCCGGAGTAGGCAAGAGTTATTTAGCACAGGCCTTAGGTCATCAGGCCTGCATGATGGAATATAAAACCATCTACTCGAACACTGCCCGTCTATTTAAGAAGCTAAAACTCAGTAAAATTGATGGAACCTATCTCAAGGAATTAAATAAACTACTTAAAGCAGATCTGCTCATCCTTGATGATTTTGGACTTCAAGCCTTCGACAATCATGCAAGAGAGACCTTAATGGATATAATCGATGACCGATACAATAAAACATCTACCATATTATCCTCTCAAATACCGGTATCTGCATGGTACGATATTATAGGGGAAGGAACTATTGCTGATGCAATCCTGGACAGGATAGTAAACTCCTCACATAGGATAGATCTTAAAGGAGAATCATTAAGAAAAGGAGTTCTGAAAAACGAGTAACATTAATTTTTTATATAATTGCATGATCTTTTAAAGTGGCACTGTTTGAACCGAAATCAGTGGCACGGTCCTTCCGAAATAGCCAAAAAAAGAAGATCTATTCGATGATGAGTTTTTAAAACAGTTTAAATCCGGAGAAGAACTTAGCAGCTTTCTCAAGCAACTTCAAAAACGAGGATTAGAGAAAATGCTTGAAGGTGAACTTGATGGCCATCTGGATTACGACAAGAACCAAAAGTCTGGATCTAGAAATACCAGGAACGGTTATTCTCAGAAAAAGGTTCGCAGCTCTTACGGTGAAGACACTATAAAGGTTCCCCGCGACCGTGATTGCTCTTTTAATCCCATGATCGTTCCCAAACGAAAAAACATGGTGGACGGGATTGAAAATGTTATTGTATCACTATATGCAAAGGGAATGAGCAATAGCGATATTGAGGAGCAAATCTCTGAGGTGTATGGTTTTGATGTCTCTACTTCTACTATATCCAGAATTACAGACAGAATCAGCAATGATATCGTAGCCTGGCAAAATCGTCCTTTAGAGCCTGTGTATCTGATCGTTTGGATGGACGGAATCGTATTCAAGGTTCGAGAGAACTCTAAGGTAGTCAACAAAACCATTTACATAGCTGTAGGCCTTAGAAGAGATGGCAAAAAAGAAGTCCTGGGCCTTTGGTTGGGAAAGAACGAATCTGCTGCCTTTTGGATGAGCGTATTGACCGATATGAAAGCCCGGGGAGTTGAGGACATTTTAATCACTGCTACCGATAACCTCAATGGATTTACCGATACTATCAAAAATGTTTTTCCACAGTCTAAAACTCAAATCTGTGTGGTTCACCAGATCAGAAACGCCTGTAGGTATGTAGTTTGGAAAGATAAAAAAGCCTTTACCAAGGATATGAAGTTGATATACGATGCACCTACCAAACAAGCCGCAGAAGCTGCCTTGGAAGATTTTGCCACCCAATGGAACTCTAAGTATTCTTATGCGATAAAAAGCTGGAGGGACAACTGGGAAGACCTTACCGTCTTTTATGAGTTCCCGCTGGAGATCAGGCGAATCATTTACACCACCAATCTTATTGAGAACCTGAATGGTAAGATCAGAAAGTACACTAAAAACAAATTATCCTTCCCAACTGATGATGCTGTAATGAAATCTGTATATTTGGCTCTGAGGGAAGCAACCAAAAAATGGTCAGCGCCTATTAGAAACTGGGGAATCGTCCTCAATCAGTTCTTGACGATATACGAAGAAAGGGTTCAACTTTAGATAAAAAGTCAAACCCCTTTATTTAAAACTTACACACTTTACGGGATAGTGTCTAAAAACCATTAATTTCCCCGCTACTAATAATGGGATTCATGTACCAATTTGGATTTGTTGAAGTGTAATTAAAGCTTCTAAAAACCGAATTTTTTCATTTTCTCTAACTTCTATTTCCTCTTTATTTTCATAGTCGTGCAATTCAATACTGTAGATTCCCCTTTTACTTTCAAGCCTAAACCTGAAATACTGGTGAGCCGTACTCCAATGTTGTTTAATTAATTTTGCATTATCTGAAATCAGCATAACATTCCTCCACATATGATCATAAGTCGTTTCAGAAATTGGAATTTCCTGATGGTCCTGTCCCAATAACCACCAGTTTGAGACTGCGTTCCCTGTTAATCTGTCTAATTCTTCTATTTCTTTTCTTCTTAATTTCTTAATAAGTTGATAATTTAACTGATATAAATAGAATGGATATTCTAGGGATTCTGGCAAATCATGCCTATTCCTTATTTTGATAAATTCTTCAGTATAAAATGTATTCAACACTTCCTGGAGATGGATATCTTCTTTTTCAACAGCGAAATAGGCAAATTCATTAAGAGTGTTGATTAATTCCATGTAATATTCTTCTTCTTTTTGTCCTTTCTTAAATTTTCGAATAAGGTGTTGTAGTAATCGCGTTGGCTTGCCACTATACAAGGCAATTTTATCAAGCCAGATAATGAAAAATATTACTAGCAAAATTGTTAATCCTAGGGTAATTATTTTAGCAGAATTTTGCATAAAGATATAGTCCTTCCATATCCAGGGTTCCGCATCGATAATTAAAAATGAGAAGGAGGAAATTGTTATAAATAAGAGCCATTCAAACGTGGTAATTTTTCTACTCCTGAAAGGGAGAATCTTACCATAGCTTGTTTGAGGAAATTCGTGCTCAAAAACATTTGATAAATAGTTGGAATTATATTTATTTCCAATATTGGAGATCTTGTCAATAATAATTGGATAAGCAATACCCAGTATTGCTATATCAATAGCAACACAGATTTCCACTATATTTTTTAATTCCATACTATTTTAATTGGTTTTAAAAGCTACCTTAGTCTGCTTCAATGCCCATAAAGGTAAATAAACAGTAATCACATTATTGATCTTGTTGGAGTTCATGCAGTCAATAAGGCATCCCAACGTTTTATGCAATATATGCTTTTATGAATTCCTCTTCTTTGATGACAGCAGATTTGCTATAGTCATTTTGGGGGGAATAGCAAGAGGATAATACGCTGCGCGATGTTGTATTATTCTTCCCCCTTGTTCTCAATGGCTCTAGAATATGACAATTCTATTTTTCCAAGAATTTTGCAGCAAATATGTTGGGAGCCCTTATAAACAGGCACATTTTTGCGGCAATTTCTTTGAAAAGGAGAAACAATCAAAAGATTTAAGAATTAAACTTTTTCCTTCTATTGCCTCGCAAAATTGTATTAGTTCGGGAGATTTGGGCCTGCAGCACTTCGCTGCGCTCCGTTCGCTTTTTCATGCGTGCTGCCAATAAAATCATTGAAGACCTATTGTTATCGGTATTTGGAGTGAGAAATAGTTATATTCGTTTGCCTACAAAGAATTGCTAACAAGAACAAAAAATGAATTTTATTAGTATAATTTCACCTCTTATCGGTGTCATTTTAGGATTTACATTAAGCCAGTTCGAAGAATTTTTTAAAGAGAGAAAGAACAAGAAGAGAACATTAAATAAGTTATTATTCAATCTTTTAAACTTATATTCTGTCTTGTATGGGGATCTAAAATTTGAAGAATCAATTGGAAAATTTTTTGAAAAATTTTCGAAAAAGATGTCAGGAGAAATAAGTGACCAGGAAAAAAAAGAACTGGTTCAAGTAAAAGAGTTTATTAATAATAACTTGAAGCATCATTTTGTGGATGAAGAGAAACATAAGTTCATTGAAAATAATATTGAAAATATAATAAATGAATTGGCAGAAATTAACCCTGTTTTTGCATTTGAATTGGATAAACAATATAAGATTAAAGAACGAGTCCAAAGAACCGACAGTTATTTATCCGACATTAAATTAAATTTAGGTGAAGCTCCATTCGATATAGAAAAATGGATAAGGCCAGAATTGACCAATCAATTGCTTAAAAATCTTTCTGAGGTTGTTTTAGACATAGCTAAATCCATAAATTCTAAAACATATGAAAAATTAAAAATAGAAACACTTCCTACAATTGAGGAAAATGATACGGAAAATTCTGAGGAATTAATTAATGATTTCATAGCGAAAATAGAAACTGTGGGTAACACCATATAAAATTATACGTAAGCCTGTTTCAAATTAAAAGTTCGTGTTGAACAGGACGTGGGTGGTTCTGGGAACTGGCTCCAGCACACTCTGTTTTATATTGGACGTTATATGCATATTAAAAAATGAACGAAGAACAAAAGTGGAAATATATAGAAGACCTGGACGATGAACTCCTTAAAGGAGGGGCCATTTTGTCTGAATGGACAACATTTCAAGCTAAAGATGCGGAAATGGCATTCTGCTCAGGCGCTTATTTGTCTTCAATTCTGTCTGGTCAAGCTGCAATAGAAAGTCATCTTAGGTTTGATCGCTTGAACGAGAACGACTTAAAAAGCCTAAGCTTCTTTGATCTAATCAATAAGTCGTGCTTATCCGAAAAACTTAAAGAAGAACTTCACGAACTTCGCAAATTCCGAAATAAATGGATTCATGTTAATGACCCTGATGAAGACCATGACCTTCTATCGAGGCCTAAATATTATGAAAACGAATTGGCCGAATTTGCCAAAGTTACGATGAAGAATATGCTGAGGACTCTATACTTTAATCCTATGGTATAGATCAAAACCAAATAAACTGACATTTGAAAGCTTCCAAATGATTAGAATTAATAACTTAAGACATTTAAGAACAATGCTTGAAACTTTCTTGAATCGAAACTCCTTGGTTGCTTGCAACGCCTGATTGTTCTGCGGACAATCAATCTCGCCAGCTCGAAATGTCTTTAGACCCGACATAATGTCACTCCCTCCCAAAAAAAAATAAAATCAATGACATTAACTGAATATTTAAATGAAATAGAATTCGCTTCAACTAAAATATTGGAAGCAATTTGGAACGATAATCATCAAGCTGAACAACTTAAGTCAGAAATAGAAAAAGAAGCTAAAATTGTAGAAGAAGAATATCAAAGATCTTTAGCGATGCAACAATATGCTGAAGATCCTGATGACGTAATGCTAGGGGTCGGAAGATACTGGGATAATTATTTTGGAAAGGATAAAGACTTATACCATAAAAACGATAAGCTTCAGAATTTACAGAAAAGACTCACCGCTCATGAATTTTCAATAGTATCACTTTGCGGGAATTTATTAGAGCATGCTAAAAAGGGTCTTTCAATTGTATATGGGAGTCCGAAAAATTGGCCTTGTGGCAGAATAATAGGAAGCCAATGTTTAAGTAATATTATTTTCCAAAGTCGGAATCAATCAACTCATTATGAGGAAGCCATTAAGGATGGGGGTTTTCGGAATAAGAACATAGAGATGTGTTTTAATCAGCTTGAAAATGAAATTGACAACACCTTCTCAGATTATACAAGCAGAGATATGGCCTTTGATATCGTCAAATTACTGGAATGGAAAGATTTCAATTCCTTTAAAGCTGATCTGGAGACTATGGTTTAGGTTCGGCTGCTAACAGCATTTATTAACTCACAATGGTAAACTCCCACATCTATACGGGTTGCATACCTACATCCACACCCATGGGCAAAGAAGAAGATAATTGACTTTTTGAAAAGATAAGAGGGTATTACTCGGAGAATACAAAGAGCTTTCATCAGCTCTTCTTAATGTAAAATTTGAAAACCAGAGCATCTCGAGAAACAACAAAGGATGATTAAATAATGATTGATAATAAGAAGCCGCATTAATTGCGGCTTCCTATTTGCGGCAGACCAGGGATTCGAACCCAATACCACTCCCGGACTGATAATTCACCTGTGGAATACGTAAAATTTTAGCTGGTTGCGCCTGCCGAGAGGAATGGTCAGCCCGCCAGCATAAAATGCCAGAAGTTCTAAACTTAGGAATATACATGATATTAATAATTGAACTCCGACTTGCAAGTTTGCTTTTTTCATACTTTTAGCTTTACAGTTAAACATAATTTCTGACAGAAAAACAACTCCAATTTCCCGTAATCCAAAATCTTTCAGGAAATTTAACCAGTCAAGATTTTGATAATTACGAATATAACAGAATATATTTCATTTTATGAGAGAAGTGATTAATTTAAATACAATAGAAGATTATTTTGGTAGTATTAAGCTGTTCATTATGGAATTGCAGTTTTGCATTGAAAATATTGAACAATTATCAAAAGCTCAGTTAGCTGGTGTAAACTTGAAACCAATAGAAAATTTCCTGAGTCATTATGTTTTTATGAGTTATTCTCATATAGCTATAAATTTCTATAAGATTTATAAACCAAACGAAAAAAGAAGTATTCAAAAATTATTTAATAAATTAAAAACTTTTGATTATTCAGATGATGTTAAAAACCTATTACTGGAAAATGCAGATGAAGGTGATGCCCATCGGTTAAAGAATAAATCTCAATTGCTAACCGCCATTAATTCCATTGAAAATAAAATTTTGCAAAATGAGATGATTTTAAATAAGATATTTCTAAGGCGAGAAACATTTTATGCCCATACCGATCCAGAAAAAATTACACAATCTGAAACACTCTCTGAATTAAAGTTATTAAGAGATTTGACCATCCAAATTTACAATGAATTTTACGGACAATTTTTCGGGAGGCATTATATGTTCAATACCCATTTTCCGTTAATAAACGAAATTCTTGATGATCGAAAATTTGTGGATGAATATTGGAAAACCCAAGAAGATAATTTGAATTAGTTAATATAAAAATAAGGTTTTAACCTCGCTAGCTCGTACTGTTTTATATGAGATTATCTAAGCCGCTTAAAAAAAATTGATTTGGAAACAGATGCTGGAAAGTTTTATGCCTCTTATATTAAAGAATATCATGAAGTAAGAGCAAATTATTTAAATCTACTATTATCAGAAATTGATGATCTTAATAAGCATTTGAAGAAAAAGGAAATATCAAAAGAAAATATTAATGTCCCTCTGACCAAAAACACTAGGTTCATTATTCAAGCAGATTTAAGACAAAATTATTTTCATTGTATAGAAACATTTTTCGAATTTTTTTTCGCTTTCCTTCCAAACAATAATCAAGCCCCAGACAACAGCAAAATTGTTCGACAGCTCGTGCAAGCAAAATGGAGAAATCATCCTAAGAAGATAGAACAAATTGCTCAAGGAAAAATGAAGCTAAATTTCTTGGATCAAAAAATTGATTTTATAGGACATCAGATCAGTATCGGGCATTATATGTTTTATCCAGGAACTATGCTAAAGGAAAAATTCGGAGAGAATTGGTATTCAATGGTTCATGAAAGTGTAAAAAATATAAAAAAAGTTATAAGAGCCCTTGCGATAGACTTTTGTGAAAGAGATGAATATAATGCTTACAAACATACTATGAGAATTTTCCCCAATTTTGAATCTCTTCAAGTTCTTGATGCGAATACAAAGGAAGAACGAATAAATTTCGATTTAAGTAATTCAATATCTTTCCAGGTCTATAATGATGATAAAAAAGAAACCACTTTAGTGACGAAGACGTTTGACCCTGAAAGAGATTTCGATATGACAAAACTGTGCAGTCGACTAATTTATAATATGATCGAACTTAGAAATGTGATGTTTAATTCAGAAAAAATGGGCAACGGAGATAAGAAAGTTGCCATTTTATTGTTTAATGAAAACAACATAAAGGAATCTTCCAAACACAATATAGAAATTCAAAATATCAGTTTCAGTACAAAACTAGTACAAAAGGGCAACAGCTAACAACAAAATAATACTTGACTTGTCTCGAATAGTGGTTGGGTTCTCGTTTGCTGCGCTTGATAATCGTTCGGGCAATTAGGCTCGCCAGCTCCCGATATTATAGTATTGGCCTTAGCAACAGTTTAAATACACGGCTTAAAATAATGGATTTAGAATCTTTAAGAAATATAAAAGTTGATAAAACGCCTGAATTTAAAGCGTTTGCAGAAGAAATTGATTACTTGATTGAATTTTTCCAAAGATTTTCGGAACTGATGTCTTTTAATGGCCGACTCATTTCATTTTACACAGATAAAAAAATCTATTTCTTAAACAGGTATTTGATTGATAGTTCTGCTCAAACTTTACGAAGCATTAAATTGTGCTGTTCGATAGGTAGTTTTTCAGATGCAAATACCTTGATAAGGAAACTTCGAGATGATCTAATTCAGTATGTTTATATTCTTTCGATAATTAATTCAAGAAAACCCTTGATCGAAGATGATTTGAAGAATTGGAAGCACGACACTCCAGCAGAATTTGTTGAATCATTTTTAGGCCTTAGGATTAATAATGTTTTGACGGATGACGAAAAAGCAGTTTCTGCTTGGTTCAGCAATAAAGTTTCGGATTTGGACAGACCAATTAGGAAAAAATTGGAATTTATAAATTATATGAATACGCTTAAGAAGAACCCAAATATTTTACAAATTTTACAGGAATATGGTTTACAGGACTATTGGGAAGTGCTTAGAATTAGACTTAATGATTATGTTCACAATAATGGAGTGAAGTTTGTTGCACAGAATTCAATAAAGGAAAACAACACAAACTTAGGGTTATATTTAAGGAATATAAATATTCGTACTTCTTACATCTCGTCATTTTTTATGGTAGTTCTTCTAATGATTGATTCGACATTAATTTCGTCGACTGATTATGTGGACCATTTAAATTGCGAAGTAAAACCACCAGAAGATAGCCAATATTTCGTGGCCAATTTTATTCAAGATTTTATAGATAAAAAAGTGATTGCACTTCATCCGGAATTGAAGCAGTATTTAAAAGATAATAATATAAATGGTATGAGAATACAATAAAAAAACTAGCTACTTACTGCCTATAAAAACAACGCTACAACCGATCTTAAATCGAAAGCGGTTCTCACTTGCTAGGCTAAAACTCACCCGCTCGAGTGAGCTTAATTGAAGATATTAGCTACAAACACTAAAACAGCGAATCCTTATCTTAACTATTTTGGAGTAGCTTATTTTAAAGAACAACGTCGGAGAGGGTGTTGATGGAAGAAGCTAAAAAGGATGATTAGATTGTAAATAATATAGGATTAATTAGGCTAGATTTAAATTTGAATTTATATTTGCCAACCCAATTTATGAACGATAACTCATAAATTGAAAGTTCTTTAAATTTGGAATGACACCGATTCAATTCATCTTGTATTGAAGTAGATGAGGGGAGTTAAACTTTTCTTAAAGGTGAGCAATTCGGTGAGTATAAAAAAGAGGCCTCTGGAGTGGCCTATATATAAAGGAATTGGCCGATTCGTTCGAGTCTCGTCCAGACCGCAAATTGCAAAGAAGCTCCTCAATTTGGGGAGCTTTTTTTGGCAATAAAGAGTAGTTGTGTTGTTTGTGGTAAGTCTTTGACTTACCTGGGTTTAGAAGTAAACCAATGAGAAGCTTTTCCCTTCAAGGGAAGGGCTTTTTTGTTTTATGGCACTTTCCCAATTTTGTAGTGGATGCTCAATCGGATCATTCCTAAATGTTGTGGAGGAATTGGAGTAAATCTCGATCTTTGCAGAAAAATTACTGTAGGTGGATAATAATTACCTGGATCTGATTAAGCTTGTACTTCCACAATTCTTGGTGGAGAATTTTGACTTAGTAAAGAGTAGAAAAGAAAAAGAAGTACTTCATCTTTATTTTGAAGAACGCAATATCCCTCCTCACGAACATTCTTCCAAGATTTTAGTATCTAAAGGTTTCCACAAAGAAATTACTATTCAAGACTTTCCGCTCCGGGGAAACACCGTTTATCTTCATTTGAAACGCCGTCGATGGCTGGATAAAGATACCGGACAGGTAGTGCAAAGAGACTGGAACTTAGTAGCACAGGGAACACGTATGACCAACGAGTTCGCTGCTTTTTTAAAAGAGATTAGTCGATACTAAGGCTTCTGACTGCCATACTATTGGTAGCTTCTACAGTGTCAATGGAAAGAAATTGCAGCGGCAATACAAGGATTATTTAAGCGACTTCAGACAGTGGAAACAAAAGAAGCACGCCAGAAAGTGGCTTATCTTTCCAGAGAATATGGGACCTTACCTCTCCATTGATGAGACTGCTCTATCCAAAGGAGAGCTCTACACGATCATCACCAATAAGAAGGCTAAAGGTAAAAAAGGAGCACTTGTAGCTATTATTGCCGGTACTAAAGCTGAAGCTATCATTGAGCAATTACTAAAGATCCCTTCTTCTCAACGCAATAAAGTGAAGGAGATAAGCTTAGATATGGCTCATTCCATGAAGCTTATCGTGCAGAAATGTTTTCCAAAAGCAATACAAGTCACAGATCGATTCCACGTCCAGAAGCTGGCTATTGAAGCCCTTCAGAACCTCCGGATCAAGCATCGATGGGAAGCAATTGATTATGAAAACGAGCAGATACAGAAGAAAAAATTAAAAGGCCAAAGTTATACTCCAGAGACCTTTACCAATGGAGATACCAGGAAACAGTTATTGGCCAGGAGTAGATATTTGCTATACAAAGCTCCATCGAAATGGACAGAAAGTCAATCTAAAAGAGCTAAAATCTTGTTCCATGAATATACAGACATTGATAAAGCCTATGCACTTGTCAATAGCCTTAGAAATGTATTTAACCAGACAAAATCTATTGAAGCAGGATATACAAGATTAGCCCATTGGTACAAAGAAGTAGAAGAATCCGGATTTAAATCATTTAACACCGTTGCAACAACAATAAGGCTCAACTACAGATCGATCTTAAACTACTTTAAAAATAGAAGCACAAATGCTTCAGCAGAATCATTCAATGCAAAAATTAAAGCTTTTAGAAGTCAATTTAGAGGAGTGAAAAATGTAGAATTTTACCTGTACAGATTAACTACATTATTTAGCTAGTCCACAACTATTGTTCTTGATCCGCTCAATCCATGTTAAAGGAATTATAAGGTTGGTTTTTTAGCTTTTAATATTGTTCCTAAGACTTATCTTTAAATTCTATTACAGATTTTTCTTAAAAAGAGAGTTTTAACTCAAAACGCCTTTTTTGGGCGCCTTATAAACACGATAAAAGATGCAAAGCAATGATGAGCCCGAAATAGGTGGTTCGGGAGGAATGGGCGTGGAGTTCAGGCAGCTGCTTGATGACTCCCCCGTTGCTAATTATTTATGTGATGCACAAGGTAAGCTCACCTATTTCAATAAAGCAGCCGTAAAGTTGTGGGGAAGAACTCCCACCCTGGGCAAAGAGTACTGGTGTGGTTCATGGAAAATGTTTTATCCCGATGGTAAACCTATGCCTTTGGAAGAAATACCGATTGCAAAGGTTCTAAAAAAAGGATGCCGGGAGGAGAGTAGTGAGATTAGAATTGAATGTCCCGATGGTTCTTTAAAATTCTTACTGGTTTTTCCCAAATCTATCTTCGGAAAAGAAGGCGGGTTGCAGGGGGTGCACAGTACACTGGTAGATATTACTGATCAAAAGCGGGATCATATCAAAAAAGAGACCCTTTCGGCCATAGTGCAATCTTCAGATGATGCTATAGTGAGTAAAAATTTACAGGGCATCATAGCAAGCTGGAACAGGGGGGCACAGGAAATATTTGGATATACCGAAGAAGAAGTTGTGGGCCGGTCTATTACCCTTTTAATTCCGGAGGATCGGCTTAATGAAGAAGATGTCATTCTGGACAAGATCAAGAGAGGGATAAAAATTGACCATTTTGAAACTATCCGGAAACACAAATCCGGGAGAGAGATTCCCGTCTCTATTACCGTTTCCCCTGTAAAAGATTCCGGAGGAAATATAGTTGGGGCCTCAAAAGTTGCCCGTGATATTACTGCCCGCATTGAATCACAGGCGGCCATGAAAAAATATATACGGAATCTGGAGACTCTAAATACAGTCGGGAAAAGTATTTCAGAAAATCTTAATGTTGAAGGAATCCTTCAGCGGGTAACCGATGCCACAACCAGTCTCACCGGGGCTGCATTTGGTGCCTTTTTCTATAATAATTGTGACGATAAAGGAAACACCTTCCAATTATTTACCCTTTCGGGTGCGCCAAGGGAGATCTTTGACCATATGGCTATGCCGCGTCATACAGATTTGTTCCTGCCTACCTTTAGAGACCGGAAAGTGGTGCGGATAGATGATGTAACCAAACACGGCGATTTTGCCAAAAATGCGCCTTATAATGGAATGCCAAAAGGGCATTTTTCAGTGGTGAGTTACCTGGCTATCCCGGTAATTTCAAAAAATGGAAATGTAATTGGCGGATTGTTATACGGGCATCCGGAGGCCGGGAAGTTCACCGCCGAGCATGAATTGCTTGTGATCAATATCGCTGCCCAGGCGGCCGTCTCTCTTGATAACTCCAAGCTCTTTGAGCAGGTGAAATCATTAAGTGAGAAAAAAGATGAATTTATAGCCCTGGCGAGTCATGAGTTAAAGACTCCGCTTACCACCATAAAAGGGTATTTACAGGTGCTGTCAAAAAAGAAAGCCGATAAGGTTTCTCAGCTATTTCTTGATAAATCCCTGTGCCAGGTTGATAAACTAAATACGCTTGTAGAAGACCTTTTAAATATGTCAAGAATAGAATCGGGGCAGCTCAATTTTAATCTTGAGGTCTTTGATATTAGGGAAATGCTGAAGGAGATTGTTGAGACCTTTTCTTATTCTTCACAGTCTCACCGGGTCACCGCAACATTGTGGAATGATGCAGTCATTATTGAAGGAGACAAACAAAGAATAGAACAGGCTATCCTTAACCTGATGACCAATGCTATTAAATACTCCCCGAAAGCTGACGAGATCTTTGTAGATCTCGAGGTAGTTGGAGAAAATATGGTGGTGAAGGTGAGAGATATGGGCATAGGCTTAACCGAGGAGCAGCAAAGGCAGTTGTTTACCAGATTTTACCGGGCCGAAGATACTCAGGGTATAAGCGGGTTGGGGCTTGGCTTGTATCTTACCAAACAGATCATAGACAGGCATGGAGGTAGTATTGAAGTGGCCAGCGAATATGGGATGGGATCTGAATTCTCTCTAATTCTGCCACTGGCAGTTCAAAAGTTTAAAAAAGTTAATGCTATATAAGGAGTTTTTAATTATTCCTGACTAAAAAAATGTTGTGATGAAAGAGATATTTATTGTAGAAGATGACGACGGAATTAGGGAGTTATTAGAATTTCTCCTTGAAAGTCAGCAGTATGTAGTGAAGACATTTCCTACTGCGCGGGCTTTTCATAAAACCGTTCCCCAAAAAGTACCCGATCTGTTCCTTCTGGATATTATGTTGCCTGATGGTAACGGAGTAGACCTTTGCCGGGAGTTGAAAAAAGGTGCTGAGACTAAAAGAATTCCTGTAGTTCTAATGTCTGCCCATGCAGATATTAGCCGGACCGAAGGTGCAGATGATTTTATTGCCAAACCTTTTGATGTGGATGAACTGCTCCAAAGGATCGAGAAACAATTTGCATAGCTAAATCAATGGCTTGTGCTGCGTTTCCTGATCTTTGCTTTAAGTAATCCATATACTTTCACCTGACTATTTAGGGTGATTCCTATTGCTTTTTCTGAAATAATTAATGCCTGTGAATCTCCAGTTATTTCTGGTAGTAGAAATCAGGTTTTCTAAAATGTCTTATAAATAAAAAGGCTGCCTTAAGGCAGCCTTTTTTAGCTTTATGCTGATATTCTATTTGTTATTTCAACTTTTTCTTTACAGCTACTTCCTGGAAGGATTCTACTACATCACCTTCGTGAATGTCGTTGTAATTCTTGATCTGTAAACCACAGTCGTAACCTTTAGAAACTTCCTTCACATCATCTTTAAAACGCTTAAGAGAGGCAAGTTCTCCGGTGTAAACAACTACGCCGTCACGTATAAGTCTAATTCGTGAGTTTCTGTAGATTTTTCCGTCTGTTACCATGCAACCGGCAATGGTTCCAATCTTAGATACTTTGAATATTTCTCTTATCTCTGCATTACCTGTAATCTCTTCTTTCATCACAGGAGAAAGCATTCCTTCCATAGCATCCTTCAGGTCGTTGATAGCGTCATAGATGATCGAATATGTTCTGATATCTATTTCTTCTTTTTCAGCGACTGTGCGGGCATTTCCGGCAGGTCTTACATTAAATCCGATGATGATCGCATCTGATGCCGAAGCAAGCAATACATCACTTTCGGTAATTGCACCTACTCCTTTATGGATGATGTTCACCTGAATCTCTTCAGTAGAAAGTTTCTGGAATGAATCTGTAAGTGCTTCTACCGAACCATCCACGTCACCTTTAAGGATGATATTAAGTTCTTTAAAGTCACCAAGGGCAATTCGACGTCCAATCTCATCAAGAGTAATGTGACGCTGAGTCCTTACAGACTGTTCCCGTTGCAACTGAGTACGCTTGGCAGCAATATCTTTAGCTTCGCGCTCATCGGCCATTACCTTGAACTTGTCTCCTGCCTGTGGGGCACCGTCAAGACCAAGAATAGATACGGGTGTAGAAGGACCAGCTTCTTTCACGTCTTTTCCACGCTCATCCTGCATTGCCTTAACTTTACCACTGTGTCTTCCGGCAAGTACATAATCTCCAATTTTAAGCGTACCAGATTGTACGAGAATTGTTGAAACGTATCCTCTACCTTTATCGAGGTAGGCTTCTACTACTGTACCGTTAGCAAGCTTATCTGGGTTGGCTTCCAATTCAAGGATTTCGGCTTCAAGAAGTACTTTTTCCAGTAACTCTTTCACTCCAAGTCCTGTTTTGGCAGATATGTCATGTGACTGTATCTTACCACCCCAATCTTCAACCAACAGGTTCATACCCGCTAGTTTTTCTTTTATCTTTTCTGGATTTGCCGTTGGTAAATCCACCTTGTTAATTGCAAACACTATAGGAACTCCTGCAGCCTGGGCGTGAGAGATCGCTTCTTTTGTTTGAGGCATCACATCATCATCGGCCGCTACAACAATAATAGCAAGGTCGGTTACCTGTGCACCCCTGGCACGCATAGCTGTAAAGGCTTCGTGACCCGGAGTATCCAAAAATGTGATTTTTTGACCATTCTCCAGTTTTACTCCGTAGGCACCAATATGCTGTGTGATTCCTCCACTTTCCCCGGCAATTACATTCTCTTTACGAATATAATCAAGTAAGGAAGTCTTACCGTGGTCAACGTGTCCCATTACGGTCACAATTGGAGCTCGTGGAATAAGATCTTCAGGATTTTCAGGAACCTCTTCTTTAGGCTCATCAATATCGGCTGTAACAAATTCTACTTCATGATCAAATTCCTCGGCTACTATAGAAAGGGTTTCGGCATCAAGACGCTGGTTCATGGTCACCATCATTCCCAGTGACATACACGCAGAGATAATTTGAGTTACCGGTACATCCATCATCGTAGCGACTTCGCTTACGGTAACGAACTCGGTAACCTTTAATACCTTGTTTTCTTCTTCTAGCTGGGCATCTTCAGTCCTTTGACGGTGAGTATCCCTTTTATTTCTACGGTATTTGGCACCACGACCTTTTCCGGATTTACCCTGAAGTTTCTCAAGAGTTTCCCGTACTTGTTTTTGTACTTCTTCCTCGCTAGGCTCTTCTTTGGTTACCGGGCGGGTACGTTTACCAGCACCTGGTTTTGATTTCGCCCCGGCTCCACCCTGTCCAGGTGCACCTTTTACGTCTTTGCTAATACGACGGCGACGCTTTTTGCGTTTATCCTTATCGTCTTCAGCTTTTTTATCTTTTTCTTCTTTCTTTTTTACAGGCTTCTTAAACTGAGAAAGGTCAATTTTCTCACCTGTAAAATTAGGGCCACTAAGCTTTTGATATTTTGTGGCAAGAGTTGAAGATTCTTCTGTTTTTTCTTCTGAAGCTTCTGGTTTAGTCTCCTTTTTAGGAGCCTCATCCTCTTTTTGCTTTCCGGCCTCTTCCTGCTGTTTTGGAGCTACTGCTTCTTTCTCTGCAGGTTTTGAAGGTTCGGGTTGAGCTTCAGGTTTTGGAGTTTCTGCTTTAGGAGCTTCGACTTCAGGGGTTTTTTCTTTAGGAGCTTCGGCTTTTGGAGCTTCAGGCTTTGGAGCTTCCGGTTCCTTGGCTTCGGGAGCTTTGGCCTGTGGCTGTTCAGGCGCTTTTGGCTCTTCTGCCTTAGGTTCGGTTTTTTCCGAAGCAGTTGTCTTTGGTTTATCGAGATCGATCTTGCCTACCTGTTTTGGGCCTTCCAAGGTTGACTTGGCTCGTATAACCTCCTGCTTTTCTTCCTGTCTGCGCTTTTCTTCCTGTTCCTTCTCTCTTTCAAGACGAAGGCTTTCTTTTTCCTTGCGCTTTTCTTCTCCAACTTCTTTCGCCTCTACCTTCTTACTCTTATCGGTCTGGAACTCATCAGAAAGCACCTGATAAATCTCTCCCGAAATCTTTGTAGTGGGACGCGCCTCTATTTCGTGGCCCTGGGAATTCAGAAATTCCACGGCACGATCCAACGAAATATTGAACTCGCGTAACACCTTATTTAATCGCATTGTCTTCGCTTCAGCCATAAATTGCCCTCTAAATTATCCTCTTTTATTCTTAACTTTTATTCTCTTCTTCAAATTCTTCTCTCAGAACCTTCATCACCTCACGAATAGTCTCTTCTTCAAGGTCGGTCCTTTTGACAAGATCATCTACATCCTGTTCTAATATACTTTTTGCTGTATCAAGTCCAATTTTAGCAAATTCTTCGATGACCCATGCATCGATCTCATCTGCAAATTCTCTTAATTCAACATCTTCTTCAACACCTTCTCTAAACACGTCTATTTCATAACCTGTCAATTGTCCTGCCAATCTTATGTTATGCCCGCCACGTCCAATCGCTTTTGAAACTTCTTCGGGTTTTAACATTACTTCGGCCCGCTTGTTCTCTTCGTCTATCTTAAGAGAAGTGATTTTCGCCGGACTCAAAGCACGGGTGATTAACAATTGATTATTTGTAGTGAAATTGATCACGTCAATATTTTCATTGCCCAATTCGCGAACAATACTGTGGATTCTTGACCCTTTCATCCCCACACAGGCTCCAACAGGATCAATACGGTCATCATAGGAGTCTACAGCTACTTTTGCTTTTTCTCCAGGAATTCTAACCACCTTCTTAACATTAATCAGGCCATCGAATACTTCAGGAATTTCCTGCTCAAAAAGTTTCTCCAAAAATAGGGGAGAAGTTCTTGACATAATAATGGCTGGCTTATTTCCTTTTAATTCCACGCTTTCAATAATTCCTCTCACATTTTCCCCTTTTCTGAAGAAATCTGAAGGTATCTGGCGATCTTTAGGAAGTATGATCTCGTTACCTTCATCGTCCAGTAAAATTATCGCGCGGTGGCGAATGTGGTGAACTTCAGCAGTGTAGATCTCTCCTTCAAGCTCTTTAAAGTGCTTGTAAATATTGGTATTATCGTGTTCGTGAACCTTTGAAATTAGATTTTGACGTAAAGACAGAATGGAACGGCGCCCAAGGTCTATCAACTTCACTTCTTCAGAAACATCTTCCCCTACTTCAAAATCGGGTTCAATTTTACGGGCTTCGGTAAGTGAAATTTCCTGGTTAGGGTCTTCTACTTCTCCATCGGCCACAACAACCCTGTTTCTCCAAATCTCAAGATCCCCTTTATCGGGGTTAACAATAATATCAAAGTTATCGTCTTCTCCGTACTTCTTTTTAAGCGCACTACGCAATACCTCTTCAAGTATTGCCATTAGTGTTGGCTTATCTATAGACTTATCATCCTTAAATTCTGAAAACGAATCTATCAACGCGATATTTTCCATATCCTATGTCTGTTAAAATGTTATTACCACCTTTGCCTCTTTTACATCCTCTAAAGGCAAGACAGCTTCTTTATTTACGGTCACTTTTCCTTTACCAACAGGTTTAGGCTCTCTGGCCTTCCACTTGAGGGTAATCTTTTCATCCTCAAAAGAGGTCAATGTGCCCTCGATCTTATCTCCTTCAGTTGTGGTTACCGCAAGAATTCTTCCAATATTTTTCTGGTACTGCCTTGGCATTTCCAGGGGGCTGGAAGCGCCAGCCGACGATACGTCCAGTGAAAAATCCTGTTCTTCGCGATCAAGGTTATATTCAATCTTACGGCTTACCGCAATACAATCATTTACAGACACTCCTTTATCACCATCAATTATGACTGTAATATGGTTTGAGTCGTTAACGTTGAGCTCAATTAAAAATAATGAATTATTTTCTTCGAAAGCTTCTTGCAGTAATTTTTCTACTTTCTCTCGTAACATTCGCGGGTTTGGCTATAAAAAGAGGGGACTTTTTGTCCCCTCGTTGTTCTTTTTTCCCTTCAACGGTGCAAATATAGTAATATTTTTGTAGAACGAAAACAAGAATTAGAATGAAAAAATATTTGTAGTTTTATAACTAAATCAACCTTACCTATTTACAATTTGCTATGAAAAATATCCTTGTGCCTACCGACTTTTCGGAACAGGCTGAAAATGCCTTAAAAGTAGCCGCTCAACTCGCTCAAAAATTCAATGCCCAAATTTATCTTTTGCATTTAATCGAGTTGCCTGTAGATATGGCGAACCCAGTAGGAGAGACCCGTTCCAACGATTTGCCCGAAGCTATATTTTTTATGAAACTGGCCAAAAAGAGGTTTGATGAACTTCTTTCCCGCCCTTATCTTAAAAATATAAAAGTGCATGATATTGTAGAAGTAAATAAAGCATTTGACGGCATTTTGGAAGCCAGCGAGAAGCATAATTGCGACTTTGTTGTTATGGGTTCACAGGGTGCATCTGGTTTAAAAGAAATGTTTATTGGTTCAAATACCGAGAAAGTGGTGCGAACTTCTAAGGTTCCTGTACTCGTAGTCAAGAATGATCATGCTGCATTTGAGGTCAATGATTTTGTTTTTGCAACCAACCTCGAAACTACTGGGAGGGAAGTGCTCAAAAAAGTGATTGAGCTGGCAGATCTATTTAAAGCTCGCCTTCATTTTGTGTATGTAAACACTGCAAATGAATTTGTGACTTCCAATGAATGTGATACAAAACTGAAGCAATATATGGAAGGTGTAGATTTCGATAATTACGAATTCCATGTCTTTAATGATGATTCTGTAGAACAGGGAATCTTAAATTTTGCTAAAAAAATTAATGCTAACCTTATGGGAATTGCTACTCATGGGCGCAAAGGCCTGTCGCATTTTTTTAATGGAAGCATCAGTGAAGATCTCGTAAATCATGCAAACAGCCCGGTGATCACATTCAGGCTCGAAAAATAGCATTTCAAAATGCCTTTTTTGAGAGGTGGGTTTCTATGTCTTTGCTTTTGATTTTCAGGATCTCTGCGGAAGATTTTTTCTTCTGAATCACTTTTTTGGCAGCTTTTTAGCTAATGCTGAAGTATATAAATTAACAGGAAAACCTGAAGTCGAAACAGCAGTACGGGGTCTGGCTTCAGTAGGGTTTAATTTTATTGCTTAAGCCAACTCACTCGTTTGAGTTAAGCAATTGAAAGCCATACGTTAAATTTGCGTCAAACCTTGAAAACAGGCCTAAAAAAATTTGCTACAAACGTATCTTTACCCCATATTCTTTTTATATGATATTAAAGGCAAGTTTACAATTAGCTTTTTTGGCTATAGAGATTATTCTCACTTTTTACAGCAGTGTGCTGGAAGATAATCTTATGGTCAAATTCCTGCTTTTTGTAATCACCGCCGTGCTTATAGCTATGGGCGTTACCAAACTTGCAAGCCGCCTTTTGCCGGCAGATAAAGACTATGTTTCTCCCGAAGAGGAGCACGCAGCATAGTTGTGGTTTTACAGGTGCCCGATTGAATGTATGATGTTGTCGATAGTAGAACTACAACAAAGGATCCGGTGAGGAATATTTTTCTCCCCGGATCCTTTATTTACAGACCCTTCAAAAATGGCATTTTTGGTTTCTGTTTGCCTTTAAGGCCTGAGTTATTCTAAATTGTTTAAATTTGACCTTCATCTAAAAAAAATCTGGTATTGAGCACTGCCGCAGATAATCACCTGGAAACTTTTGAAACAGACCAGACCGTATTTAATGTACTTTTTGAAGCTGCTTCAGAAGGTATTATAGTTGTTAACACCCATCAGGTAATAGTGAGCAGTAACCTGGCTGCAGATAACATGTTTGGTTACAATAAAGGAGAGCTAAAAGGGAAGCCTTTAAACCTCCTGATACCGCCAAAATACCGTTCTGCTCATCCCACTCATTTTAAAGGTTTTTTAAAGGACAGTGAAAAAAGGCAAATGGGCCATGGGCGAGATTTGTATGGTGTTAAAAAGAACGGTGATGAATTCCCTGTAGAAGCCGGCCTTAATCCGTTTCAAATTGGAGAAGAGAGGTACGTGATGTCTCTTATTATAGATATCTCTGTTAGGAAGGAGGCGCAAAGGCAAATTACAGAACTCAATAATGAGTTGGAAGGGAAAATCAAAGTAAGGACAAAGGAGTTGGAAGAGAGTATTCAAAAGCTCCAAAATGCCAATAAAAGTCTTGAACTGGAAATTAAACGCCGTAAAGAGGCTGAAAACCGCATTAAAACTGCCCTTCAAAAGGAAAAAGAGCTCAGTGATCTAAAAACTAAATTTCTTTCCCTGGTGTCTCATGAATTTAAGACGCCCCTTAGCGGGATCTTAACTTCGGTGGTTCTTGCTGGAAAGTATAAGCTCGAAGAACAACAGGAAAAACGCGAGAAGCATCTCAATACCATAAAAAGCAAGGTGCACTACCTCGACAATATTCTCAATGACTTTTTGTCTATCGAAAGGTTAGAGAGTGGTAAGGTGAACTATAAATTTACCAGTTTTAGCCTTAGTAAGGTGGTGAATGAGGTTGTTTACAATGCCAACGTCACCTTGAAGAGCGGTCAAAATATTGAATATACACGAGACATTGATAATATAGTATTGCACCAGGATGAAAAAATACTGGAGCTCGTGTTGTCAAATTTATTGAGCAACGCAATAAAATATTCTCCCGAGGATACTCTTATTAAGTTTGAAATAGAAGTTGAAGAAAAGAAGATAAGGTTTTTAGTGACCGATGAGGGAATGGGGATTCCTGCTAAAGATCAAAAACATATCTTTGAAAGATATTTTAGGGCCGAAAATGCCCTTTTAAATCAGGGTACGGGAATTGGACTTAACATCGCCAAAGTACATCTTGAGAATTTGGGAGGAACCATCTCTTTTAGTAGTGAAGAAAACCGCGGAACACAATTTATTGTAGAACTACCTATAGTGAAAGAATGAAAAAAGTATTGTTTATAGAAGATGATACCGTAGTACGGGAAAATACAGCTGAACTTTTGGAGCTGGCAGAATATGATGTGATCACAGCAGCAAACGGGCGCTCTGGTCTTGAAGTGGCAAGACAGGAACTGCCCGATATCATTGTTTGTGACATAATGATGCCCGAAATGGATGGGTATGGTGTTCTTGAGGCTCTTTCTCAGGATCCGCAAACCCGGCATATTCCGTTTATCTTTCTTTCAGCCAAAACCGAACATAAAGATATTCGCCGCGGAATGGATCTTGGGGCAGATGACTACCTCACGAAGCCTTTTGAAGAAGAAGAGCTTATGAGTGCTATAGAAAGCCGATTGGCAAAAGTGGCAATTTTGAGCAAGCTTCAGGAGAATGGCCAGCCTGATGCTTCAGAAGAAAACCAGCAAAAAATTAATTCTCTCCAGGAACTTAGGGAAGAAGTTAAAAAGTACGAGCAGCAAACTTTCAAGGCGGGTGCAACCATCTATGAAGAAGGGAAGCTGGGTAACCACTTTTTCTTTGTTGATAAAGGCGTGGTAAAAAGCCACCGTATGGACGAGTACGGGAAGGAGCTTATTACCTCTATATATAAAGAAGGAGATTTTTTTGGAAATACTTCCTTTAAAAAGAGTGATGTCTATAGTGAATATGCTACAGCTATGGAAGAAACCCGGGTCTATGCGGTTTCAAAAGAGGAGTTGAAGCAAATACTCATGAAAAACAGCAATATAACCCTGGAACTTATCGATGTAATGGGTGATAATATTACAGGTATTAAAGAACAGCTGCTTGAAATGGCTTATGGATCTGTAAGAAAAAAAGCAGCACGAACCATCCTTTTATTTTCTCAAAAAATTAGACGACATCCCACTCAGAGTATCAGGATCTCCAGGAGTGATCTTGCCAGTGTGGCAGGTATGGCTTCAGAAACCCTTATCCGTACACTTTCTGATTTTAAAAAAGAAGGATTGCTCGAGATTGAAGGCCGTAATATAAAGTTGCTCAACGTAGAGGCCCTCAAGAAAATCAGTTGATTCTGCTTATTTTTTAGAATACTTCAATAACTGATGTTTATCATTTTTTCAGCCTGTCTTCCTGCATATTTTTGCCGGGTAAATAGATGTGACTGATGATGAATATCCTTTTGCCTACCGATTTTTCTGAAAATAGCAGGAATGCTGCAGCATATGCGCTGCAGTTCTTTAAGGATACTCCCTGCAATTTTCATTTGCTGAACGTATTCCCGGTTCCGGTAGATAAAATGACGACTGGCTATATGTCTATGTCTTCTGAAGTCAAGGAAAATTTTGACAAGCTCATCAATTGGTTGGAAAGTATTCGTACCAACCCCGAGCATACCTACAATGTTTGTTTTAAAGCCGATTATCTTATCAATGCCGTAAGAGCCAAAGTGCAGGAGAAACAGATAGATCTCATTCTTATGGGAACTAAAGGAAAAACAAACAAGGAAGGTGTGGTAATCGGAAAAAATACTTCCGATGTGATGATGAAAGTGAAATGTCCCGTGCTGGCCATTTCTGAATATGCTTCCTTCAAAGAGCACAAGAAAATCCTTTTTCCTACAGATTATAAAATACACTACGGCAGTAAGGTGTTGCGTACCCTTTTAAATCTTGCTTCACTTTCAAAAGCCAATGTGAAGATCCTTGAGATCTTTAGTAGTGAAACAGAACCCTCGGTAGAGCAAATAGAGAACAGGGAATTTCTTCAGGATTCCTTTTCCCCAAGGATTCCTGTGTTGCAAACCTATTACACCTCGAGAGATCAAAACCCTAAAAAAATCCTTATTGCCAATCGCGATGTAGACATGATCGTGTTAGCGGCAAAAAACCTCAACCTCTGCCAAAAGTTTCTGCGCAATGAGGAAAATGAGAATATTCCTTTTATAAACCAGTTGCCATTACTGGTTTTACATGGTTAATAGTTTGTTTTAGATTAGTATTATTTAGTTTGTTTTTTGATTGGCATCTTCAACTATAGGAGGTGCCAATTTTTTTTAACACAAATTAATAGGACAAAATTATCCTATATGACTCACCTCATAAACAAGCCTCTTTGCTTGCGCCATCTTTGTAACTCAAATTTAAACTCCTGTTAATCTAAAATAATACGATCATGGAAAATTTACAGAGTAAAACAGTTGCAGAAATGGTGACCGAGAACATTAAAACTGCACACATTTTTAAAAAGCACGGAATAGATTTTTGCTGTGGTGGCGGAATAAGCCTCGACAAAGCCTGTGAAAAATATAATGTTGATTACAACCTGCTAACCCGGGAACTTCTCAATGTAGATCAAACAAATTCAAGAGCCACAAACTATAACAGATGGGAGCTTGATTTTCTTACAGATCATATTATAAACGTTCACCACTCTTATGTAGAAGAGAATATTCCACTATTGCTTCAGTATTCTGCAAGAGTGGCGCAGGTTCATGGATCACACTACACCGAACTTTTGGAAATAAAAGAACTGGTGAAAGAAGTTGCAGGAGAGCTTAGTGCTCATTTGAAAAAGGAAGAGTTGATCCTTTTCCCGTTCATTAAGCAAATGGTAAGAGCTAAAAAAGAGAATACCCAACTACCTGTTGCTCATTTTGGAAGTGTAGATAATCCTATTAAAATGATGGAGACTGAACATGAAGATGCCGGGGAACTGCTTAGAAGGATTGCCAAATTGAGCAATAATTACACACCTCCACAAGGTGCCTGTAATACTTATAAGGCTTATTATGCCAAACTTGAAGAATTTGAACAAGACCTTCACCAGCACGTGCATCTTGAAAATAACATCCTTTTTCCAAAATCTCTTTTACTTGAAAAAGAGTTGCGTTCTAATCAATAGTGAAATAATAAGATAAATCCCTAATTCCGCCGAAAAGAAAACCTGCTTATTCGTGTTTCCTTTTCGGCTTTTAATGACTTAAATATGAGTAAAGAAAAAAAATTATGGATCGCTTTCTTGCTGGTCATAACGGTGTCCTTTGCTGTTCTGGGTTACTACGGCTTTGAAATTTATCAAAAAGCACCACCAATGCCCGAGAAGATAGTTACTACCGAGGGTGAAATTATCTTTGAAGGTCAGGATATCAAAGATGGGCAAAATGTGTGGCAAAGTATGGGTGGCCAGGAAGTTGGCTCTATTTGGGGTCATGGGGCTTATCAGGCTCCCGACTGGACTGCAGACTGGCTTCACCGCGAAGCGCTTTTTATTCTGAATGAGTGGTCTCAGGATGATTACAACCTGTCCTATGATGAACTTGAAAGTGAAAAGCAGGCGCTTCTGGAAAGAAGGTTGCAGCTGGAGTTAAGAGAGAATACTTATAACGAAGCTGAAAATGTTATCACAATTTCTCCTATGCGGGCAAGGGCGGTAGTATATCTCAGCGATTATTATAAGGGGCTTTTTATGAATAACCCTGAGCTTGATGAACTGAGGAATTTTTATGCTATCCCTGAAAATTCTATTAAGGATGAGGACAGGATGCATCAAATGGCAGGGTTTTTCTTCTGGGCCACCTGGGCAACAGTTACCGAAAGACCCGGAAGTGAAGTTTCTTATACCCATAACTGGCCTCCAGATGACCTTGTTGGCAATAAAGCTACGGGTGATCTATTAATATGGACAGGGTTTAGTATCATCCTTCTTCTTGTAGGAATAGGAATAATGGTGTTCTATCACGCCAGGATGAAAGAGGAAGAAGAGCTGGAAAGACCGGTAAGAGATCCGCTAATGGATCAAACCCTTACTCCTTCTATGCTGGCCGTGAAAAAGTATATGTGGATAGTTTGTGTGCTTATCCTTATACAGGTGACCTTTGGTGTGGTGACTGCGCATTATGGTGTGGAGGGTGATGGCTTTTATGGTCTCAACCTCGCAGATATTCTCCCTTACTCCATTTCAAGGACCTGGCACGTGCAGCTTGGTATTTTATGGATTGCCACTGCGTGGTTAGGAACAGGGCTCTACATTGCGCCTGCTGTTTCAGGAAAAGATCCGAAGTTTCAAAAATTTGGAGTGAACTTCCTCTTTGTTTGCCTGCTGGTTATTGTATTTGGTTCTATGGCCGGGCAATGGATGGGAATTATGCAAAAACTTGGATTAGCCGAGAACTTCTGGTTCGGGCACCAGGGTTATGAGTATGTTGACCTGGGTAGGTTCTGGCAAATATTTCTCTTTGTGGGATTGTTCGTGTGGCTGGCACTTATGGTAAGACCGCTCATTCCTGTGATAAGACAAAGAACTTCAGAAAGGAACCTGCTTATTATGTTTTTGGTTTCTTCTGCTGCAATTGCCTTATTCTATGGGGCTGGTCTTATGTGGGGCCGTCAAACCAATCTTGCAATCGCCGAATACTGGCGCTGGTGGGTGGTTCACCTTTGGGTAGAAGGCTTCTTTGAAGTATTTGCTACAGTAGTATCTGCTTTCCTTTTCGTGAGATTAGGTTTATTGAGAACAAAAACCGCTACGCTAAGTGTGCTTTTGGCTACTATTATTTTCCTTTCGGGGGGTATTTTAGGAACTTTTCACCACCTGTACTTTAGTGGTACTCCAACTGCGGTTATGGCTTTGGGAGCTACCTTTAGTGCCCTTGAAGTTGTACCTCTTGTTTTGATTGGGTACGAAGTTTATGAGAATTATAAACTTTCCAGGGCAACCGCATGGCTTAAAGATTATAAGTGGCCTATCTATTGCCTTATAGCTGTAGCCTTCTGGAACTTCCTGGGAGCAGGGATCTTCGGTTTTATCATAAATCCTCCAATTGCGCTATATTACATGCAGGGCCTTAACACCACAGCCGTTCACGCACACACTGCCCTTTTCGGGGTGTATGGGTTCCTTGGAATCGGTCTCATGTTATTTGTGTTAAGAAGCCTCTTTAGAGTGCAGGTTTGGAATGATAAACTACTGAGTTTCTCTTTCTGGTCTATTAATATCGGGCTTATTCTTATGGTGCTGTTAAGTATACTTCCTATAGGTTTACTTCAAACGGTTGCCAGTGTGAATGAAGGAATGTGGTATGCGCGTTCAGCCGATTTCATGCAACAACCTGGAATGGATACCCTGCGCTGGTTGAGGGCTATTGGGGATACTATATTTGCTGTCGGCCTCTTTGCCTTCGTATGGTTTGTCTTTAGTCTAGACAGTCGTAAAAAGCTACCGGCCAATAAGAAGAAAATACTCGAAAAAGAATATCAGGAAGCTTAATATAAAGGAGGAGGCAAAGAGCTGGCATCGCTCCCGTGAAGGGGGTGTCAAAAATGCAGTTTTTTGCCTCCTCTCTTTTTCCTACTTTTAAAAAATGATCAGTTTAAAGAAGCACGCCAATATCGCCCTGGGATATTTTTTTCTCGTGGGGCTGCTGGGAACATTCCTGCGATTCTTTTTTGTAATCCCTATTCCGGCAAATTTCAGGTACGTGGTGCACTCGCATTCTCATATCGCTTTGTTGGGCTGGGTCTATATTGCCCTCACCACAATGATCTACAAAATGTATTTTGCTGAAGCTGGCTTCGGAAAAATCTATAAAAGAATATTCTGGTTTACGCAGATTACTTTAATAGGAATGATGCTCACCTTTCCGTTTACCGGGTACGCTTTTTTTTCAATCACTTTTTCTACACTTTTTCTCTTTGCCTCCTATTTTATGGCCTGGTTCATCCTGAAGAAGACTCCTTCACAGTATAAAACCACCTATTCCTTTAAGCTTATAAGGGCTGCACTTTGGTACATGGTTTTCTCCAGCATTGGCCCCTGGGCGCTGGGCGGAATTATGGCCACTATGGGTAGTGCGAGCATCTGGTATAAAATGGCGATCTATTACTACCTGCATTTTCAATACAATGCCTGGTTCATCCTCGCTTTGCTGGGAATTTTCTTTTATTTCATGGAGCAACAAGACCTGAGGCCTCAAAAAGGGCATTTTAGAAGATTCTTTTGGCAGATAAATGTAGCGGTAATCTTGAGTTTTTTCCTGTCTGTGCTTTGGGTAGACCCACACTGGATCTTTTATGTGCTGGGTGGTGCCGGAGCGATATTTCAGATCATGGCGTTCGTTAATTTCTGGAAGATCATTTCGCCCTTCTGGAAACAACTTCATTTTTCCCCCTTTTTGAAGCTTTTACTAAAGATAGCAGGCGCTGCACTGGCCTTTAAGCTTATTTTACAGCTGTTTTCAGCTTTGCCGTGGTTCGCAAATCTCGCCTTCAGTTTCCCCGATTTTGTCATAGGTTACCTGCATTGGGTGTTCCTGGGAATAGTGACGGTTTGTCTCTTTGCATTCCTCGCTCATCACCGGTTGCTAAGCCTTCCAAAGTGGGTATTCTGGCTGTACTTTTTGGCTTTTTTGGCTACCGAAACGCTTATCTTTTACAAAGGTTTTGTAACCTGGCAGGAAATGGCTCTTTTTGAGAACTATTTTCGCTGGCTTGCCTATTGCAGCCTGTTTTTGCCATTAACGGCAGGTATACTTCTTATTAATAACATCTTAACCAAACGTCAAACTTCTGCTAAAAATCCCTGATTTAGTAATCTCTTAACTGCGTGTCCTTTGGCTCTTCACTAAATTAAAGATATGAAGTTGTCAGCACAATTTTACGTAGTTATAGCTACTATCTTTTTGATCTTAGTGGCCGCACTTGTATTTTACAATGCTCCCTATAACATTGTATTTTATACCGTTTTGGTGGGGCAGGCCTGGTGGCTTTTAACTGTTTATAAGGTGCTTGTAGATGATTATTCTACAAAAAAGACTTTTAATGACTGGTATGAAGACCATCCTAAGATCGAAGAATAAGATGATTTTTTAATACCCGACAAAAAACCTTCCTGTTGATTCAATAAATGCTTTTTAAATTTCCGGCAGTTGTAGAAATGCCCGCTCCGGTCTTGCATTATTCCAGGTAAAGACGCTCCAAAAATGCCATTTTTGGCACCTTATTTTTGAATAATTCGATTTTTACGATGGAAAATTAAGTGTGTAAAGTAGCTTCGGATGGTGAATAGTTACTCTCAATGGCTTCTGAAATTCTTCCGAAGAAATTTTTTTACTGAAGTTTATTATCTCTTTTCCGGTCTAAACCTGAAGGCTGCCGGGAAAGATTTTTTTATTTGCAGTAAAGTCCTGTCGGCTTCCAGACTGTTCCTGAAGTTTCCTATCCATACTTTGTAGTTTGGCGTCTCAAACACTATGGTAGATGACCACTCGGGGAAGAGTGACCGATATTCTTTGATCACTTTGCTGGCCTGGTTATTATCTCCTGAAAATAGTTGTATTCTGTAGCGTTCTCCAATAATCCCATCCTGCACCATTTCGGTTTTTTTCTCTAAAAGTGCGGGTATGGTTTCATCCTGGTTAATGCGTACCTGTCCTTCCTGAGCCGTTGTGGCAGCTACTGCTCCAATAATTAGTGCGGTAGTGAGTATTATTTTATTTTTTCTGAACATTTCTTACTACTTTTCTGAAATACAAAAGTATAACTTTACTGTTCAATTCTGCTGTTAACACTTATTTAGAATAGTTATAAATTATTTGGCTATCCTTTCAAATCGAACTTAAGTATTACTTTTGTCGGTAAATTTTTAGTGACTAAAACATGACAATAATCACGTTTTAATTATACTAAAAATCATACCAAATAAGACGTTAATTCAACTTATAATATGAAAAAGGTGAAATACCGCCATTCAGCAGCTCGAATAGTATTCTTTAGTGTATCCCTGTTTTTCTCTTTTAATGCACTTCTTTTAGCTCAGGAAGCACCTCAGGATTCACCGCTCTCTACAGATGAAGCCGATAGGCAGGAAACTGTTCAGGGGCCTCAGGAATCTAATGTGGAGGCGCCAACCTCGGGTGGGGATGAAGCTGCCGGGAAAGAGCTTTTTAACACGCTTTGTGCTGCCTGTCACAAACTTGATGGTAACTCTATTGGTCCGGCACTTAGAGGTGTGGGGGATAGAAGAGATACCGAGTGGCTGCACAGCTGGATTAAAAACTCTCAGGCTTTAATTGCCTCTGGAGATGAGCAGGCGGTTGAGATCTTTAATGAGTTCAACCAGGTGGCGATGCCTCCTTTTCCACAATTAAGTGATAGTGATATTGATAATATCCTGGCTTATGTAAATGCGCCAAAGGCAGTGCCGCAGGAACAACAGGCGGGAACAGCTGCTTCTGGTGATGCCGCACAAGGAGGTGGAGGGGTTTCTACGGATATTCTTCTTGGAATCCTTGCTTTCGTTCTCTCAATGTTGCTGGTAATCCTTTACCTCGTGAATAAGACGTTGAGGAGGTTTGCTGTTGCCAGTGGGGTTGAATTGCCGGTAAAGGAAAAAAGAGCAAAGCCAATCTGGAAATCTTTTGTTGAAAACCAGTTCCTGGTTATAGTGACTGCTGTTATACTTGTTCTTGTTGGGTCTTACTTCGCGTATGGCTGGATGATGCAGGTGGGTGTTGATAAAGGTTATCAGCCAATTCAGCCAATTCACTTCTCGCACAGAATTCATGCCGGTGATAACCAGATTGAGTGTAAGTTCTGTCACAGTTCGGCCAGGGTGTCTAAAACTTCAGGGATACCTTCATTGAATGTTTGTATGAACTGTCATAAATCAATTAGCGAAGTGGCTGAAGCTACCGCTACTGAAGAGTACTCTAAAGAATTCTATGATGGTGAAATTGCCAAGCTATACGATGCTGTAGGCTGGGATGTTTCACAGCAGGCTTATACGGGAGAAACCGAGCCGGTAAAATGGATAAGGATTCACAACCTTCCCGATTTTGCATACTTTAATCACTCACAGCACGTGGAAGTTGGCGGGATAGCCTGTCAAACCTGTCACGGTCCTGTTGAGGAAATGGAGATTATGTATCAAAATGCACCTCTTACTATGGGATGGTGTGTGAATTGTCACCGTGAGACAAACGTACGTACTGCGGGGAATGAATATTACGAGAAAGTTCATGAAGAGCTTTCTAAAAAATATGGGGTAGAGGAATTAACTGTTGCCCAAATGGGTGGAATTGAATGTGCCAAGTGCCATTATTAATTTAAAAAGTAGAAAGTAAGCATATGTCATCAAACAAGAAATACTGGAAAAGTGTTGAAGAGCTGAAGGAATCCAGCTCAATTGTTGAGACGCACAGCCAAAAAGAGTTTGTGGAAGAAATACCTACAGATGAATTTTTGGGTAACAAAGAGACTCTCGAAAGTTCAACTACTTCTAGGAGAGACTTTTTGAAGTACGTTGGTTTTAGTACTGCAGCGGCTTCTCTTGCTGCCTGTGAAGGGCCGGTAATGAAGTCTATTCCTTATGTAGTGCAGCCAGAAAGGATTGTGCCGGGGGTAGCAAATTACTATGCTACTACTATGGCTGATGGATTTGATTTTTCAAGTGTTCTTGTAAAGACACGTGAAGGTCGTCCTATAAAAATTGAGCAGAATACTATGGGGACAACGGGTGCCAATGCCAGGGTGCATGCATCTGTTCTTTCTTTATATGATAATAAAAGGCTTCAAAGGCCATTGGCCAATGGAGAAGTTGTTTCCTGGGAGCAATTTGACCGGGAAGTAAAAGAGAAGCTGAACAACGTAAATGGGGAGATTGTTTTATTGACCCAAACTTTCGCCAGCCCTTCTACTTCTAAGCTCATTAGTGAGTTTTCACAGAAGTATGGGAATGTACGTCACATTGTTTATGATACAGTTTCTGAAGATGCTGCACTTGAAGCTTTCCAGGCACGTTATGGTCGTAGAGCTCTTCCGAGCTATGATTTCGCTAAAGCTGAAGTCATTGTTTCTATTGGAGCTGACTTCCTGGGTGACTGGGCAGGTGGTGGCTATGATGCTGCTTATGCAAAAGGACGTATTCCGAAGAATGGAAAAATGTCCAGACACGTTCAGTTTGAATCTAATTTCACGCTTAGTGGTGCCAATGCCGACAGGAGGGTAACCTTAACGCTTTCTCAGCAAAAGGCTGCACTCGCTGCGCTTCATGGGTATGTGACAGGTGGTGCTTCTACCAGTAATTTACCTGCGCATATTGATGATGCACTTGTTAAAGCTGCAAGACAGCTGCGTAAAGCAGGAAGCGGTGCCGTGGTGGTTACAGGAATTCCTGATGTAGATGCACAGGCTCTTGCGCTTTCTATAAACGAAGCTCTTGGTAGTGGAGTGATGAATACCGCAAGCCCGAGAATGCTGCGCCAGGGTAATGCTGCTGCTGTTAAGCAATTAGTAGCCGATATGCAGGCCGGGCAGGTGGGAGCTATTCTTATTGCCGGAGTTAATCCTGCTTACAGCTTACCGTTTGCAGATGAATTTGCTAAAGGAATGGCCAGTGTTGACTTTAAGGTTAGCTTCTCAATGAAAAATGATGAGACGGCGCTCCTTTCAGATTATGTTGCTGCCACACCTCACTATCTTGAAAGTTGGGGTGATGTAGAATTTACAACTCAAAAATTCGGGTTGATGCAGCCAACTATCAGGCCTCTTTTTGACACAAGTCAGTTCCAGGATGTACTCCTAAGATGGACTGATAATAATATTTCATACGCAGATTATTTAAAACAGACCTGGGAAGGAGCTATGGGCGCCGGTTCCTGGATTGATGCGCTTCACGACGGAGTTTTTGAAGGGACTTCTCCTTTTACTACTGAAGTGGGAGCCGATCAAACTGCAACTTCCGTTTCTTTTGACGAGAGTGCAGCTGTTAGGAATCTTTCTGCCGCGCAGGGTGAAGGTCTTGAACTTGAACTTTACACATCTGTGGCTTTAGGGTCTGGAAACCAGGCTAACAACCCATGGTTGCAGGAATTGCCAGATCCAATTACAAGAGCTTCCTGGGATAACTATCTTAAAATTTCGAAAGCCGATGCCGAAGAGCTTGGTCTTGAAAATGAACATGTATCTAATGGGGCGCTTAATGGAAGTTACGTAAACCTTAAGGTTGGAGATGCTGTGCTTGAGAGAGTGCCTGTTTTCATTCAGCCGGGTCAGGCTAAGGGAGTTGTTTCTTTAGCGTTGGGTTATGGTAAAAAAGAAGGTGTCCAGAAGGAAATGCAGGTTGGGGTGAATGCTTATCCTCTTTACCAGGATTTTAACGCTCACCAAAAAGTTGTTATAGAAAAAGCTGCAGGAGTGCATGAATTTGCGTGTTTGCAGTTGCATACTACTCTTATGGGTAGGAATGATATTATAAAGGAAACTACGCTCGAGATCTTTAATACTAAAGATTCTCACGTGTGGAATAATATGCCCGAAGTTTCTCTTAACCACGTAGAGACACCTGTTACATCACCAGATGTTGACCTTTGGGATGGTTTTGACCGCTCTGTAGGTCACCACTTTAAAATGTCTATAGATCTTAATGCCTGTACAGGTTGTGGGGCATGTGTGATTGCATGTCACGCCGAGAACAACGTTCCTGTAGTTGGTAAAGAAGAGGTGAGAAAGTACCGTGATATGCACTGGTTGCGTATTGATCGTTACTATTCTTCTGAAGAGACTTTTGAGCAGGATATTGAGAAGAAGGAGAATATGAGTGGTTTGGGTGATTCCCTGTCTCAGTTTGGAGAAATGGAAATTGCTTCAGATAATCCTCAGGTTGTTTTCCAGCCAATGTTATGTCAGCATTGTAATCATGCTCCCTGTGAAACTGTTTGTCCTGTTGCTGCTACTATGCACGGGCGCCAGGGGCAAAACCAAATGATCTACAATAGATGTGTGGGTACACGTTACTGTGCAAACAACTGTCCGTATAAAGTGAGAAGGTTCAACTGGTTCCTTTACAACAAGAATGACGAGTTTGATTACAACATGAACAACGACCTTGGTCGTATGGTGTTGAACCCGGATGTTACAGTACGTTCCAGAGGTGTTATGGAGAAATGTTCTTTCTGTATTCAGCGTACTCAAAAAACTATTCTTGATGCCAAGCGTGAAGGTAGGGCGATAGAGGATGGAGAATTCCAGACAGCCTGTTCTTCAGCATGTGATAAAGGAGCTATTGTCTTTGGAGATGTGAATGACGAATCCAGCAAGATAGCAGCATTGAGTGAAGATGACCGTATGTATCACGCGCTGGAATATGTAGGGACCAAACCTAATGTAATGTACCAGACAAAGGTTCGCAATACATCTGAAGCATAAATAAACAGTTAAAGAATTAATTATAAAAAGCATATGTCTCATTACGAAGCACCTATTCGAAAGCCTTTAGTACTTGGCGATAAGACCTATCATGATGTAACGGTCGATGTTGCTGCGCCTGTTGAAGGACGAGCTAACAAATCATGGTGGATAGTTTTCTCTATTGCACTTGTCGCTTTTCTATGGGGATTAGGTTGTATTATCTATACCGTTTCAACAGGAATTGGAACCTGGGGATTAAACAGGACCGTTGGTTGGGCCTGGGATATCACTAACTTTGTATGGTGGGTAGGGATTGGTCACGCCGGTACACTTATTTCGGCGGTTCTATTACTTTTCCGTCAAAAATGGAGAATGGCAATTAACCGTTCTGCCGAAGCTATGACCATCTTCTCGGTAGTACAGGCAGGGTTGTTCCCTATCATTCACATGGGGCGCCCATGGCTTGCATATTGGGTACTTCCTATTCCAAACCAGTTTGGTTCTCTATGGGTAAACTTTAACTCACCGCTACTTTGGGACGTTTTTGCAATCTCTACCTATCTTTCTGTATCGCTTGTTTTCTGGTGGACAGGATTGCTTCCGGATTTTGCAATGATTAGAGACAGGGCTGTAAAACCATTTCAGAAACATATCTACGGAATCTTAAGTTTTGGATGGAGTGGACGTGCAAAAGACTGGCAGCGGTTCGAAGAAGTCTCACTTGTTTTGGCAGGTTTGGCTACTCCGCTGGTACTTTCTGTACACACTATTGTATCCTTTGACTTTGCTACCTCGGTAATTCCCGGATGGCACACTACCATCTTCCCGCCTTACTTCGTTGCGGGTGCGATCTTCTCGGGTTTTGCAATGGTGAACACCTTGCTTATCATTATGAGAAAGGTTTCAAATCTTGAAGACTATATTACCATTCAGCACATAGAGCTTATGAACATTGTGATCATGATCACAGGTTCTATTGTAGGTGTTGCTTATATCACAGAATTATTTATGGCCTGGTACTCGGGTGTGGAATACGAACAGTATGCTTTCCTTAACAGGGCTACAGGACCTTACTGGTGGGCTTACTGGTCTATGATGACCTGTAATGTGTTCTCGCCACAGTTCATGTGGTTCAAAAAATTACGTACCAGCATCATGTTCTCTTTCTTTATCTCTATTGTTGTAAACATCGGGATGTGGTTTGAACGTTTCGTAATTATTGTGACTTCACTGCACAGAGATTACCTGCCTTCTTCCTGGACCATGTTCTCCCCAACTTTTGTAGATATAGGGATCTTTATTGGAACTATTGGATTTTTCTTCGTGTTGTTCCTGCTTTATGCCAGAACATTCCCTGTAATTGCACAGGCAGAGGTGAAGACAATTCTTAAAGCTTCGGGTGACCGTTATAAGAAATTAAGAGCCGAACATGGAGATCATGTTGATCACGTAAACCCAAACCCTGTAGGAAAAGAGCCTGCTGTTAATAAAGCTGAAGGTTGGATAAAGAGAGGGGAGTTTGAAGCAAAGCGTGAGCATGAACCAACTACCCATACTGAAGGACTAACAAATTCTGAAATCGATCGGGATAAAATTGATGAAATGTTACACAGAATTGGCATTTTTGACCCCGGAACAGAATCTGCCGATGATCTTCAAAAGCTTAACGGTGTAGGCCCGGTTATGGAACAGCGCTTACATCAGGTAGGGATATATACTTATGCACAGGTTAGTAATCTTTCCTTTGAAGATTATACCTTACTTGACAGGGTAATAGAGAACTTCCCTACTGCCGATAACAGAGGGGACTGGAACCAACAGGCAAACGAACTAAAAAGTAAATAAGAATGGCATCTAAAGTTATACACGCTCTTTATACAGATGACGACTTGCTTTTACAGGCTGTAAGGCAAGTAAGGGAGGCACGCTACAGCATTGGGCAAATCTATACGCCTTTTCCGGTTCACGGGCTTGATAAAGCGATGGGGTTGGCGCCAACCAGACTGGCAATTACTGCCTTTCTTTATGGGATCATTGGATTGTCTGTAGCAGCAGCTATGATGAATTTCATCATGATTGAAGACTGGCCAATGGATATTGGAGGAAAGCCAAGTTTCAGCTTTATTCAGAATATGCCTTCTTTTGTTCCTATTATGTTTGAATTAACAGTGTTTTTTGCTGCCCATCTTATGGTGTTTACCTTCTTTATGAGAAGTAAATTGTGGCCATTCAAGAAAGCAGAGAACCCTGATAGTAGAACCACCGATGATCATTTCCTTATGGAAGTTGTAGTTGGGAGCCATGATGCAGAGGAGCTAACCGGATTTTTGTTCAACACCGGTGCTTCTGAAATTAAACTAATAGATAAGAAATAAACCCAATGAAAAGTTTATTTAAAAGATCCATATTTTTCATTTTAGCGGTAACGGCGGTTTCCTGTGTAGAGAACTCTAAACCCAATTACCAGTATATGCCAAATATGTACGAGACTGTAAGCTATGAACCATATGGAGCTTACGAAGTTTTTGTTAATGAACAGGAGGCGAAACTTCCCGTAGAGGGAACGGTATCAAGAGGGTGGAAACCTTACGAATATGAAAATTCTCCCGAAGGTTATGCTACTGCCAAAACCGAATTGGAAAATCCGCTGCCATACACCGAAGATAATCTTGCTGCAGGAAAAGCCTTATATACTATTTATTGTGCAGTTTGTCATGGTGATAAGGGAGATGGAAAAGGTATACTTGTACAGCGTGAGAAATTCCTTGGTATCCCTAATTATTCCGATGTGGGGAGAGCCATTACAGAAGGTAGTGTATATCACGTGCAATATTACGGGCTTAACGCCATGGGGTCGTATGCCTCACAAACTTCTATTGAAGAGCGCTGGTTGATCACTCATTATGTTATGAAGCTTAAGAATGATCTTGAAGGAGGCCCTGAAAGAGCGTTTGAAGCTGCACCCGGAACTGAGCCTGAGGAAAATCTTATGCCGCCTGTAAATGCAGAGCAGACTATGGAGGTTAAGCAGAACGAAGCCGAAGGAGAACCAATTGACGAAAACTAAGAATAACAGCATTAGATATTATACAATATGTACACGCTATCCAGTAAATTAAAATTATTTTCCATTATCCTCATGGTTGTTGGTCTCTTAGGCCTTGTCTACGGATTCTTTGCCGTTCCTTCTACTATTGAAGATGTGAGGGAGCTTGTAGCACATGATGGTCATGGAGAAATGGTTGAAATGCCTTTAACAGGGCAAACTGAAGATGAGTTGGAAGATGATGCCAGAGGGTTTGACTATGTACCTTCTGAACATAAAGTAGAAACCGATCGTACAGATGAAGAGGTACACAAAATGGCCGAAGATGCCGAGTTAGTGCACCTGGAGCATATTCTACATCAGCTTCAGAACAAGCCCTGGGCGGCGTTATACGTGGCTGCTTTCTTCTTCTTTATGATAGCACTTGGGGTGCTCGCGTTTTACGCAGTACAATTTGCAGCCCAGGCAGGATGGTCTCCTGTACTTTTCAGAGTAATGGAAGGGATCACTGCATATTTGCTACCTGGTGGGGTTATTATGTTTATTTTACTTGCGCTTTCATCTTTTCATTTTAACCATTTGTTTATATGGATGGATCCGGAAGTTGTGGCACACGATGAGATTATTCAGAATAAACAGTCCTATCTTAATGTTCCGTTTTTCCTGATAAGAGCTTTAATCTATATTGGAGGTTGGGTATTGTTTAGACATCTTCTAACCAGAAATTCAAGAAAACAGGACGAGGCTACAGGTATTACCTGGTATAAAAAGAACTTTAAATTAGCTGCCGGATTCCTTGTATTCTTTATTGTTACAGAATCAATGATGTCATGGGACTGGATTATGAGTTTAGATCCACACTGGTTTAGTACCCTTTTTGGATGGTATGTTTTCTCCAGTATGTTTGTTTCGGGAATTACCGTGATCGCTTTGGTTACTATTTACCTCAAATCACGCAATTATCTGCCATTCGTTAATGACAGCCACATTCATGATCTGGCCAAATTCATGTTCGGGATCAGTATTTTCTGGACTTACCTTTGGTTCTCACAGTTCTTGCTTATCTGGTATTCTAACATTCCGGAAGAGGTTACCTATTACGTGGCGCGTATAGAAGATTACGGATTGGTGTTTTTTGGTATGGTAGTGTTGAACTTCCTGTTTCCTGTGCTCTTGCTTATGAACAGCGATTTCAAAAGAGTGAACTGGTTTGTGGTAATGACAGGAATAATTATCTTACTGGGTCATTACCTGGATATCTTTGTGATGGTAATGCCTGCAACCGTGGGAGAATCATGGTTCATTGGTATTCCTGAGCTTAGTGCCCTGGCATTTTTTGGAGGATTATTTATTTTTGTGGTATTTAGCGCTCTAACAAAAGCACCATTGCTTGCAAAGGGCAATCCTTTCATCAAGGAGAGTGAGCATTATCATTATTAAAAGATTGTTAAAAGAGAAACTATAAAATGACAGTATTTTTAATCATAATAGTAGTAGCATTATTTGCGATAACTATCTGGCAACTTTCCAGGATCTTCCAATTGTCGAGGAATACTAATTCTATCGATTCATCAGAGATCGCAAGTGATAAGGATAACAGAACACAGGGTAACCTCATGCTTGCCTTTGGTATCGCATTCTATCTTTTTATGCTTTATAACTTCTGGAACTTTAGCGACAGGGCTTTACCTGCAGCTTCTTCAGAACATGGAGCAGATTATGATAACCTGTTGTTGATCACCATGGCTGTGATCATGTTTGTACAGGTTATCACCCAGGGTCTTCTTCACTATTTTGCCTTTAAATACAAAGGTAAGAAGGGGCAAAAGGCACTTTTCTTTGCCGATAACGATAAACTGGAATTTGTATGGACCATTATCCCGGTAATCGTATTGGCCGGTTTGATTATATACGGATTGTTTACCTGGAGTGATATTATGGATGTGGATGAAGAAGATGATCCTATCGTAATCGAACTTTACGCCAAGCAGTTTAGCTGGCAGGCACGTTACGCAGGGCAGGATAATGTACTTGGTAAAGCAAATGTTCGCTTTATTGAAGGAGCTAACACTATGGGGGTTGACGAAAGTGATCCATATGCTATGGATGATGTTATCACTGCAGAGATCCACCTTCCGGTAAACAGGCCTGTGCTTTTTAAAATGAGATCTCAGGATGTATTGCACTCTGCTTACTTCCCTCACTTTAGAGCCCAAATGAACGTAGTGCCGGGTATGATCACTCAGTTTTCGTTTACACCAACTGTAACGACCGATGAGATCAATGAAACCGAATATATGAGAGACAAGGTCGCTTATATTAACGAGATCAGGAGAGAGAAGAGCGCCGAGCTGGCTGCATTGGGTGAAGAGCCTTTAAGTGATTATGATCAATTTGAATATTACCTCTTGTGTAATAAGATTTGTGGTGTGGCACACTACAACATGCAAATGAAAGTAGTTGTAGAAACTGAAGAAGAATTCAATACCTGGATGGCAGAACAAAAGGAATATTCTGAAACCATGGAAGCTGCAACTGCAGACAGGCAGGTTGAAAAGAATAGTGGGAGCGAACTTGCACAGGTAGAAAATTAATTAAGTTAAGAATAAAGAAATATGTCAGCAGTAGGACACGTACCGGTTAATGAACACGCTCATGATGATCATCACCATGAGGGTAATTTCTTTACGAAATATATATTCAGCATGGATCATAAGGTTATTGCAAAGCAATACCTTTTCACTGCACTTTTTATGGGGATTATTGGAATCGCAATGTCCATCTTCTTCCGTATGCAGCTTGCATGGCCTGCTGAATCATTTAAAATATTTGAGATCTTTCTGGGCAAATGGGCTCCAGATGGTGTTATGAGTCAGGAGATCTACCTTGCACTTGTAACTATCCACGGTACCATCATGGTATTCTTTGTACTTACGCAAGGGCTTAGTGGAACTTTTAGTAACCTGTTGATTCCGCTTCAAATTGGAGCTCGTGATATGGCTTCAGGATTTATGAACATGCTGTCTTACTGGCTGTTCTTCCTTTCCTGTATTATCATGCTTAGCTCTTTGTTTATTGAATCCGGGCCTGCTTCAGCCGGGTGGACAATTTATCCGCCGCTAAGTGCATTGCCGCAAGCTATTGGTGGTTCTGGTCTTGGTATGACGCTGTGGTTAATATCTATGGCAATTTTCATCGCTTCATCTCTTTTAGGTTCACTAAATTATATTGTTACAGTCATTAACCTTAGAACTAAGGGAATGTCTATGACACGTTTGCCTTTAACTATTTGGGCTCTTTTTGTTACTGCTATTATTGGAGTAGTTTCTTTCCCGGTGCTGTTATCGGCAGCTTTGATGCTTATTATGGATAGGAGCTTCGGAACTTCTTTCTTCCTTAGTGATATTTATATTGGAGGAGAAGTGCTGCACTACCAGGGTGGTTCGCCTATTCTTTTTGAACACCTTTTCTGGTTCCTTGGGCACCCTGAAGTATATATTGTTATACTTCCTGCCATGGGTATCGCTTCAGAGATCCTGGCAACCAACTCCAGAAAACCCATTTTTGGATACCGTGCAATGATCGCATCTATTTTGGGTATTGCCTTCCTTTCAACAATCGTTTGGGGGCACCACATGTTCGTATCGGGTATGAACCCGTTCCTTGGTTCGGTGTTTACCTTTACAACTTTATTGATCGCAATTCCTTCCGCAGTAAAAGCCTTTAACTGGATCACAACAATCTGGAAAGGGAACCTGCAAATGAACCCTTCAATGCTGTTCTCTATTGGTTTCGTTTCTACCTTCATCACAGGAGGTCTAACCGGGATCGTTCTTGGAGATAGTACTCTGGATATTAACGTGCACGATACTTACTTCGTTGTGGCTCACTTCCACCTGGTGATGGGTATTTCTGCCCTCTACGGAATGTTCGCAGGTATCTACCACTGGTTCCCAAAAATGTTTGGGCGTATGATGAACAAGAAACTTGGGTACATCCATTTCTGGATCACTATTATAGGTGCTTATGGAGTATTCTTCCCAATGCACTTTGTGGGTATGGCAGGTCTACCACGTAGATATTATGACAACACTGCTTTCCCATACTTTGATGACCTTTTAGAGGTGAATGTATTGATCACTGTGTTCGCTATAATAACTGCACTGGTACAGTTGGTATTCCTTTACAACTTTATACATTCTATAGTTGCCGGGAAAAAAGCTACTGCCAACCCATGGAATTCCAATTCACTTGAGTGGACTACTCCTGTTGAACCCATCCATGGAAACTGGCCTGGTGAGATTCCACACGTTTACCGTTGGGCTTACGATTACAGTAAAACAAATGAAAATGGTGAGTATGTGATTGCAGGGCAGGACTTCGCCCCTCAAAACGTACCGCTTCAAAAAGGGGAAGAAGAGCTTAATCATTAAGCTTTCCCTTCTTTAATACTACAAAGCCTTTTCATCTAATGAAAAGGCTTTTTCTTTTATCTTTGTTCCAAACCTGATGAGCATGAACGAAAACCTGGATCCCACCGGTGAAAATTTTTCTTCGGAAGAACTTGACATCGAAAGAGCTTTACGGCCTCTCGAATTTGATGATTTTGCAGGCCAGGATCAGGTATTGGATAATCTGAAGGTTTTCGTTGAAGCTGCAAATCAGCGCGGGGAAGCTCTTGATCACACGTTGTTCCATGGGCCTCCCGGGCTTGGTAAAACTACTCTGGCGCACATTCTGGCCAATGAGCTTGGCGTGGGTATAAAAGTGACTTCAGGCCCTGTGCTCGACAAGCCGGGTGATCTTGCAGGTCTGCTTACCAATCTCGATGAAAGGGATGTATTATTCATAGATGAGATCCACCGCCTTAGTGCCGTAGTGGAAGAATACCTCTATTCGGCTATGGAAGACTACCGGATAGATATTATGATCGAAACAGGCCCGAATGCGCGTTCTGTACAAATCAATTTAAATCCCTTTACGCTTATAGGTGCAACCACCCGTAGCGGATTACTCACCGCGCCAATGCGGGCACGTTTTGGGATCTCCAGCCGACTCGAATACTACACCACCGAATTGCTTTCTGATATTGTTCAACGAAGTGCGCATATTCTAAAAGTTCCAATTTCTATGGAAGCTGCTATCGAAATTGCCGGCCGTAGCCGTGGGACACCGCGTATCGCAAATGCCCTTTTACGAAGGGTAAGGGATTTTGCGCAGATAAAAGGCAACGGAAAAATTGATATAGAAATAGCAAAGTTCAGTCTTAAGGCATTGAATGTAGATGCTCATGGACTTGATGAAATGGACAATAAGATCCTCACCACTATAATCGACAAGTTCAAAGGTGGCCCCGTGGGCATCACCACCCTTGCAACCGCAGTGAGCGAAAGCGCAGAAACTATAGAAGAAGTCTACGAACCCTTCCTTATTCAACAGGGCTTCATTCAACGGACACCCCGGGGAAGGGAAGTCACCGAAGCTGCCTATAAACACCTCGGAAGAGTAAGAGGCGGTATCCAGGGAGGATTGTTTTAATGTAAACCTAACAGGTCTCTAAGACCTGTTAGGTTTTGACCAGAAGAGGAAGAAATGAAGCAGGATGTACTTGAGCCGGGTGGAACTTATCACATTTTCAACAGGGGGAACAATAAAGAAGATATCTTCAGAGAAGCTGTGAATTATGACTATTTTCTTCAGCTTCTAAAATAATACATCATCCCCACAGCCGATGTGTACGCATACTGTCTCTTAAAGAATCATTTTCATTTTTTGTTGCGAATCAAAGATGCTCAGGATCTACCTCATAAATTCTTTGAAAAACCACACCTGGCTTTTTCACATTTTTTCAACGCCTATACTAAAGCAATCAATAAAAGATACGGCAGGTCGGGTAGCCTTTTCCAGGAACATATTAAAAGAAAAAGAGTAGAGGATGAAAGATATTTAGTTCAATTAATTGCTTATATTCATCTAAACCCTGTAAAACACGGTTTTACTGAAGATTATAAAAGTTATAGGTTTTCTTCTTATCAGGCTTATAAATCGTCTAAACCTTCACTTTTGAAACGGGAAGTTGCACTGTCCCTTATCGATCATGAAGTGTTCGAATATTGGCATGATGAAAGAAAATTGCAAACCGAATATTTAAATAATTTCCTGCAGCACCAGACCTAACAGGTCTTCAAGACCTGTTAGGTCTCTACATAAGAGTAAGAGGCGGTATCCAGGGAGGATTATTTTAATATTGGCATTTTAGACCTCACAGGTTTTTAAAAACTGTGAGGTCTGCCAGAGATCCATAAACATGAAAGACACCAGTGGTATACCAACAGTTTCCAGACTTGAATTCTATAAAAGTGCAGCCGGCATATTGAAAAATCCGTTGCCCTTTCATAACAGGAATTTTCAGAAATATGGGGATACCTTCAGGTTGAACATTGGTTTTGGTCGCAAGATCATTTTTTCCCGCGACTCAGGTTTTGCCGAATACGTACTTCAGAAGAATCAAAAGAACTACACGAAATCTGAAATTCAGACTGTAGATATGTCCAAATATCTCGGTCAGGGTCTGCTTACTGCCGAAGGAGAGCTTTGGAAAAAACAGCGTAAGCTCATCCAGCCTGCTTTCCACAAAAAGCAATTGGCGGGACTGTTAGATAAAGTGCAGTCGGCAATTGTGGAAGAGTTGAAGAAGATCAATACCACGGCACCCATGGATGTTTTTCCGGTGTACAATGACCTGGCTTTTCAAACTGTGGTAAAATCTCTTTTTAGTAGTGCCGTGGGCCAGCGGGAGATCGACAGGCTTCAATATATTACCGAAGCTGCTCAAAAAATGCTTGTAAAGGAACTTAGGCAGCCGTACCTGGGCTGGTACTTTAAATGGTTTGGAAAGATCAAGGAGCACCTGAACCTAACCGCCGAAGCCCGGCAGATCCTCACCCGTCTTATTGAAGAGCGAAAGAAAAGTGGAAAACGGGAAGACGACCTGCTCGATATGCTGCTCGATGCCCGTTACGAAGACGGAAATGCCATGAGTCACAAGCAGCTGGTTGACGAGATCCTCATCCTGTTCACTGCCGGCCACGAGACCACTTCAAACTCCCTCACTTTTATTACGCAGTTGCTGACCAGAGATCCTGAAATTCAGGAGAAGATCTTTGCGGAAGTAAAAGCCGCTAAAGAAAATTCAGGAGAGCTTATGGAATTCCTAAGGCATTGCCGCTTTACTCAGGCAGTGGTGGAAGAGGGCATGAGGCTGTATCCGCCGGTGTATTTTATTGATAGGGTGAACCTGGAGGACGATGAATTCGAAGGGAAATTCTACCCCAAAGGTTCCAGCCTGTTGTTTTCCATTTATGAGATCCACAGGCACCCAAAACATTGGAAGGATCCTGAGCAGTTTTTACCTGAAAGATTTCTTGAGGGAAAATACGCCAACTATTTTCCGTTTGGTGCAGGCCCGCGCAAATGCATCGGGAATAATTTTGCTATGTATGAGATGGTGATGACAGTAGCCGAACTGGTTTCCAGGTACAAAATTGAGGCCGGCACGGGAGAAATCAAAATTCAGCCGCTCATCACCCTTAAACCAAAAAACGCCATACTTCAGTTTAAGCTTCGGAAATAATCCCTTCCAAAAATGCTATTTTTGGCACCTCATAATTTTTTGTGTTGAGCACAGAAGTTGCAAAGTTTTAGAAAGTGAATAATTCAGCAAGATCAAAGAACAGCGCTTTAATTAAAGCCGAAGCCCAGCGCCTTGGCTTTCTTTCCTGCGGAATTTCGAAAGCTGAATTTCTCGAGGAAGAAGCGCCGCGCGTGGAAGAGTATCTGCAAAAAGAAAGACACGGAAAAATGTCATTTTTGGAGAACTATTTTGACAAGCGGCTCGATCCCACAAAACTTGTTGAAGGTTCAAAAAGCGTGATTTCCCTGCTGCTCAATTATTATCCCGAAGAGAAACAGCGGGAAGATTCCTACAAGATCAGTAAATATGCTTACGGCACCGATTATCACTTTGTCATAAAAAATAAACTGAAAAGTTTGCTGCAGTTCATTCAGCAGGAAATAGGTGAGGTTGAAGGCCGTGCTTTTGTAGATTCGGCGCCGGTGATGGACAAAGCCTGGGCCGCCAAAGCCGGGTTGGGCTGGGTGGGCAAGCACACTTTACTGCTTTCAAAGCAAAAAGGCTCGTTCTTTTTTGTGGCCGAGCTTATTGTAGACCTGGAACTGGAGTATGACGCGCCGGTAACCGATCACTGCGGAAGCTGTACCGCCTGCATTGACGCCTGCCCCACAAATGCCATTGTAGAGCCTTACAAAGTTGATGGCAGCAAATGTATCTCGTATTTCACGATTGAACTGAAAGACCAGCTTCCGCAGGAAATGAAGGGGAAGTTTGATGACTGGGCCTTTGGCTGTGATACTTGCCAGGATGTGTGCCCGTGGAATAGATTTTCGAAACCCCACCGCGAGCCACTTTTTAATCCGCATCCCGAGTTGCTTAGTATGAGCAAGAAGGATTGGGAAGAGATCACCGAAGAAACTTTCCGGAAGGTGTTTAAAAAGTCGGCTGTGAAACGCACCAGGTACAGCGGACTCAACCGAAACATAGCATTCCTCAAAAAAGATTCCTGAAGCTTTCTCTACAGGAATTCGTAACTTTCTGTTTCAACGGAAAAGTTATGGTCTCAAAAAAGCTTTTTTTAATCTTTATTTTTAGTTGTTTCTTCCAGAATTCTCCTGTTTTTGCACAGGAATTTCAGCTGAAGACGGGGCAAACGATGCAACGCCTGCTGCAACAGGCCGATACCGATGGCGACAAAAAGATCACTGTAGAAGATGATCCAAAAATGCCATTTTTGATACCTCATTCCGAAGGAGATTCGGTAGAGATCGGCCAGATCTACTATTTGTCTAACCTGCTTCAGGAGCTGGCAGTAGCGAGAGCACAAAATAAAGATTCGGTACAAATTTCTTTTGGGAGGATCAAAGAACCGCCTACGCAGCGCATTTCCAGAAGGATTGAAACGCAGTTTTGGGATGATCTCACCCGTACGATTGACCGTAAGGGGATTCAAAAGATCCTTCGAGACACAAAAGCTTCAGATGGCGTGCAGCGCTTGTATGTGCCGGCTACCGATACTTTAGGGATCAGATATTACAAAGATCTTCAACAGGAATTAAGCGAATTTGAGGTGGTGGTGCTTCCGGAGAAAATAACTCCGCAGTACGTCAAATCCATTAACGACAAACCCGGCCTGCTTGCCCTTAAAATAGAAAATGACCGCGGGGTTCCTTTTGTGGTGCCCGGTGGCAGGTTCAATGAAATGTACGGGTGGGACAGCTATTTTGAAGGCGTAGGCCTGCTCATCGACGGGAGGATTGATCTTGCAAAGGCGATGGTTGATAATTTTATCTACCAGATCAATCACTACGGAAAGATCCTTAATGCAAATCGCTCCTACTACCTCACCCGCACTCAGCCGCCGTTTATATCTTCTTTTTTTCGCGAGGTTTATGAAGCTATGGAAGTTAAGGATGAAGCCTGGCTGCGCGAGGCGCTGAATGCTGCCATAAAGGAGTATGAGCAGGTTTGGATGGAGGAAGGGGAGCGACTAACCGGGAACGGACTTAACCGGTATTATGCGCAGGGGAAAGGCATCCCGCCGGAGACCGAAAAAGGGCATTTTAGCGAGGTGCTTCAGGAATTTGCGGAGAAATATGGTTTGGAAGTTTCAGAATTTGTAGAGCAATATCAATTGGGAACAATAGAAGCCCCGGAAGTAGATGAGTATTTCCTGCACGATCGCAGTTTGCGTGAGAGCGGGCACGATACCTCTTGGCGACTGGAAAACAGAACGGCATATCTCAACACAGTAGATCTCAATTCCCTGCTTTATAAATACGAAAAGGATTTTGAGTGTCTCATTGATGAATATTTTGATGGGAGTTTCACCACTTCAGTAGGAAAAAAATATACCGATGACTACTGGGAAGAAAAAGCTGAAGATCGAAAAGAGCTGATGAACCGGTATTTGTGGAATGAACAAGACGGAAGTTTTTATGATTATAACTTTAAAGCAGGAGAACAGATAAAATACATTTCGGCCACCAACTTTTACCCCTTGTGGAGCGGACTGGCTTCCGAAGCACAGGCAGAAAGAATGGTTCCGCAGTTAATTCAGGATCTTAAGGCGCAGGGCGGCATACTTTCAAGCGCAAAATCTTCCGTAGAAAAAACCGCCACAAACGATGTGCAAAGGCAGTGGGATTATCCTTATGGTTGGGCGCCGCATCAAATGTTGCTTTGGCAGGGGTTGCTCGATTATGGCTATGAAGAGGAAGCTTATGAACTCATTTATCGCTGGCTGTGGATGATCACGAAAAATGCGGTAGATTATAATGGAACCATTCCCGAGAAATACGACGTGGTTGATGCCACGCACAAGGTTTATGCCGAATACGGAAATGTGGGGACAGAGTTTGATTACATCACCACTTCAGGATTTGGCTGGATGAACGCATCTTATCAGCTGGGTCTGGAATTACTTCCGAAGCAATACCGCGAAAGGCTGAACGAGCTGGTAACACCCAAAAATGCCGGGTTTTAATTACTGAAAATGGCTGCATCGATACTTCCGATTGATTCATTGTGGTGGCAGTTAACATCAAAAAATAGGCTATAGCACCAAGCTATAAATGCGAAACTATTACCTTTGTGCTTGCCCCATAAACCGGGAAATTATGAAGAACGAACGCAAAAGACGTGAAGCTCTGGTATATCACGCAAAGCCCACACCGGGAAAAATTCAGGTTGTGCCCACCAAAAAGTACTCTACTCAAAGAGATTTGTCACTGGCATATTCCCCGGGAGTAGCAGAGCCATGCCTTGAAATTCATAAAAATAAGGAGAACGTATATAAATATACTACCAAAGGGAACCTTGTGGCCGTTATTTCTAATGGTACCGCAGTTCTTGGGCTTGGTGATATAGGCCCCGAAGCCTCCAAGCCGGTGATGGAAGGTAAAGGCCTGCTTTTTAAGATCTTTGCTGATATTGATGTTTTTGACATTGAGGTAGATACTAAAGATGTTGATGCTTTTGTAGAAACCGTTAAAAATATCGCGCCTACTTTTGGAGGTATTAACCTTGAAGATATTGCAGCGCCTGAAGCTTTTGAGATTGAAAAAAGGCTTAAAGCAGAACTGGATATTCCCGTGATGCACGATGACCAGCATGGTACTGCCATAATTTCGGCAGCAGCTTTGCTCAATGCGCTTGAGCTTGCCAGGAAAAAGATAGATGAAGTAAGAATTGTTATAAGTGGAGCGGGAGCTGCCGCAGTTTCCTGTACTAAATTATATAAGGCATTCGGTGCAAAGGCTGAGAACATCGTGATGCTTGATAGTAAAGGAGTCATTAGAAAAGACAGGGAAGGTCTTTCTGAAGAAAAATCAGAATTTGCTACAGCCCGAAAAATCGATACGCTCGATGAGGCCATGGTAGATGCCGATGTATTTGTGGGCCTTTCTATTGCCGATATTGTTTCGCCTGATATGCTTAATCAAATGGCTAAAAACCCTATTGTTTTTGCCATGGCGAATCCCAACCCCGAAATTGATTACGATCTTGCCTGTGCTACCCGTAAAGATATAATTATGGCTACCGGGCGTAGCGACCATCCTAACCAGGTGAATAATGTGCTTGGTTTTCCATTCATTTTTCGTGGGGCGCTTGATGTTCGCGCTACCAAGATCAATGAAGAAATGAAGATGGCGGCTGTAAAAGCCCTGGCCCGTCTTACCAAAGAGCCTGTGCCCGAGCAGGTGAATATTGCCTATGGAGAAACCCGGCTAAATTTTGGCAGGGAATATATTATCCCCAAACCATTTGATCCGCGTCTTATTTCGGAAGTGCCGCCGGCTGTGGCGAAAGCTGCAATGGAGTCGGGAGTTGCACGTAGCCCAATTCAGGATTGGGATCGTTATGAAGATGAGCTGCTCGAAAGAATGGGTAACGATAGCAAGATCACCAGGCTGTTGATGAACAGGGCGAAAATGGATCCGAAACGGGTGATTTTTGCTGAAGCAGATCACCTCGATGTGCTTAAAGCTGCCCAAATTGCTTACGATGAAGGTATTGCCAAACCCATCTTGCTTGGTAGAAAGGATGTGATCACGGAACTGATGGCTGAAATTGATTTTAATGCCGAAGACGTGGAGATCATCGATTCAAAATCTGACGAGGAGGAAGCCAGGCGTAACCGCTATGCTGAAGTTTACTGGAAGTCCCGCCAGAGGAAAGGAGTTACCAAATATGATGCAGAGCTGTTAATGCGTGCCCGCAACTATTTTGCCGCAATGATGGTAAATGCCGGAGACGCCGATGCTTTGCTCTCGGGTTACTCAAGGTCGTACCCTACCGTATTGAAACCTATGCTCGAACTTATTGGAAAGGCAAAAGGAGTTTCGAAGGTGGCAGCAACCAACCTGATGAATTCGGCCCGCGGCCCTATTTTCATCAGCGATACCTCGGTGAATATTGATCCTACTGCGAAAGAACTGGCCAAGATTGCACAAATGACGGCAAGAACTGTGCGCCTTTTTGGAATAGATCCTGTAATTGCCATGATCTCTTATTCTAACTTTGGATCTTCAACTAACGAGAAGGCCGAAAAAGTAAAAGAAGCTGTAGATTATCTGCATAGGTTCTATCCAGATCTTGTGGTAGATGGTGAAATGCAATCAGACTTTGCGTTAAACAAAGAGATGCTTCGCAAGAAATTCCCATTCTCAAAACTTGCCGGGAAAAAAGTTAATACGCTCATTTTTCCAAATCTTGATTCTGGTAACAGTACCTATAAACTCATCAAGGAGCTTAACAAAACAGAATCTGTAGGGCCAATCCTGATGGGTATGAACAAGCCGGTGCACGTATTGCAGTTGGGGGCAAGTGTTGAAGAGATTGTGAATATGACAGCAGTAGCCGTGGTTGACGCCCAGGAAAAAGAGAAAAGAGCCAAACGGCAACAATAACATAACAACAGTGCAGGTACTAAAAAGGCTTCGTTTGTCTTTGAGGTATTTTGGAAAATAAGTGAGACAGGAAAATGCCCTTTTTGAGGGGTTTTCCTGTTTTGCTATCCTGCAAATTTCATTACATTTGACGCCATAACCGTCTACTTTTCATGATCTATAGTATTAAAGGCCGCCTGGTTGAAAAAAATCCGACGAATGTAGTGATCGATTGCAACGGGGTTGGGTATTTTATTCATATTTCCCTTAACACCTATTCCCAAATTCCTTCAGAAGAATCTCTGCAGTTGTACACCCACCTTCAGGTAAAAGAAGATTCGCATACCCTGTATGGTTTCTGGGGAAAAACCGAAAGGGAGATTTTCAGGCTTTTGATCTCAGTTTCAGGAGTGGGCGCAAGTACTGCCCGCAGCATGTTATCTTCCCTTGAACCGGGGCAAATTATGGAAGCAATAGCTGCAGGTGATGTGGCTACCATTCAGGGGATTAAAGGCATTGGGGCTAAAACGGCGCAGCGGGTGATCATTGATCTTAAAGACAAAATAGTAAAAGTATTTGGTATTGATGAAGTTTCAGCAACTCAAAGCAATACAAACCGTGAAGAAGCGTTATCTGCTTTAGAGACCCTTGGGTACACACGAAAGCAATCAGAAAAAGTTGTGGAGAAAATTGTGAAGGCAGAACCCGATGCTTCAGTGGAATCTCTTATTAAGCAGGCACTTAAAAAACTATGACTCCTTTGGAGCAAAATTATAATTCCAGGTTTTGGCTTTCAATTTCCCTTGCATTCCTTGGTGTGCTGGTATTTTCTTCGCCTGCCCTGGCACAGGATACACTCGTTCAACAGGACAGCACAAAAACAGGATATTCCCTGGGGAAACTCAGGTTGCCTAATCCTAACAGCATAGTTGCTTCCTATACTTATGATCCTGTGCTTGACCGGTATGTTTATACCGAAACGCTGGGAAGGCTCAATATCACCGCCCCACTCATTCTCACTCCACAAGAATATCAGGAGCTGGTGATCCAGGAAGAAATGCAGCAGTATTTTAAGGAAAAGTCTGATGCACTTTCAGGAAGAAAAAAAGGTACAGAGGAAGGGCAGAGAGATTTGCTTCCCGGTTTTTATGTGAATTCAGATTTCTTTCAGAATATTTTTGGAGGCGGTGAAATAGAATTTATTCCGCAGGGATCGGTCGCACTTGATCTGGGAGTGCTGTACTCCAAAAGAGATAATCCTGCGTTCTCACCGCGAAACAGAAGTTCGTTCACTTTTGACTTTGATCAGCGCATTCAGTTAAGCCTTTTGGGAAATGTTGGAGAACGTCTTAAGGTAACTGCCAACTACGATACCGAATCTACTTTCGATTTTCAAAACCAGTTAAAGCTGGAATATACGCCTACCGAAGACGATATCATTCAGAAGATTGAGGTGGGGAATATCACTATGCCGCTCAACTCGGCTTTGATACAGGGCGCGCAAAGTTTATTTGGGATCAAGACCCAGCTCCAGTTTGGTAAAACCACAATAACCGGTGTTTTTTCTGAACAAAAGAGCGAACGGCGCACCGTTAATGTAGAAGGTGGCGCAACTGTGCAGGAGTTCGATAAATTCGCTATTGAATATGACGAGAATAAGCACTTTTTCCTCGCCCATTACTTTAGGGATCATTATGATGAAGCTCTTGAAAACTACCCTTTTATAAACTCTAATGTTCAAATTACCAGGGTGCAGGTTTGGGTTACCAACAGGACGAACAATGTTCAAAATCTTACCAATACCAGGAATATTGTCGCTATACAGGACTTAGGGGAAGCCCCGTTACCGGGAAATATTGGTTTGGAAAATGTGCCGGCTGGTTTCTTTAACCGCCCCGAAGGTTCCTTTGCCGATAACCGAAATAATGATCTTAACCCCTTTGGGATAACAGGGCCTCAGGAATCTGTGCTAACCCCGGCAATAAGAGATGTGGCCAGGGTAGAATCTGGTTTCGGCGGGTTGCAGGTTTCGGAAGGAAGAGATTACGTGAAACTGGAAAATGCCAGGCAGTTAAAACCTACAGAATACAGGCTGGATACCAGGCTTGGGTATATCTCCCTAAATCAAAGATTGGCGAGCGATGAGATTCTTGCAGTGGCTTTTCAATACACCGTAGGGGGAGAAGTTTACCAGGTGGGAGAATTTGCCAGTGATGGGATTGACGCCTCTGGAGGTACGGGGATAGAATCTTCTGTTTCTCAAAACCTGGTGGTGAAAATGCTGAAGAGCTCGGTTACCAATGTAGGTGAGCCGGTGTGGGATCTAATGATGAAAAACATCTACAACCTTGCAGCATACAATCTGGAGCGGGAAGATTTTAGGATGAACATTGTCTATACCGATCCTCAACCCCTCAATTACATCACAGGAGTTGACGGAGTTCCTCTGCCTGAAGATGTAGAGCAGACCACACTTTTAAGAGTATTTAATCTCGATAATCTAAATGTTGCGGGAGACCCAATTTCGGGGGGCGACGGTTTTTTTGACTTTGTGCCGGGAATTACTATTAATGCTGAAACTGGAAATATTATTTTCACTTCGGTAGAACCCTTCGGAAGTTATCTCTTTAGAAAACTCGATCCCAATCCCAACACGGGTTCTGAAATGTATGAGCTTCCCGAAACCTGGAATGCCAATCAGCAGAAATACGTTTTTAGGGCACTCTACGAAACTACCAAGACCCAGGCAGAACAGGAGCAGGCCGAAAAGAACAAATTTCAGCTTCGCGGACGTTACAAATCTTCTAATGTTGAAGGAATTTCGATAGGAGCCTTTAATGTTCCGCAGGGATCGGTTACTGTAACAGCGGGAGGTCGTGTGCTGCAGGAAGGGGTAGATTATGTGGTGAACTACCAGTTTGGAAGGGTCCAGATCCTGGATGAAGCTTTACTGGCCTCAAATATTCCTATTCAAATATCAACAGAGAATAATGCCCTTTTTGGGCAGCAAACAAAACGCTTTACCGGGATTAACGTGGAGCATCTCTTCAATGAGAACTTCCTGATAGGGGCCACTTATTTAAACCTGAATGAACGCCCGTTAACTCAAAAATCCAACTACAGTTATGAGCCTATTAATAACACCATCCTGGGGCTCAACCTGAATTACTCTACCGAATTGCCATTTTTGACACGCTGGGTGAATAAACTTCCCAATATTGACACCGATGTGGCTTCTAATTTATCGCTGCGCGGGGAAGTTGCATATTTAATTCCGGGAGCACCAAAAGGAAGTGAATTTGATGGGCGTGCTACCACTTATGTTGATGATTTTGAAGCCGCACAAACCTCTATAGCTATAGATAATCCGTTGGGTTGGGAACTTTCAAGTGTGCCGCTTGGTTTTGGAGGCGAACTGGCTAACGGAAACCTGGCAACCAATTACAAAAGAGCCAAACTGGTCTGGTACAGTATTGACCCTGTTTTCTACGGAAGCAACAGGCCTGCGGGTGTGTCAGATTCTGATCTTTCCAGCTATGCTAGCCGCAGGGTGTTCTTAAACGAGATCTTCCCAAACGTAGATGTGGTGCAGGGACAGTCTCAGGTGCTTTATACACTAGATCTTGCCTATTATCCAAATATTAGGGGGCCATACAATTATAATCCGCAGGCTGCCGGCGGAAATACCCTGCCAAATCCTGCAGAAAATTTTGGGGGCATCAGCCGGGCTATCAATTCTACCAACTTTGAGCAAAGCAATGTTGAATACATTGAATTCTGGATGATGGATCCCTTCCTGTATTCAGAAAATGCTGGTAATAACGGCGGAAAGCTTGTCTTTAACCTCGGAAATATTTCAGAAGATGTTTTAAAGGATGGTAGGAAACAATACGAAAATGGTCTCCCTGTAAATGGAGGTGCAGAAAATACTACTTCTACCGAATTTGGTAAGGTGCCTTCAAACCAGTCGCTTATTTATGCTTTTAATACTGAAGGGCAGGAAAGGCTGAATCAGGATGTAGGTTACGACGGACTTTCAGATGTCGAAGAAGCTGTGCAATATCCCGGGTTTGGAAACCTTCCCGATCCTGCAGCCGATAATTACGATTATTTTCTGAATGCTTCCGGAGGAATTTTAGAGCGCTACTACGATTACAACGGCATTGATGGTAACTCCCCGCCAGATGTTACCAACACAAATCGCGGTAACAGCACGCTTCCTACTGTTGAGGATCTTAACCGCGACAATACCATGAACACGGTTGACAGCTACTACGAATATGAGGTGCCTGTTTTCCCGAACATGAATATTGATAACAGCCGGTATGTGACCGATGTGAAGAACTTCAGCATAAGTTTGCCTAACGGGCAGGAAATGCCGGTGAGGTGGCTGCAATTCAAAATCCCGATTTATGAGCCTACGGCGGCCAAAGGCGGGATTGGTGACTTCAGGTCTATCAGGTTTATGCGAATGTTTGTGACCGACTTTGAGCAACCTACAGTGCTGAGGTTTGGAACTATGGATTTGGTGCGCGGAGATTATCGCAGGTATACCCAAACCCTCGATCCAGATAAATCTGACCCGGTTAATGAGAATACTACCTTCACAGTTTCTTCGGTAAGTATTGAAGAGAACGAGAACAGGCAGCCAATTCCGTATGTGCTGCCTCCGGGAGTAGATCGCGAAGAATTGATGAATAACAATACCCAGGTGAGACAGAATGAACAGTCTCTTGCTGTTAATGTTTGTGATCTTGAACCGCAGGATTCCCGTGGCGTTTACAAGAATTTCCAGTTAGACATGCGGCAGTATAAAAACCTGGAAATGTTCATTCACGCTGAACCCGTAGTGAACCGCCTAAAATGGCAGGAAGGGGAATTGGTTGCCTTTGTGAGGATTGGTACAGACTTTACTGATAACTTCTATCAGATTGAAATCCCGCTGAAGCCCACTGAATTTGGAGTAGTTTCGGCTTCTGAGATCTGGCCTGTAGAAAACCGGATGAATTTACCGCTTGAGCTGCTGCAGGAAGTGAAAGCTACTGTTATTGGAAACCCTGAATTAGTCTCTACCGAGCTTAATTTCTTTAGTGAGGCAGGAGACAGGGTCACAGCCGATACACCTTACGAGGTTGGCCAATTGAGAATTGGGATCAAAGGGAATCCAAGTTTCGGTAATGTTAGGATGCTCATGCTGGGTGTCAAAAATGGCCTTTCTGAAGCCTCTTCCAGGAATTTGTGTGGGGAAGTCTGGTTCAATGAACTTCGGCTTTCTGAGCTTAACAACCAGGGAGGGTGGGCAGCAATCGTGAATATGGATGCTAACGTAGCCGATTTTGCAAACCTTTCGGCTACCGGAAGAAAAAGCACGGTAGGTTTTGGTTCTCTCGAACAGGGGCCTAACCAAAGAAGCAGGGAGGACTTTTTGCAATATGATGTGGTGAGTAACCTAAACATGGGGCAGCTGCTGCCTAGAAACTGGGGATTGAGAATTCCGGTGAGTTACAGCTACGGTGAAGAATTGATCACTCCAAAATATGACCCCGAATTCCTTGACCTGGAACTGGAGACAGTACTTGATAATGCCGCCACAGATGAGATAAGAGATGATCTACAGGAAAGAGCAGAAGATTATACCCGTCGTCAAAGCATTAATGTAATAGGGCTGCGCAAAGAACGTGTAGATGAGGATAAGCCTATGCCTTATGATATCGAAAACTTAAGTGTTTCGGGAAGTTACAATCAGGTAGATCACAGGGATTTTGAGATAGAAGATGCTTTTGACCAAACCGTAAGGGTGGGGGCAACCTACGATTATACGTTTGCGCCAGTGAATATTGAGCCGTTGCGGAATGTGAAAGCCCTGGACAGCAGTGCGTATTTTGCACTCTTAAGGGATTTCAACTTCAATGTTTTCCCGTCGAATATTACAGCGACTTCTACAATTTTCAGGCAGTACAATGAGCAGAAGTTCAGGGAGATCAACCTGCCGCCAGGTTTCCTTAATGGTATTCCTACTTTGTACCAAAGAAACTTTCTGTTTGACTGGCAGTACACCATTAATTACAACTTTACGAAAAGCCTAAGGCTCAATTTTGATTCTTCAACCAACAGAGTGGTGAGGAATTATTTTGATGATGAAAATAATCCCGATACCACTACAAGGGTTTGGGACGGATTCTTTAATACGGGTATTCCAAATCAACATTTCCAGTCGCTGCAAATCAATTACGATCTACCGTTGTCAAAGATCCCTGCGCTTGGTTTTCTTAAAACTACTTATTCGTATACCGGTAACTTCCAGTGGGAACGTGGTTCTGAGATCTTCGAAACCCTTGAAAATGTTCCCGATCTTGGAAACAGTATTCAAAACTCGAATGTTCACCAGATAAGTGCAAACCTGGAGATGCAGACGCTTTATGATTATATAGGGTTCAAGAAAAGAACACGACCTGGAGGAGGGCCCAATACCATTGAAGAGCGTAGTAAGGCGGTGCCAACATTGGGCAATAAATCCACAGCGCCATCGCAGGCAGATGTTGCCAGGCTTGGTGCAGGTGATAGAACTTACAATACCCTGGTTGGCCTTCTCACTTCAATAAGAAGAATTCAGGTGAACTACCAGGAGAACAACGGGATCTTTTTACCGGGATATACCAATGATATTGGCTTTTTGGGCACCTGGAATCCTACGCTCGGCTTTACTTTAGGGAGCCAGGAAGACGTTAGGTACATGGCTGCGCGTAAGGGCTGGCTTACTTTGTACGAAGACTTTAACCAGCAGTACACCGAGGTAGAGAATGAGCAGCTGGGCATTAATGCTGAAGTTTCTCTCCTGCCCGATCTTACCATCCAGTTAACCGCTAACAGGTTGTATTCTGAAACCTTTCAGGAGAATTTCAGGGTAACGGGAGAACAGTATAATCCGCTTACACCGCTTACTTTTGGTAACTTCAGTATTTCCACGATTCTGCTTAAGACCGCTTTTAATCAAACTTCGGCTGAATCTTCGGCTACTTTTCAGGAGTTCAGGGAGAACAGGCTGGCTGTGGCGAGAAGACTGGCCGTAGCCAATGGATTTGACCCCAATGACACCGATGCAGAAGGTTATCCTGTAGGTTTTGGCAGGAACAGCCAGAACGTGCTACTACCGGCGTTTTTGGCGGCTTATTCGGGAGCCGATCCCGATGATGTTAGTCTTGGGGCTTTCAAAGATTTTCCTCTTCCCAACTGGAACCTTAAGTACACTGGCTTTATGCGCCTGCCCTGGTTCAGGAAGAATTTCAAGAGATTCTCGGTGAATCATGGTTATACTGCCGGGTACACAGTTAACCAGTTCCAAAGCAATTTAGATTATAAGCCTGCCAATCCCCGGGAGGTTGATCAGGCCGGAAATTACAAGAGTGAGCTGTTGTTTTCAAACATTAATCTTACCGAACAGTTTAGTCCGCTTGTACGTGTAGACCTGGAAATGGCAAATTCGATCAAGATTTTAGCCGATATTCAGAAGGACAGGGCGTTGTCACTGAGCTTTGACAACAACCTGCTTACCGAAATAAACGGGAACCAATATACCCTTGGGCTGGGATATCGCATAAAAGATTTAAAAATAGACACGAAATTTGGAGGGCGTCAAAGGATATTGAGCAGCGACCTTAACTTTAAAGCAGATGTTTCTTACCGGCATAATGAGACGGTGATTAGGTATCTCGATATTGATAACAGCCAGGTGACGGCGGGGCAGGATATATGGGCAATTTATTTTAAGGCAGATTATGCCCTTTCCAAGAACCTCACTGCCGAAATATATTACGATCACAGTTTCTCTGAATATGCCATTTCCACCGCATATCCGCAAACCACGATACGTTCGGGCGTAACTTTGAGATATAACTTCGGAAATTAAAAGGGGACGCTTGACTAAAAGGATTAAAAAATTACCTTTGTTATAATAAATTCCTAACCATGAAAATTCCAAAAGATTTAAAGTACACCAATGATCACGAATGGGTGAGAATTGAAGGAGATGTTGCAATAGTAGGTATTACCGATTTTGCCCAGGGTGAGCTGGGAGATATTGTTTATGTTGAAGTAGAGACTGTAGATGAAACCCTGGATAGAGAAGAGGTTTTTGGTACTGTTGAAGCTGTAAAAACAGTATCTGATCTATTTGCACCACTTTCTGGAGAGATCATCGAATTCAATGAGAGCCTTGAAGACGAACCGGAAAAAGTAAATTCAGATCCTTACGGCGAAGGCTGGATGGTGAAGATCCGTTTTAGCGACCCATCTCAATTAGACGATCTTTTGAGTGCCGAAGAATATACAGAAATTGTTGAGGGTTAAACTCCTTTTCTTTTTTCCGGCCTTAATTTACACGGGGCTTATACTTTACCTGTCTCTCATTAACCTGGCCGATACTCCGGTAAAAGACCTGGGGATGAGCGATAAAACCATGCACTGTGGTGCCTATTTTGGTCTTGGCCTGCTGTGGATGCTATTTGGGCTTTTTACTTTTGAAGAAAAAGGCCTTTTTAAGAGGATAATGTTTATTTCCCTGGCTTCAGTTGCTTTTGGCATTTTTATTGAGGTTCTTCAGGGTGTAATAACCAGTTATCGTCAACCGGATCTTTTTGATATTCTTGCTAATACTATCGGAGTGGTAGTGGCCGCAATTGTCGTTTGGATCCTCAGGAAAAATCTAACGAGGTTAAAAGCTAAGATAAATTTAGTTTTAATGAAAAATTAATTATTTTAGCCAACCTATAATTAAAACGGAATTATGAAACCCAAAAAGAACCCAAAAGCTGATTTGTCCAGGAGAAGCGTTCTGTTCTTCCAGATTGGAATGATCGTGATGCTTTTTGTCACCTGGCAGGCGATTGAGTGGAAAACCTACGACAAGGAAGCTATTGATACCGGAATGGTTGATATGGATGCCTTTGAGGAGGAAGATGTGCCAATCACCGAATTGAATACGCCACCACCACCACCACCGCCACCACCGCCACCAGCACCCGAGGTTATCGAGATCGTAGAAGATGAAGAAGAGGTTGAAGAGACCGTGATCGAATCTACCGAGACTAACCAGGAAGAGATCGTGGAAGTTGAAGAAGTAGAGGTTGTTGAAGAAGAGGAAGAAATTGGGGACGTTCCGTTTGCAGTTATTGAAGATGTACCGGTTTTTCCTGGATGTGAGAATGAAAAGAACAACGAGGCTCGTAAAAACTGTATGAGTGAAAAGATCAATGATTTCGTAAACCGTAGATTTGATACAGGTTTGGGAAGTGATCTTGGTCTTTCAGGAATTAACAGGATTTACGTTCAGTTCAGGATTGAGAAGAACGGTGCTGTAACTGTGTTAGGGGCACGTGCTCCACACCCACGCCTACAGCAGGAAGCTGAAAGAGTAGTGAATATGCTACCTAAGATGCAACCTGGTAAACAACGTGGTCAGCCGGTTGGGGTATTATACTCTCTGCCTATTACCTTTAGAGTACAGGACTAATTTAGTCTCACAATATTTAAAAATCCCGCAGCTACTGCGGGATTTTTTTTGCTTTAAACTTTTGTTGTATGGATGAAAGGCGCCTGATTTGCAACAGGCTGCTGCTCTTCGGTCTAATTATTGACGTTATGTTATAGATGTTGTTAAAAAGATGTTTTCAATGACTGTTTTTGATCTAATAATTCACTAATCTATAAATATATCATTATGAAAAACAAGAAAAGTGCAAAAGCAGATCTTTCAAAAAGAAGCATCTTATTTTTTCAGCTCGGGCTGGTTCTGGCCCTGTTCCTGGCGTGGCAACTCATAGAATGGCAGGTTTCTTCGGCGCCGGTATCGCAGCAAGATCTCGTTGTGGCCTACGCGTTTGAAGAAGAGCCTGTGCCGGTGACGCAGGTAGAAGACGTAAAACCACCCGAACTTCCGAAGGAAATTACTGAAGAGGTGGAGATCATCAAAGATGATGTTGAAAAGGAGGAAACCCTGATAGCACCTACAGAAATTCCCGAAAAGATCCTGAAAGTGGCCGAAGTGGAGTATGTTGATGAAGAAGAAAAAATAGAAGAGTATAATATTCACGCAGTAGAGGAGGTGCCCGTATTCCCCGGATGTGAAAACCTCAAAAATAACGATGCCCGTAAACAATGCTTTGGTGAGCAGGTGAACCGGCTGGTGGGTCGCACCTTTGATAAGGCTTTGGGGGAGAAACTGGGGCTTAGTGGGCTGCACCGCATCTATGTGAGCTTTAAAGTGGAAAAAGACGGCACGGTGAAAGCCATTGGGGCACGAGGGCCTCACCCAAAACTCGAAGAAGAAGCTATACGGGTCATTAATGCTTTCCCAGAGTTAATTCCGGGGAAGCAGGGCGGTCAACCGGTAGGGGTAATTTATTCATTGCCCATTGTGTTTAGGATTCAGGAATAAAAGAGTGTCAAAAATGGCATTTTTGATCCCGCAGTTAGCTGCGGGATTTTTTTGCGTGCAGGAAAAACCATCAGATACTTAAAAAAATGTATCTTTCCCCTGTAATCCATTCAGCTTTGTGCAGGATATGACTAGATTTTACCCGCTCCTCATCTTTTTCCTTCCGCTTTTTGTTTTTCCCCAGTCCTTTAAAGGGGATCCGGAGAGATTTCCGCAGTTTTCGGAATGCCGAGAGGTAGCTTTTGATAAACAGGAACTTTGTTTTAATACTACCCTAAAAAGCAAGATTAAAGAGGGGTTTATATTGCCCGCTGTTGTTGCTGAAGACAACTACCGGGGTGAAATGGTGGTACTTTTTGAAGTTACCAGTGACGGAAATTTCCAGGTGAACTACATCAATGCCGCTTACCCCGAACTAAAGGCGGAGTTAAACCGCATTTTTGAGACCCTTCCGAAGATCTCCCCTGCCACATATAACAGCCGGCCCATTGATATGCAGTTTCGCATGCCAATAAATATTCCTTTAGAAGCCGGAGAGCCTTCCGCAGTTATTGAGGAAGAGAATGTGAGCGTTGTAAAAGCAGAGGTGCCGGAACCGCAGGAAGAAATTGATATTACCACAGAGTACGAGCAGATAAAGCCGCTGGATTTTAATCATCCAAGATTAGATAGTGATATTAATATTCCGCTCTCGCACGAGTTTTACAGTCGGTTTGAAGATGAGGTGAACATGGTGGGAACTAATTTCCATTCGGCTTCCAAACCTTTTTTGTTTTCCGAAGTAAAAGATTACTACGATTTTGAAGAAGAACTGCTGGGGCTTCAAAAACCTGTCACCTCCTGGGTGGAGAGAAAGGTGTGGAATGAGCATCTTTTTAAATTTCAGGGAGAAGGGTATTGGTTTACGGTAGATTTTGGGCTTGATGTGCAGGTGGGGAAAGACCTTGATAATGAGTTGGACGTAACCTACAACAACACACGGGCAGCCATCTTCCAGGGTGGTTTGGGTAAGAATTTAAATTTTTACTCAGTGGTTTACGAGAACCAGGGAAGGTTTGCCGATTATTTTAACCGTTATGCTGAATCAATAAGACCGGGGAACGAAGGTGCTGCTATTATTCCCGGCCGTGGTATTGCCAAACCTTTTATGGGGCAGGGATATGACTATCCTGTCGCCGAGGGCTATCTTTCTTTTAGTCCCGGGAAATTTTTCAATTTACAATTTGGTCATGGGAAGAATTTTATTGGTGACGGGTACAGGTCTTTGCTGTTGAGCGATAATGCTTCACCTTATCCATACTTTAAGCTCAACACCACCTTCTGGAAAATAAAATACACCAACACCTGGATGTCTTTGCGAGATGTTCGCCCAGAAGTGACGGGTGAAGATTCCTACCGCACCAAGTTTATGGCTAATCACTATTTGAGCTATAATGTCACAAAACGGCTTAATATTGGCTTTTTTGAATCGGTAATGTGGGAGAATGACAATAACCGCGGTTTTGATCTTAACTACCTCAATCCTATAATTTTTTACAGGGCGATCGAATTTTCTACCGGGGCGCAGGCGGGTAATGCTATAATTGGTCTCACCGGAAAATATAAGTGGAACAACAGTTTTCTTACCTATGGGCAGTGGCTTATTGATGAATTTTCTTCTACTGATGTTTTTGGAGGCGAGGGCAGTTGGAAGAATAAGCACGGCTTCCAGGTAGGAGCAAAATATTTTAATGCATTTAATATTCAGGATCTTCACTTGCAACTTGAATACAATCAGGTGCGGCCTTATACCTATTCGCACAATACCATCACGCTTAATTATGGCCATGCAAATCAATCTATGGCGCATTTGTGGGGGGCGAATTTCAGGGAATTGGTTGCTATAGCCCGTTATAAGACCGGCAGGTACTATGGTCACGTGAAAGCCATCTATGGGGAACGCGGCTTTGATTTTCTTGAGAATGGTGCTTATTACGGCGGAAATATCTATCGAACCGAAGAAGACCGCCCTTTTGAAACAGGTGTGGAAATAGGGCAGGGCAATACCACCCAGTCATTTTTTTCGCAAGCTGAAGTAGGATATATTATTAACCCGGTGACTAACCTGAAGTTCTTCGGAAGTTTTATTTACCGGAATTTTGATCCTGAAGTAAACACCGTAAATCATTTTAAGAATACCACCTACTGGTTCAATATTGGGTTGCGCACCGATATTTTCAACTGGTATTACGATATGTAGCCCCTATAAGATATTGATTATCAATCTTTGATTTTTCTTCAGTTTTAAATTTAACGCTGTCGTGTTCTTGGTAAAAACCAATTAAGAAGTATCTTTGCGCCAAAATTGCCATTTTTGGAAAACACCCAAGTACATAGTCCGTCTGTCTCCCTGGTAAGCGATCTTAAGGAAATTACCAAAATGAGGCTGGCTATAAGCGTAGTATTTTCTTCGGTTGCCGGATATTTCTTAGGAGCAGAATCTATTGATTTTCTTACAGTGATCATGCTTGCAATTGGGGGATATTGCCTGGTTGGAGCGTCAAATGCTTATAACCAGATCCTGGAAAAAGATCTTGATCTTTTAATGAAGAGAACTCGCAACAGGCCTGTTCCTTCGGGGAGGATGTCAATAAACACTGCGTTTGTTATTGCCAGTACCCTTACGGTGCTGGGCCTCATCATACTTTACCTTATTAATCCGCGTACGGCCATGTTTGGGGCAATAAGTATACTTCTGTATGTTAGTGTATATACGCCGTTAAAAACCAAGACCCCACTTTCTGTCTTTGTAGGAGCTTTTCCTGGTGCTATCCCTTTTATGTTGGGATGGGTTGCAGCTACGGGAGATTTTGGTATTGAGCCGGGAACCTTGTTTATGATACAGTTCTTCTGGCAATTTCCGCATTTTTGGGCTCTGGGCTGGTGGTTGTATGACGATTATGCAAAAGGCGGGTTCTTTATGTTACCTACCGGAAAAAGAGATAAAGGAACTGCAGTGCAAATTGTGCTTTATACGCTGTGGACTTTGATCGTTTCCTTGATTCCGGCCACAGGAATGACAGGAGCCCTCTATATAACGCCGCTTTCTGCTGCTCTTGTGTTTCTTATTGGTTTGGGGATGTTATATTATGCAGTGCAGCTCTACAGGAAAAGAGATGAAAAATCGGCAAAGAAACTTATGCTTGCAAGTGTGTCTTACATTACCTTGCTGCAAATAATATATGTATTAGATAAATTAGTTCGAGTATGGATTTAACACAGGGAACCAGTCAGCACAAGCAGGGCAGGGCAAAAAAGATGATGCTTTGGTTCGGGATTATAAGTATGGCAATGATGTTTGCGGGCCTTACCAGTGCCTATGTTGTAAGTAAAAACCGGCCCGACTGGCTTGCTGATCTTCAGTTGCCGGCTACTTTTATCTGGAGTACGCTGGTTATATTTTTGAGCAGCGTCACTTTTCACATTGCAGAGAAAGCGGTAAAACAGAACAAACACAGTCTTGCAACCATGGGGCTTCTTGGTACACTGGTACTTAGCTTAATTTTTATCGGCCTTCAATTCCAGAGCTTTAACGAGTTGCTGGAATCTGGATATTTCTTTACAGGAAGTGCCAGTAGTGTTACCACTTCTTTCCTTTATTTGATCGTTGGGTCTCATTTAGTGCACCTTTTTGGAGGAATAATTGTACTTTTAGTAATAATTTATAACCATTTTAAACAGAAGTACCATGCAGGGCAAACACTTGGCTTAGAACTTGGTGCTACCTTTTGGCACTTTGTTGATGCCCTTTGGATTTACCTGTTTTTATTTTTATATTTCTTTAGATAAATAAAAAACCTATTTTTGCCCATACTTTAAAAATCAAACTCTTTCTATGGAAGCGACTGTTACCAGAACAGGTACCGAAGGAAAAACATGGGGCGGTGGGAATCAACCTTTGAAAGTGAGCTATGGTAAAATGATGATGTGGTTCTTCATCTTATCAGATGCGCTTACTTTTTCCGGTTTTCTTGCCTCTTACGGTTTTGCGAGATACAAATTTTCTAACAGCTGGCCAATTGCCGATGAGGTTTTTAACCACTTTCCGTTTTTACATGGCGTAGATGCGCCCATGTATTACGTGGCCTTAATGACCTTTATCCTTATTTTTTCTTCTGTAACTATGGTTTTGGCAGTAGATGCCGGCCATAACATGAAAAGAGGTAAGGTGACCATATACATGTTGTTGACCATTATTGGAGGTATCATCTTCCTTGGGTCACAGGCATGGGAGTGGAAGAACTTTATTCAGGGTACCTATGGTGCTATTGAAACCCGGGGTGGTAATGTGCTGCAGGTTATAGATAATGATGGGCATCGCGTTGCACTGGATGAGTTTGTGGTTGCTGCACCAAAAGAAAGGATTCAGCATGAGCGAACAAATGGCCTTTGGTTTACAGATGAGCCAACTTTGGCACGTTTCACAATGGATGATGTGCTTGCAGGGTTTGAAGCTAATCCAAACCTTCTTATAAGAACACAGGAGTTGACCGAGACAGGAGAGAAAGTAATCCTGACAAGACAGGCGTCACTGGCAAAACTTGAGAGCGAAGGTATAGGAGTTATTGAGGGGGCAAACCTTCAAAAAAATGAATATGGAAATCCTCTTTTTGGAGACTTCTTCTTTTTCATCACCGGTTTCCACGGGTTTCACGTATTGACCGGGGTTTTGATTAATATCATCATCTTCTTCAATGTGCTTATTGGTACTTATGAGCGAAGAGGGCATTATGAAATGGTAGAAAAAGTTGGACTGTACTGGCACTTTGTAGACCTTGTATGGGTATTTGTATTCACTTTCTTCTATTTGGTATAAACTGGAATAAGAATTAAAATGGCACACGATACTACACACGCACACGAATCGAACTCTAAAAGGATCTGGACGGTATTTATAATCCTTTCGATCATTACTCTTGTAGAAGTTATTTTGGGGATCATCAAACCAGATTTTCTGGTGCATACCTATTTTGTTAGCTTAAAGCTAATCAACTGGATATTCATTGTTCTTACAATTTGGAAGGCTTATTATATTACCTGGGCCTTTATGCATATGGAAGGCGAGACCAAAGGCCTAAGACGCTCTGTGGTCTGGACTGCAGGTTTTCTCATCGTTTACCTTGTTTTTATTCTTCTTACTGAAGGAGATTATGTTCACGAGGTACTGCAGCGGGGGCAGGTGGCCTGGGATTTCTAAAAGTTAAAACATAAAGGAAAGGCGGTTTTAAAACCGCCTTTTTTTATTTTTGTGCACATCTTCCGGAAAGATAATATGAAAAAATTCTTTGTCATTTTTGTGCTTTTTGCACTTCCCCTTGGGGCTTACCTGTTCTTCGCTTCAGGAGTTAATAACTTTGCCCGTCTGCCCGTCCTTACCCAGGAAATTTACCAGCTTGAATCCTTTAGAAGCCTTGAAGGTGATGAAGAGGAAGTGAGCTTTGATAATAAGATCACTATTCTTGGTTTTCCCGGGGTTGAGCCCATGGATTATATGAACAACGCCTATCACCTGGCCGAAAAGATCTATGATCCTTATGCCGAATTTAATGACTTTCAGTTTGTATCGGTAGTTCCTGAAGGAAGTGAGGCGCAGGTAGAAGAGCTCAAACAAAAGATTTCAAAAGTTATAGATCTCAAAAAGTGGAAATTTGTGACTGCTTCTTCCGAAGAGATCAACGCCCTGTTTGATAGTTTAAATACCAACCTTGAACTAAATGGCGACCTTTCTACGCCAAATGTCTTTATTATTGATAAAGAAGGAAAATTACGTGGCAGGGATAAAGATGATGATGGTAATGAGCTTTTTGGCTACGATACCGGCTCCATCTATGTTCTCAACAATAAAATGACCGACGATGTAAAGGTTATTTTGGCTGAATATCGCCTAGAGCTTAAAAAGTACAATAAAGAGAATACTGAAGATTAATGAAAAATTACTCATACATAGGGCTATTCCTGGTAATCGTTATTTTTGGGATCATTGTGGTTCCCGAAATAATTGACAGGGTGAACGAAGAGGAAACAGTTTCTTCAAACAGGTCTGACGGTCGGGAAGAACGGGCTGCTGCCAACGTTGATCTTGATTATATTATGGTGAATGAAGAAAGGAAGAGAGTCCCACCTTTCGAATTCATAGATCAACATGGGGATACCATCACCAATAAAGATTATGAAGGTAAGGTTTATATTGCTGAATTTTTCTTTTCTACCTGCCCCACTATTTGTCCTATTATGAAAGTCAATCTGGTAGAGGTGCAGGATGTATTTGCTTCCAATGAAGATTTTGGGATTGCTTCGTTTAGTATAGACACCCGCCATGATACGCCCCAGGTTCTCAAAGAATATGCGGCAAATAACAATATCACCCATCCAAACTGGCATTTAATGACAGGAGAGCAGGAAGATATTTATGGTCTTGCTAATTCTGGCTTTAATATTTATGCCGGCGAAGATGAAAATGCAGCGGGTGGTTTTGCACATTCAGGTTATTTTGCCCTTGTAGATCGTGAGGGTTATATCAGGTCCCGAAGAGACTCTTTTGGAAACCCAATTATTTATTACAGGGGTTCTGTGCCCCGCAATGCAGTTGTGGAGCCGGGAGAAGAAGAGCCTCAAATTGATATACTTATTGCCGACGCTAAAAGACTTATTGATGATAAATAGAAGTACAGATAAAGTAATGGTGCCTACCATAGTGGTGGTTTCCATCTTAGTGCCGGTTGCGGTACTCATCTTGATGTATTTGCCAGAGCGGTATGATGTTTTGGGCGGAAGCTTTAAGAACTTCCCACTCTTTCACGCCGTGCTTAATTTCTTCACTGCTTTGTTTCTTATAGCAGGTTATTACGCCATGAAAAAGAAGGAACTGATATGGCACAGAAATCTTATGATCTCTGCCTTTTTTCTTTCGGCTGTGTTTTTAGTGAGTTACGTGATCTCAAAAATAAGTAATGAACCCGTGCCTTATGGAGGGGAAGGAGTACTTAAATATATTTACTTCTTTATTCTTATCACGCACATCCTGCTTTCGGCAATTATTGTCCCTCTTGTTCTGTTCACAATGTACCGCGGCCTTACAGGAGAGGTAGAGAAGCATCGTAAAATTGCCCGTTACACCTATCCAATTTGGCTTTATGTTGCGGTGACAGGGGTACTGGTGTATTTATTCATGGCTCCTTATTACTAAAGTTATGAAAGTTAGAATTTTTATTACTGCTGTTTTTATCCTTTTCCTTTCGGTTGACGTTGAGGCGCAGTGTGCTATGTGCCGTGCAGTACTTGAAACCGAACAGGGCCAATCTACTGCTGAAGGGATTAACGACGGGATTGTATATCTCATGATCTTTCCTTACCTGTTAATGGCTGGAGTTGCCTACTTCATTTGGAAGTCCAGGAGAAAAAAGCATGTAGAAGAATAATTTTCTTCCCTCTTAAAAATGGCATTTTCTTAAATCTTTTTTCAGAAAATGTAACATTTACTGTTTTTACCAGTCTAATGGGTGCGCCTTCATAGTAATTTGAATTACACCCGGTATGATTGAAATCAAAGATTTGCACAAATCCTATAAAACAGGAAGCAATTCCCTGCACGTACTGAAGGGGATAAATTTTAATGTTGCTGAAGGAGAGCTGGTGTCTATAATGGGCTCTTCTGGCTCGGGCAAATCTACCCTGCTCAACATTCTTGGAATGCTTGATGAAGCCGATAGCGGTACTTACACCCTTGATGGGGTTCCAATTAAAAATCTTAATGAAAAAATTGCAGCCCGGTACCGTAATAAATTTCTGGGCTTCATTTTTCAGTCTTTTAACCTTATCAATTATAAAACTGCGTTAGATAATGTGGCCCTGCCTCTATATTACCAGGGCATGAAACGCAAAGAACGAATAGAGAAGGCAATGGCCTATCTCGATAAAGTAGGGCTTACCCCCTGGGCACAACATCTTCCGAATGAATTATCGGGAGGTCAGAAGCAAAGGGTGGCAATAGCCCGGGCACTGGCAAGTGATCCAAAAGTGTTACTGGCCGATGAACCTACCGGTGCTCTTGATACCAAAACCTCTTATGAAGTTATGGATCTTATTCAGAAGATCAATGAAGAGGGGCGTACTATTCTCATTGTTACCCACGAGCATGATATCGCCGAAATGACAAAACGAATCGTCAACCTTAAAGACGGTTTGATAATAGATGATAAAAAAATAGATCAGGTAAAAGCACTGCAGCATGTTTGATCTTGAACGTTGGGAAGAAATCTTTGATACAATTCGCAAGAACAAACTGCGAACCTTTCTCACAGGCCTTTCGGTAGCCTCGGGTATTTTTATCCTCGTTATATTATTAGGTTTGGGAGAGGGAATGAAAAATGGTATTTCTTCTGAATTTGAACGGGATGCCTCCAATATCCTGTATATATGGACGGGTACTACTTCTGTGGAGTACAAAGGGCTTAATCCCGGGCGCAATATTCGGCTGAAGAATACAGATTTTCAAACCACGGCCCAGAAGTATGAGAATGAACTGGAATTCAAATCTTCTGTGTACAGGATTTGGAATGGGGTGGTGACCTACAAGAAAGAATCGGGTTCTTACAGAGTGGAAGGGGTGCTGCCCGACTACCAGTTTCTTGAGAAGAGCAGTATGACCAAAGGGCGTTACATCAATTATTCAGATCATGACAATTATGAAAAGGTGGTGGTGATTGGAAACAGGGTGAGTAATGACCTTTTTAAAGAGGTAGATCCTATTGGCAGATATCTCGAGATTTCAGGCATAAATTTTAAAGTAATAGGAGTATTCACAGATCCAGGGGGAGAGCGTGAAGAGAGTCGGGTATATGTGCCTTTGTCTACGGGCCAACGTGTCTTCAACGGGCAAAATTACATTAACAACATGGCCTTTACCCTCGAACAAGAGGATAATTTTGAAGCAGCTCTTGCCGCCTCCAACAAATTTACTTCAGAATTAGAACAATTCCTGAAAGAACAGCACAGCATCGCGCCCGAAGATGACAGGGCTGTGAGCATCAATAATTCTCTCGAGAACATGAAGCGCTTCTACGACCTCATCAATATGATTAAATTTTTCTTTTGGGGTGTGGGTATCTGTACCATAATCGCAGGAATTGTGGGGGTAAGTAATATCATGCTCATTATTGTAAAGGAACGCACCCGCGAAATAGGTGTAAGAAAGGCTTTGGGAGCAGAACCACTTTCTATAGTTGGAATGATCTTGCATGAATCTATTTTTGTAACTGCCATTGCAGGGCTGGTAGGGCTTATTGGAAGTTTAGCATTGCTCGAACTGGTTGGGCCGCTTATAGAAACAAACTTTATATCGAACCCTTCGGTAGATTTTGGAATTGCACTTACTACAGTGGTTATTCTTATAGTTGCCGGAGCATTGGCCGGCTTTTTCCCTGCTTACAGGGCAGCGAAAATTAAACCTATTGTAGCATTAAGAGATGAGTAAGCATGTTTAGTAGAGATAATTGGGATGAAATACTGGAAGCTCTAAGTGCTAACTGGTTTAGAACCGTACTTACCGCTTTTGGGGTGCTATGGGGAATTTTTATTCTCGTAATACTGCTTGCTGCCGGTAAAGGTCTGGAGAATGGCGTGAAGCAGGGATTTGGAGGAATGGCAACCAATTCTATGTTCATGTGGACCCAGGTAACTTCAAAGCCTTATAAAGGCCTTCCTAAAGGAAGAAGATATAACTTCAAGATAGATGATGTGGCTGCCATTAAACGGGAAGTGCCAAATATGAGATTTGTTTCTCCCCGTAACCAGCTCGGCGGATTTGGAGGAGGAAACAACGTGACCAGGGGATTAAATACCGGAGCATTTAATGTTTACGGAGATTATCCTGAAATTATTCAGCAGGAACCTATGGATATTACTTCAGGCAGGTTCATTAATTATTCCGATATCAATGATAAGCGGAAAGTGGCGGTGATAGGAGAGGGAGTGCGTACTACCCTGTATGAACCGGGAGAAGAGGTACTCGGATCATACATCAAGGTTAGTGGGGTGAACTTTATGGTGATTGGCACCTATAAGAAGAAAGGCAATAATGGTAATGCCGAAGAGAATCAAAAACAGATCTACGTTCCTTTTACTGCTTTTTCTCAGGCCTTCAACATGGGGAACAATGTAGGTTGGATGGCCATTACCGCACAAGACGGGTCATCTATTACCAATCTTAAAGGTGACGTGATAGAGGTGATCAAGACCAGGCACTCTATACATCCAGAAGATGACAGGGCAGTAGGGAATTTTGACCTTTTTGAAGAGTTTAATAAGATCAATGGGTTGTTTGTCGCTTTAAAAGGGGTTGCTTATTTCGTCGGAATTCTGGTGCTGCTTTCGGGGATTATCGGGATAATTAATATCATGCTTATTGTAGTTAAAGAACGAACAAACGAAATTGGTGTAAGGCGGGCACTGGGTGCAACCCCCTGGGCAATAAGAGGCCAAATTCTCATGGAATCCATTTTTCTAACCATTATCTCAGGTATGGCAGGAATTGTATTGGCAACAGGAGTAATAGCACTTATGAACAAGGCTTTAAGTGGTATGGATACTTCAGAAATGATGTTCCTCAATCCCAGTGTAAACCTTGGCGTAGTGATAACAGCTCTCGCTATATTAATAATATCAGGTCTACTGGCCGGTTTGATCCCTGCGCAAAACGCTATCAAGATCAAACCCGTAGATGCTTTAAGAACAGAATAGATTAAAAATAAATAGAAACAGAATGAAAAGAATTGTAACGATCCTGGTCCTGGTGGTAATCGCAGTAGCATTTACCGGAGCGCTATATTACCTGTATGCCAAAAATCAGGAAGACCCAACTGTTTATGAGACCGAACAGGCTTCAGAAAAAACTATTGTGAAAAAGACAGTGGCTACAGGGAATATTGTACCCAAAGAAGAGGTTTTGATTAAACCCAATATTTCAGGGATTATTGAAGAGATCTTTATTGAAGCCGGTGATCGTATACAGGCCGGTGATCAAATTGCGAAAATACGTGTGATCCCTAATGTTTCATCTCTGCAGAATGCTAAAGATGCAGTGCAAACGGCAAAGATCAACTTTGATAATGAAAAAAGGAATTTTGAACGTCAGGAATCACTTTTTGAAAAGGGAGTAATTTCGGCTAATGAATTTGATGATGCCCAGGTAGCGTTTAGAAGGGCAGAACAGAATTATAAATCTGCACAACAAAACTATGAGATTGTGCGTACGGGAACAACAAGCGGTTTGGGTACTGCTGCAAATACTTTGATTCGTTCTACAGTAGAAGGAATGGTGTTAGACGTTCCTGTGAAAGTGGGGAACCAGGTGATTGAAAGTAATAATTTCAATGACGGTACTACTATAGCTGTTCTTGCCGATGTGAATAAAATGATCTTTGAAGGAAAGGTTGATGAGAGTGAAGTTGGGAAAATAAAAGAAGATCTTCCGCTTGAAGTAACGGTTGGTGCCATTGAAGATAAAACCTTCAAAGCAGTGCTCGACTATATTGCACCAAAAGGAGTGGAAGAAAACGGGGCTATTCAGTTTGATATCGAAGGAACCCTTGATAAAGCCGATACTACTTTTATTAGAGCTGGCTTAAGTGCAAATGCTTCCATTATCCTGGCGAAAGCTGAAAATGTGCTGGCTTTAAGGGAGGCGTTGATACAATTTGATCCTAAAACACAAGAGCCTTTTGTTGAAGTAGCTACCGGAGACCAGCAATTTGAACGCAGGGATGTGGAGTTGGGAGTGAGTGACGGCATCTTTGTAGAAATTAAAGACGGCATTACCGAAAACGACAAAATTAAAGTTTGGAACCAGCTAAAACCGGTTAATCCTACTGCACAAGTGCAATAGATTGTTTGCTGCTGTAACAAAAACGGTTCTTACAAGACTTACATTTTACAACTACAATTATGAAAAGATTTTTATTGACTGCAGTTTTCCTTTCTTCTTCCTTTTTTGGTTTTTCACAACAAAAGGAATGGACACTTCAGGAATGTATAGAATACGCACTTGAGAATAATATAAGCGTTAAACAGTCTCAGCTTGATGTTGATCTGGCCGATATTCAGATTTCTGATGCCTTCGGAAATTTTCTGCCTTCAGTTAATGGGTCGGCTTCCAATTCCTGGAATACAGGTCTTACCCAAAACGTAACAACCGGAATTCTTCAGACGCAAACTACCCGAAATTTTTCCGCAGGAGTAACAGCGGGATTGACCTTGTTTGATGGCCTTAGGAATTTTAAGCAGTACCAGTACGCTAAAATGGCAAAACTGGCAAGTGAATATTCCCTGGAGCAAATGAAAGATGATATTGCTTTGTTTGTGGCCAATGCTTACTTACAGGTGCTTTTCAACAAAGAGAATCTAAAAGTGATCCAGTCTCAGCACCAAATTACCCTTGAGCAGCTTGAGAGAGCTGAAGCACTGGTAGAGGCAGGTTCTTTGCCACGGGGAGACTTACTTGAGATAAAAGCAACTTCTGCCAGTGAGGTACAGCGAATGATTGTTGCAGAAAACCAAATAGAAATCTCTTTGATTGCTCTCGCCCAAACCCTGCTTATAAAAGATTACGAGAATTTTGATATCGCCGAAAGGGATTATGATGTCTTTGGAAACGAGATACTGGATGTGCCGGTCTCTGAAGTCATTGAAGCTGCCGAAGAAGAGCGTTATGAAGTAAAAGTGGCCGAGATGAACACCGAACTCGCAAAAAAAGAGGTTGAAATAGCTCGTGGGGCCTACTGGCCTACGCTAAATGCTTTTTTTAACTATAATACCCGTGAGTCGGGTGCCGGGAGGTTTGTTTCTGCAGGTCTCGATCCCGATGAGCCCTATCGTCAAATAGGTTTTGTAGAGAGTACTGAAGAAATTGTTGTGGCGCCAAACATGGTGAGTGAATTAGGAAACCCACTTCCATTTTTTGAACAGCTACAGTTGAATGATGGAATCTCTTATGGGGTACAGCTCAATGTGCCGTTATTTAACGGGTTTTCTACCCGTAACCAGGTCAAAAGAAGTGAAGTGAACGTGCTGAGGGCCGAATACCAGATGGAGCAGACTAAACTCGACCTGGAAGCAAACGTTTACCAGGCCTATACCGATGCCCGTGGTGCTCTAAAAGCTTACGAAGCTGCATTGGTGGCCCGGGAGGCACAGCAGCTGGCTTACGAGTATGCTACAGAACGCTACAATGTTGGGATGACCAACGCTTTTGACTTTAGTCAGGCAAAATTCAATCTTGAAAATGCCGAAAGCGAAGTAGTAAGGACCAAATACGATTATATTTTTAAATTAAAAGTGCTGGAACTATATTTTGGAGTGCCCATCACAGACCTTAAATTCTAAATAATGAAGAAGAAGACTATTTATATTATTGTTGGAATTGCCGTAGTTGTAATTGTTCTGCTCGTAGTAGGTAAAAAAGCAGGTTGGTTTGGCAAGTCGGGAAATTTCAAAGAAGTTGAGGTTACCGAGGTGCAGAGGTTTGATGTTATTGAAAAAGTTTCGGCCACAGGTAAGATCCAGCCCGAGGTTGAGGTCAAACTTTCTTCGGAAGTTTCAGGAGAGATCATTGAACTTCCGGTAGTAGAAGGGCAGCAGGTAGAAAAAGGAGATTTGCTGGTGCGGGTAAATCCTGAAATATACCAGTCTAACCTTGAACGGGTGCGCGCCGGACTTCAAAATGTAAGATCAAGCCTGTCACAGGCAGAAGCTTCCTTAAAAGAAGCGGAATCTAATTACCAGCGAAACCAAAGTCTGTTTGAGAAAGGAATAATCTCCAAAGCAGAATGGGACAGGATTGTTTCGGCTTATGAAGTAGCCCAGGCCAACAGGCAGGCTGCTTTTTACAGTGTGCGTAGTGCTGAAGCCAGCGTGAACGAGGCTGTTGAAAACCTGGGGCGAACCAATATTTATGCCCCTATGAGCGGAACTATTTCATCTCTTGATGCCGAGCTGGGGGAAAGAGTTGTAGGTACTCAGCAAATGGCCGGGACCGAAATATTGAGAGTGGCCGATCTTAGCGACATGGAAGTGGAAGTAGATGTGAATGAGAACGATATTGTAAAAGTTTCTATTGGTGACTCTACAATAGTTGAGGTAGACGCATATCTCAAACAGGAATTCAAAGGTGTGGTGACTGAAATTTCAAATTCGGCCAATGCTACAGCAACTGCCGACCAGGTGACCAACTTTAAGGTAAAGGTGCGGATTGTAAAAGAATCTTATGACCATTTGCTTGAAGGAAAACCCGAGAATTTTTCCCCTTTTAGACCCGGAATGACCGCCACGGTAGATATTATTACCAATAGACGCGATGATGTTATTGCTGTGCCCATAAGTGCAGTAGTTGTAAAAGCCGATACCAGTGCAGGCAGCCGAACCAACAGTGAAGAAAAGGCTTTAGAAGAGCTTTTTGAAACAGTGTATGTTAAAGAAGGTGATGAGGCGAAGGTGCGCGTTGTAGAAACAGGAATACAGGATGATTCCAGGATTGAGATCAAAGAAGGTCTTGAAACCGGGGAAATGGTTATTACAGGACCTTATAACACCGTGACCAAAATTCTTAAACCCGGAGATAAGGTAGAAGTGAAGGGAGAAAAAGAATAATTTCTTACCTTTCGGCCGTGATTCTATGTATTGAAACAGCTACCACAAATTGTTCGGTAGCGCTGGAAAATAAAGGGAAGTTGCTGGCTTTAAAAGAAGATTACAGCAATAATTATTCGCACGCCGAAAGGTTACACCTTTTTATCGAAGAGATCCTTCGGGAAAATGAGGTAGACGCGCGCGATCTCGATGCCATTGCCGTAAGTAAAGGTCCGGGTTCCTATACGGGCCTTAGAATTGGAGTTTCGGCCGCTAAAGGGCTCTGCTTTGCCCTGGAGTTGCCGTTGATCTCTATTCCTACCCTAAGGTCCTTGGCTTTGCAGGTAAAACAGGAAAAAGACGGCTTCATTATTCCCCTTTTAGACGCCCGAAGAATGGAAGTCTATACCGCCGGGTTTACCGTCGATTACCGAAAAGTTTTTGACACCCGCGCACAGATCCTTGCTCCCGATTCTTTTTCGAAGTACCTGGAGAATGCTGCTGTTACTTTTATAGGAAGTGGAGTCGAAAAATTCAGCAAGATTTGTGAACATCCCAATGCTACTTTTATCGAAGGTAAATTACCATCAGCTTCACAGATGGTATCACTGGCTTCAGAAAAATTTCAGAAAGAAAAGTTTGAAGATGTAGCTTACTTTGAGCCGTACTATCTCAAAGACTTCATGGCAGGATAGGTTCAAAATTTACTGTTGAAGGTTTATGGTTTGTAGTTTAAAGAAAAAAATTTCTAAACTACAAACCACAAACTACAAACTTCAGGATCGTAAGTCTCTACTGTAAACTACTCTGCTCTTCTTTACTGTGGTTGAAAAAATGCACATCGCGCTGTGGAAATGGTATGGAGATTCCTGCCGCTTCAAGTCGTGTTTTAGCCTCTTCAATAGTATACCAGTGACGGTCCCAAAAAACGTCATTTTTGGCCCAAAACCTCACCGAAAGATTTACAGCACTGTCGGCTAGCTCGGTCACTACTACTGCCGGGGCAGGATCTTCAAGAATGTCTTCCTGTTCTTTAAGAAGGTCCATGAGAACATCTTTGGCCAGTTTTATGTTGCTGTCGTAGGAGATGCCTATAGTAATAGCGTCCCTCCTTTTATCTTCGGCTGAATAGTTAATGATATTCTCATTAGAAAGTTCCCCATTGGGAATAATAGCCAGTTGGTTGCCAAAGGTGTTGAGCTTTGTGTAGAACATGGAAATATCCTTAACACTTCCCGAAATGCCGTTGACTTCAATCCAGTCGCCCAACCTGAAGGGCTTTAACAACAGTATCAAAACTCCGCCTGCGAAATTTGAAAGAGATCCCTGCAGTGCAAGACCTATGGCCAAACCTGCGGCCCCTAAAATGGCAATAAATGAGGTGGTTTCTATGCCCAGCATTCCTACCACACTTATTAATAGAAGAACCAGCAGTATACCATTGGCAAGGTTGAGCAGGAATTTTACAAGTGCAGGATCGTGATTGCTTTTCTGAAAAATTCTTTTTAGGTAGCGAATAACTATTTTTATAAGCCACCACCCAATAACGAGCCAGAGTAAGGCACCGAGTAAATCGGGTAAAAAAGCAATAAATTTTTCAAGGTATTCTTTAGATATGCTCTTAAGATTGGTAATTTCTTCCATTTAAAAAACTATTTGCTGCAAAGGTGAAAGAATCAGCCATTTTATTGCGTATAGGGAATGTTAAAATACTGCAAAGAAAATCGCTCCAGGTCATCTTAAACAAAGAAGCTGCCTTAAAAGCCTTTTTTGCCTACCTATTCATTTAGGGTCTATGACTTCTGAAAAAAATCAGAGGTATAAGGTTCTGAAATAACTTCAGAATGACATTTTTAGCTTTTAAGACAGCTTCAGTTAACTAATTAAACCAGACCTTTCTTAGGCCTCTACTTCAAAAGTGATCTTCACGATCACCCGGTAGTCTGTAATACTATCACCTTTAACATTGGCGTTTTGTTCTTTTACGTATACCGATTTTATATTCTTTACAGATTTTGATGCAGTTTTAACTGCATTTTTTACAGCTTCTTCCCAACTCTTTTCAGAGTTTGCCATAATCTCAATTACTTTCATTACCGCCATAATTTTTTCTTTTTATTGGTTAATAATTTATTTTAAACTGTTGATTATTAATATACAAAAACTTTAGGGGGCTTTTAGTAAGGAATTGTTAAACCTTGTGACGTTTTGGATTAAGCAGAAGCGAATAAGGCCTTTATTTAAATTATCCCTATTTTGCAGTAGCTAAACCTGCTTTTCTTAGAATGGAAGATATTTATATCGTAATGCTGGTCGCCTTATTTGCCCTTGCAGTGACCGACCTGGTTGTTGGAGTGAGTAACGATGCAATTAACTTCTTAAGTTCGGCTATTGGGTCCCGGGCCTTCCCCATGAAAACCATTCTTATCGTGGCAAGTGTGGGCGTTGGAGTGGGGGCTATTTTTTCAAGCGGGATAATGGAGGTAGCGCGTAAGGGTATCTTCATGCCCGGGCAGTTCTACTTCGAAGAGATCATGATCATTTTTATGGCAGTAATGATCACCGATGTGCTACTGCTCGATTTTTTCAATTCCCTTGGGTTACCTACCTCCACTACAGTATCAATAGTGTTCGAACTTTTGGGTGCTGCAGTAAGTGTGGCAGTGATCAAGATCTATAACGGTTCAGGAAATTACGGCGAGATTTTCAGTTACATAAATACATCTAAAGCGACCGAGATTATCATGGGCATCCTTATGGCGGTGGTCATTGCTTTTCTTATAGGGGCTATAGTGCAATATTTTTCGCGCCTAATTTTTTCCTTTCAGTTCGAAAAAAAAATCAAGTACGCAGGTGCCATTTTTGGAGGGATATCGCTTACTGCCATCCTCTACTTCATTTTACTGAAGGGTTTAAAATCTGTGACCTTTATTTCGCAGGATTTTCTGAACTATCTTGACAATAATACGCTGGTTATTCTGGTAGCAGGGCTGGTGATCTTCACTTTGATATCACAGCTTTTAATGAGTTTGTTCAAAACTCATATTTTAAAGTTCATCATCCTTATTGGAACCTTTTCTCTTGCCCTGGCTTTTGCCGGGAATGATCTGGTGAATTTTATAGGGGTGCCCATTGCAGCCTGGCAGTCTTTTGAATTGTGGCAGGCCGCGTATGCAGCCTCAGGCACTTTGCCGTCGCAGTTTTTAATGAGTGATTTACAGGGGGAGGTCTCAACCCCTGCTTTTCTCTTGCTCGGGGCAGGAGGTGTGATGGTTATTACTCTATGGTTTTCCCGCAAAGCCCGTAATGTGGTTGAAACAGGAGTTAACCTCTCCCGGCAGGGCGAAGTGACCGAAAGATTTGATCCTAATTTTCTTTCCCGCGCAATTGTTCGGTATTCAGTATTACTTGGCAACGCGATTGGAGCTATTACCCCGAAAGCCGTAAGTCAAAAAATTGATGAAAAATTTCAGAAACCCGGCGCCTTTACACGTGATTCTGAAGAAACACCGGCATTTGACCTGGTACGTGCCTCGGTAAATCTTGTGGTGGCGAGTATTTTGATCTCCATAGGAACGAGCCTTAAACTGCCACTTTCCACTACCTATGTGACCTTCATGGTAGCTATGGGGACTTCTCTGGCCGACCGGGCCTGGGATAGGGAAAGTGCTGTATATCGCGTAGCCGGAGTAGTGAATGTTGTTGGTGGTTGGTTTGTAACCGCACTTGTGGCTTTCTCGGCTGCCGCTATTTTTGCCGCTATTATTTACTTCGGAGGGATTATAGCCATTACCATTCTTATTATTCTGGCTATCTTCAGTATTGCCCGCAGCTTTGTGCTTCACGCCCGAAAAGAGAAGGAGAAAAAGCGGAAAAAACCTTTCAGAAGAAATGATATCAGCACCATTAATGATATTGTAGTAGAGAGCTCTAAAAACATTTCCAGTATTGTGTGTGGTGTAAATCAAATGTTCTCAAAGACGGTCAAGAACCTTGGTTACTACGATAAGAGCAAGCTTAAAAAGAATAAAAAGTCTATTAAGAAACTGGAATCAGAAATTGATGAGCTCAAACGGAATGTTTTCTATTTCATCAAAAGTATTGAGGAAGCTTCTCTTGATTCAAACCGCTTTTATATCCTTATTCTCGACTATCTGCAGGATATTGTGCAGTCTATTGGCTACATCACCAGGAACAGTTACAACCATGTGAATAACAACCACAAGAATCTCAAATTTAATCAAATTCGGGATCTCAAAAGGGTAGATGACAAGATGCAGGCTTTATTTGATGAGATTGAAGACATCTTTGCACATCGTGATTTTGCTCGTATTGATGTGGTGCTGGCAGGTAAACAGGCTTTGCTTAGCGATGTTGGAGAACTTATCGAGAAACAGATCAAAAGGATCAGGACTACCGAAAGCAGCCCAAGAAACTCTGAACTTTACTTCGGGTTATTGCTTGAAACACGTGACCTCATTACTTCAACAATGAACTTGCTGGAGCTTTACCGCGAATTCAATATTGCTGTGGAAGCGACCATGTTCTCCACCGGTCTGCCACAAAAAGAACAGGACTAAAAAACACCATTTTTGAGTGTCCTTTAGTCCTGTTAATATAATGCAGGAAGTTGTGCTTCCTGATATTTTCTAATTATCCATTAATGGCTTCCACACGATCTACCCTGCCCTGCAGCATGTCTTTGAGCATTGTCTCAATTCCGTTCTTAAGTGTCATTGTAGAAGAGGGGCAACCGCTACAGGCTCCCTGAAGGATCACTTTTACAAGTTTCTGCTGCTCGTCGTAACTATCAAATAGAATATTACCACCGTCACTGGCTACCGCCGGCTTGATGTACTCATCCAGAATGGCAACAATTTCTTTTGAAGTATCATCGAGTTCAACCTTTCTAATCGGGGCTTTTCCTTCAGACTTAATTGTAGAAGGTTGTTCGCTGTCTTCGATCAATACTTCCTTTCCCTGTTCCAGGTACTCTCTCATGTATTCCCTGAGTTCCTGTGTGATCTCTTCCCATTCAGCAATATCATATTTCATGATGGAGAGGTAGTTCTCATCAATAAAAACTTCTTTAACGAAAGGAAAGTGGAATAAAGCCTTTGCTAAAGGAGCATTTTTGGCCTCATCTATGTTTTTAAACTCCACACTCTGCAGCACCAGTTTCTTATTTGAAACAAATTTCATGACCGTAGGGTTAGGGGTGCTTTCGGCGTATATGGTGACAGGTACTTTTTTGATTTCCTCTTGTGGAGGGGTTACTGCAGTTCCGCCATTGTTGAGGTAGGTCTCAATTTGTTCAGAGATTTCCTGTTGCACGTCTTTCCAGTGAACAATGTTGTACTTTTCAATAGCTACAAAATTTTGAGCTATGTATACCTTTTTTACGAAAGGAAGATGGAATAGCTGCTGGGCTAAAGGAGAGCGCCCGGCCTCTTCAATATTATTGAATTCGAAGCTCTCATGTTTGGTCAAAAATACATTTGCCTCAAACTTGACTATTGTTGGCCTGGTGGTAGGCTGAATATCTATGGTGATGTTTTTCATGTCGAAATTTTTGCAAAATTACAATTTTCTGCCCGTTTTACATCGCTTATTTAGAACGATTCAATGTGCTATTAAAAATCGAGGTAATTGACTTTAAAAGAATTTAAAGGCGCGGGAATTATTTCAGCAAGAATTTTAGGGTCTCCATTAGTGAAAAATTCCGGAATTTGCTGTTTTTCGCTAGTGAGCAGGTCAAGGCTTTGAAGAACAACCCGGGTTTGTTTGGCTACGGCCATTCCCGAATCTATGATCTGCACGTGAGGAGGGAGTATTTTTTTGAGCGTAGGAATTAAATAAGGGTAATGGCTACAGCCCAGCACCAAATAATCTATGCCGGCTTGTATCATGGGTTCGAGGAGCTCTGTAAGCATATCATGAACCACACGGGCATCTTTTTGTCCCTGTTCTATTTTTTCTACCAGGCCTTTTCCCACCACTTCAACGATCTTGTTGTCTTTTGAATAAAGATCTGATGCCCTGGCAAAAAGGTTGCTGGAGAGGGTGCCTTTTGTTGCGAGAATACCAATGCACTTGGCGCGGGTTTGCAGGGCAGCTGGCTTTATTGCGGGTTCAATCCCAATGAACGGAATGTTATATGATGTTCTTAAATGAGTGATGGCATTTGTGGTAGCCGTGTTGCAGGCCACTACAATTATTTTCGCTCCCATTTCGAGCAGCTTTTCGGTATTCTTGATACTTAGCCTTACAATTTCTTCAGAAGATTTTTCTCCGTAAGGAGCATTAAAACTGTCGGCTAAATAAATGGTGTGTTCCAGGGGGAGCAGGTGATGGATCTCTTTCCAGATGGAGGTGCCGCCCACACCCGAATCAAATATACCTATAGGTTTGTCTTTGCTCATTCCTGTAAAAATAAAAACTGCGCATCATTGATGCGCAGTTTTTAGAAAATATTTTGGCGGAAATTAAATTCCAAGTTCTTTTTTAACATCAGGCATTAGATCATAACCATCAGCCATAAGAAGACCTGTTCCGGTAGTAGAGTCTAATACATAGTCATATCCTTTAGCGCGGGCTACTTTTTGAATTGTAGTACGTGCTTTTTCAAATACAGGCTTAAGAAGCTCTACTTCTTTTTGACGAAGATCCTGCTCGGCAGTTTGACGGTACTCACCAATAGATCTTTGTGTTTGTTGAAGTTCTAAAGCTCTTTTTTGGTTTTCTTCATCTGTCTTTGTTTGAGCTTCAGATTCATATCTTTTCATTGTGCCTTGGGCTTCAGTAACCATCTCTTTAATTTGAGTATCGTAAGTTTTCTGAAGTTTTTCCAATTGGTTCATTGCAGCTTTATAACCGGGCATCTGTTCAATCAATTCTTGTGAAGCGATGTGCGCCACTTTTGATTGTGCGTTTGCAAAAGAAGTTGCTCCAAAGATTAAAGCTACAGCTATTAGAAGGGTCTTGAATTGTTTCATGTTTAAAATTGATTATTTAATTGTTGAATTATTTGTTGTACTATTATTGGCTTATTAGTTGCTTCTGATTTCTTCTCTCGCTTTTGCTACAGAATCTTTCTTTCTTTGACGTTCTTTGAGAATGGCCTCCCTGCGTCTTTCGGCTTCTTCCTTTTTGGCATTGCGAATAGAATCTCTTTCTTGTCGTCTCTTTTCAAGAAGGGCTTCTCTTTCCTGCTTTCTCTCCTGTTGCAATTGCTCTCTTTCTGAAAGCACTGCGTCTTCTTCAACAGTCTTTGCCTCCTGTCTTATCAGTTCTCTTTTCTCCTGTCGTGTTTCCAGTTCTTTTCTGTTAGAGGCCCTGGTAATACTTCTTAATACCTGGTCACTCACATCAAGCCGGTCTGCAGCAAAAAGAGTAACTACATCTGCCGATTTATCAAAGATAAGATCATAATTCCGGTTCTTGGCAATTTCCTGTACTGCTACAAAAACCTGGTCCTGTACCGGCTTTACCAGTTGGAGTTTTTGAGTAATAAAATCTCCATTGGGGCCAAATCTCTTTTGTTGATAATCCAGAATTTTTTTCTCTTCAAACTTTATCTCGTCTTCACGGTCTTTGATCAACTCATTGGTCAAAAGTGGCCTTTCATTAGCGAGATCCTGTTTCATCTTGTCAACCCTTTGCAACTCGGTCTCGATCTCGGTCTTCCACTGCTGTACTTTCTTTTCAAGTTGGGCAGAGGCTTCCTGGTATTCGGGAACGTTTTGAAGGATGTATTCCATATCTACATAACCAATTCTCACTGTTTGCTGTGCCTGCACAACAAAACCCGAAACGAGTAAAAAAGTTAGTGTTATAAGAATGGATTTTTTCATAATCAAGGGGTATATAGAAAATACCGTGCCAAATTAAAACTGCTGTCCAATTATAAAGTGGGTCTCCCAACCGTTAGCCTGGGTCTCTCCCGGAAGTGGATCAAAGCCATATCCAAAGTCTATTCCTAACAATCCGAAGGCCGGCATGAATATTCTGATCCCTGCACCTGCCGAACGATTGATCTGGAAAGGGTTGTAATCTTTGAAATCATCAAAAGATGCTCCGGCTTCCAGGAAGGTAAGCCCGTAAATGGAGGCTGTTGGTTTTAATGTTATTGGGTATCTTAATTCAAGGGAATATTTGTTGTAAATAGTTGCCCCGTCATTGTCTGTAGTGCTGCTCATTACGCCCCGGTCAACCGGGATGAGAGACTGGTTAGGATATCCTCTAAGTGCAATGGCTTCACGGCCATCCATACTATAGGTGCCCATTCCATCTCCACCAAGGTAGAACCTTTCAAAAGGTGGAATACCACGGTCATTATTGTAAGCTCCAAGGAAACCGTATTCGGCGTGGGTTCTTAAAACTAATTTTTCATAGATGTTGGTATACCATGTACCGTTGAATTTGATCTTGTAAAATTCTAACCATTTATATTTCTCCTGGTCAATTTTTCCCTGATCTGGCACAGGATCTTCCCCGTCTCTAAGTGGTCTTCCCTGTCTGTTTATAAGGACTCCGTTTTCATTTTGAAGCTGATATTCTTTTTGATCTCCAAGATTTGCATAATCAATGTCGTTAAACAAAGAATAAGGAGGAGTAAGCTTGGCTATAATTTCAAATTTTGAGCCTCCCATAGGGAAAATAGGGTTGCTGAAGGTGTTGTCTCTTGTAAGGCCAAGGGTGAGGGAGAAGTTATTGGAATAACCATCTCCAAAAGTAAAGAGCCCTGTGTTGTAGTTGCTCAGGTTGTAGTGTTGAAAAGCAACTGCAGTAGAAAGTACAAAAAAGTCATCGGGTACAGTCAGCCTTCTTGCAAGACCTAAAGTGATTCCTGAAATAGAGAACTTTCTGTCTTTATCGGCTTCACGGTTTCTGTAGTCGTAAAAATACTGTTCCGTGTGCTGCAGGGAAGTAGAAAGCCTTACAGGTTTCTTTCCGCCCCACCATGGTTCAGAGAAAGAAAGGCTGTAGGTTTGGTAATATGTACTGGCCTGGGCACGTAGAGAAAGCGTTTGTCCATCTCCCATAGGTAATGGTTTGTAGGCGTCTTTATCAAAAAGTCCGCTTAGGGAAAAGTTGTTGAAAGAGAGCCCAAGGGTTCCTACGAAGCCTCCGCCGCCATATCCTCCCTGTAGTTCTATCTGGCTGGCTCCTGCTTCCACAACAGAATACTCAAGGTCTACAGTTCCGCTGTTCTGGTCTACCTCTTTAAAATCGGGGGTAAGATTTTCAGCATCAAAGAATCCTAGCTGTCCAAGTTCCCGCACCGTTCTTACAACAGCTTCTTTGCTGTACTTGTGGCCGGGTTTGGTTCGCATCTCTCTATAGATTACGTGATCTTTTGTCTTATCATTTCCAATTACGGTAATTTCATCAAAGTAGGCGACTTTACCTTCTCTAATCCTTATTTCAAAATCTATAGTGTCGTTGTAAACTCTAACTTCTACCGGGTTAATATTCGAGAACAGGTACCCGTTATTTTGATACAGGTTGGTGAGGTCGTTTGCGTCAGGTTTTGTGTTGTCGGCAATCTGCTTTTCAAGTAGAACACCGTTGTATACATCTCCTTTGCTTATTCCAAGTCTTCTTCGCAATTCCTGATCACTGTAAACCGAATTCCCAACAAATTCAATATCACCAAAGTAGTAACGGTTTCCTTCTTCAAGGTTAATGTTTAGTGTAACGTCGTTCTCATCTACGTGAATTAAACTATCAGAAACAATTCGCGCATCGCGGTAACCCCTTTCTTTATAGATGCTCAATATTTTCTGCTTGTCGGCTTCATATTCTTCCGGAATAAATTTTGAGCGTTTCCAGAACCTAAGGAATTTTTGCTCCTTGGTTTTCTTCATAGCGCGTTTAAGGCGGGCATCAGAAAAAGCTTCATTTCCGGAAATTTCTATGTCTTCAATTTTTACTCTTTCTCCCTTGTCAACATTAACAACCAGGTTTACGGTATTCCGGTTAAGTGTGTCTTCTACGGGAACTGTGTTCATAACTACTTTTGTATTGAGGAATCCTTCCTCTTTAAAAGTGTTTTGAATGTAGTTCTTGGTGGTGGTCAAAAGGTTTTCTGTAACCTTGGTGCCTTTATTAAGCTTATTTTCTTTTATAAACTCTTCCTGTTTCTTTTTCTTAATACCCTGAATCCTCACATTGGCAAGGGCAGGTACTTCCTGGATTTCCAGTTCAAGGTCGGCAACGTTCCCGTCAATATTGGTCACATAGATATTAACATCGCTGAAGGATCCAACATCCCATAATTTTTTAAGGACTTTACTAATACGGTCTCCGGGAATAAATATCTTTTCACCTTTTTTTAGTCCTGTATATGCAATAATGGTCTGTTCGTTAAAGGATACATTCCCTGTAACCTCTATCTCACCTATTGTGTACTCCTGGCCGTTTGCAAGTGGCAGATCCTGTGCTGCTGAAGTAAAATTAAATAAGAGGCCTAGGGCCAAAAGTGCTAATGTAGATTTTGTTTTTAAGGCACTAACTAAGTTGCTCACTTGTTTTTCCAAATCTTCGTTCTCTATTTTGATAATTATAAATGGCTTCAAACAGGTCATCTCTCCTGTAATCTGGCCAAAGTATTTCTGAAAAATATAATTCGGCATAAGCGATTTGCCACAAAAGGAAATTGCTTATGCGTTGTTCTCCGCTTGTTCTTATTACCAGATCAACATCTGGAAGGTTGCGGGTGTAAAGATGCTTATTTATAACCGATTCATCAATATCTTTAGAGAAAATCTCGCCTGCAGATACTTTTTCGGAAATTTCTTTCACCATAGAGGTAAGCTCTTCCCGTGAGCCATAACTAAGGGCCAGGGTGAGGATCATCTTCTTGTTTCCTGATGTTTTTTCAATGACCTCCTGTAGCTCTCTATGGGCTTTAGTGGGTAAATTGTCAAGGCAGCCTATGGCGTTGAGGGAGATGTCGTTGTCCTGAAGTGTCTTGATCTCTTTCTTAAGGGAGGAGACCAACAGCTTCATAAGCGTATCTACTTCAATTTTTGGCCTGTTCCAGTTTTCAGTAGAAAATGCATAGAGGGTGAGGTTTTTTACACCAATTTCGGCACAGCCTTCCACTACTTCCCTAACGGCCTTAGTGCCTTTTTCATGACCCTTAACACGCATTAACCCCTGCTTTTTTGCCCACCTGCCGTTGCCATCCATAATAATGGCAATGTGTTGGGGTAATTTTGAAGGATCAATATTTTCTTTAAAGTTCATATTAATATTTGTTGAAGCAACCCGACCCTCTTCCAAAATTAAATGTGAAGTAGATGCCGGTAAACACATACCAGTCGGTGGTGTTTGAGTTTCCAAAATCATAGGGCTGATAATCGCCTTCTACTTCAGATGGTTGGCTGCCGTCCAGGTTATCGGTGAATGTGTAGCGGGCGCCTATTTCTATTCCGGCAGAAAGAAAATTAGTAAGCGTTTGTTTGTACCCCATCACAATAGGCAGGGAGAACTCCCAGTTATTTCCTGCTTCCTGCAGCTCATTTGCTGCCGGGTTGGTATATGCCGTGTTCTTTAGCATGTAATGTTTGGCAAAATAGTAACTAATGCCGGTGTAAAGATAAGGAGTTGATTGGTATGTATTAGAATGCAGGTCCCAATTCCAGAAAGTAAATTCAATTCCCAACGAAGCTTCGGCAATATTGTTGGAAAAAGAATAGCCTCTGTCATTTCGGCGGCCTTCATTAGACAGGGCGTCATCGGCTTTGAGCTGGGCATAAAGTAAAGAAAACCTGAATGAATGCCGGTCGCTGCGGTTCCATTTTACAAGCCCTCCAAAAACCGGGGCATTAGGATTGATATAGGTAGTGTTACCCACGTCCCCAATATAATTTGCGCCTCCTATAAAAGGGCCAACTTCAAAATTTTGGGAATATGTTTGGATGCCGAAAAGCCCAATCAAAACCATAACAATAAGATACCTCATAGGTCTTCAAAAGTCTGCAAATATAACAATATTGTTTGCCCCACAAATAACAGGTATGGGTTTGTGCCTTAGCAATAACAGTTTAAAGTAGGTTTTATTGTTTTTAATTACGCTTATCTTCTCCCCAAAGTAGTTTTTTTCGAAGGGTTTTTAAGAAGGTGTCACTGGTAAATTCGACTATCTTGATCTTAAAGGGCGCTTTTTTTATGGTAACTGTAGTGTTGTTTTTTAAAGTAGCTAACCTTGAATCCATTGAGACCAGGTAATCATCGGCCCGTCCCGAAACTCTCAGGGTTATCCTGGTATTGTCTTTTATCACCAGCGGGCGGGCATTTAGGTTATGTGGGGCAATAGGGGTGATCACCAGTGCTTTTGTGGCTGGGGTAATCACCGGGCCGCCACAACTCAGGGAGTAGCCGGTAGAGCCGGTGGGAGTAGAAACTATCAATCCGTCGGCCCAGTAGGCAGTAAGGGGTTCATCATCAAGCCAGGTATCTATCGTGATCATAGATGTACTGTTCTTCCGGCTAACGGCTATTTCGTTGAGCGCAAAATTATTCCCCCGCAGTTCTTCCACTTCAGGATCGGTGATGATGCACAGCAGGGAGCGTTGCGAAATTTTATATTCCTCTTTAATTAGTCTGGAGATGGTTGTGCGAATTTCTTCTTTGTGAACAGTAGCCAAAAATCCAAGCCTTCCGGTGTTGATGCCCATAATAGGAATATCAAGATCCCGTACAAAATTAATAGATTGAAGTATCGTGCCGTCTCCACCCACACTTATAAAGATATCGTACGAATTATCCAGCGCTTTAAAGGTTTTAAAATGCTGAAAATTCTTCTTTATCTCATTGTTTTCATCAATAAGCCTCAGGAAGTTTTCTTCTATTGCAACTTCAATATTTTCAGAATCAAGTACATTGAGAAGTTCTTCAATGTAAATGCCCGAATTAGCGTGATAAAATTGTCCATATATTGCAGCCTTCATCTCTAGATATTTAAATATTTATCCAGATAACGCGAACGGTCCTGCAGGTTAGAAGAAAAAGAATCTTCGGGATGTTGAGAAATTACCTCATAGCCATATCTTCTAAAGGTTTGAAAAATGGCATTTAAAGGGACGCTTCCGGTTTTAAGCGTAATTTGAGTACGGTCATTTTCTGTGCCCGAAACAAATGCTCCTAACACATGGGTGCCATTTGATTCTACAATTTGACATATTTCACTAAATGAGTAGTCTTTAATACCTTTTTCAACCACTATAATGCTACCGGGATTGTTCAGAAAAGGAGATTCTGTGAATAAATTCATGATGTCCTGGAGTTCGAGATATCCTAAAAACTGGTTGTTCTCATCTAAAACAGGCATTAAGTTGGCATCATTTTTTGAAAAATTGTGCAACACATCTATCCAGTTGTCTGTATCTCTAACAAAAAATCCTTCCAGGGCATATTGAAATTCTTCAACTGGTTGCTGTGGTTCAAAGATCCTGGCGTCGGCTACGGGAATACTGCCCATATAGATATCTCCCTGTAATACGGGTAAATGAGAGTAGGCGGATACATCAAAAATTTTCAGCACCTCAAATATTGGGGTGTGAAACTGCGGAATTTTAATTTCATTAAGAATATATGGCTGAATGTTCATTACCCGGGGCTTTTTCTGCAAATTAATCAAAATAAAGTATTTCTTTGCTTATTCAACTTTGTATTTTTGTTGAAAACAGGTGCCAAAAATGACAAAATTAAGCGTTAATATAAATAAGATTGCAACTCTTCGAAACAGTCGGGGAGGAGATGTTCCTAACCTTGTGCAGGTAGCAAAAGATGTCCAGCGGTTTGGAGGGCAGGGAATCACCGTACATCCACGGCCCGATGAGCGCCATATAAGATACCAGGACGTGTTTGATCTTAAGCCGGTGGTTTCTACGGAATTTAATATTGAAGGAAATCCCGTTCAGAAGTTTATGGATCTTGTGCTAAAAGTGAAGCCCGAGCAGGTTACTCTTGTTCCCGATGCCGAAGAAGCCATAACTTCAAATGCAGGTTGGGATACCATAAAACATCGCGATTATTTAAAGGAGATCATTTCAGAATTTAAAAGTAACGGCATTCGCACGTCCATTTTTGTAGACCCCGACCCAGAGATGGTGAAAGGCGCTGTAGAAACCGGTACCGATCGCATTGAACTTTACACTGAAGAATATGCAAGGCAGTTCGCTAAAGGCAATAAAGACGGGGTAAAGCCCTATAAATTGTGTGCCGAAACGGCCATAGATCTCGGACTGGGAATAAATGCAGGGCATGATCTTTCTCTGAGTAATATTGAATACTTTCAGAAGAATGTTCCGGGGCTGCTGGAGGTGTCTATAGGTCACGCTTTGATAGCCGAATCTCTGTACCAGGGAATGGAGTATGTTATTAATCAATATCTAAGTTTGTTAAGAAGCTAATGAAACTACATTCTACAATTCTGGGAGAGGGGCAGCCCATATTGATCCTTCACGGATTTTTGGGCATGAGCGATAACTGGAAGACCCTTGGGAATGAATTTTCGGAGGCAGGTTTCCAGGTTCATCTCATTGATCAAAGAAACCACGGTCGTAGCCCACACAGTGAGGTTTTTAATTATACCGAACTGGCTAAAGACGTCAAAGAATACATTGGAAACTACAGCCTCAAAAATGTCATTTTAATAGGGCATTCTATGGGGGGGAAATCGGCCATGACAGCTGCGGCGCTTTTTCCGCACCTCATTGATAAACTGGTGGTGGTAGACATAGCACCAAAATATTATGCCCCTCACCATCAGCAGATCCTGGAGGGGTTAAAAGCTGTAGACGATGCCACGCTCAACTCACGGGGAGATGCAGATGAGGTACTTGCCAAACACGTGCCTGAAAAGGCCGTAAGAATGTTTTTGCTGAAAAACCTGTACTGGAAGCAAAAAGAAAGACTTGGCTTAAGGCTTAATCTGGAGGTGCTTACAAAAGAAATTGAAGAGCTGGGACAAAGCCTGCCCAACGATTATACTTTTACAAAACCCACCCTGTTTATTAAAGGGGAGAGATCAAATTATATTATTTCAGAAGACGAGGGGCTCATAAAAAAGCATTTTCCCAATGCTACGCTCTCGGTAATTTCACGCGCAGGCCACTGGGTGCACGCTGAGAATAAGAAAGAATTTTATGAGCAGGTCATGAAATTTCTCTCCATTTAGAAGCTAATTTATTATGCACGCGTAATAAATTGAGGTTTTTCTTGCCTTATATGCAATTTATGCTATTTTTGAGCATTGATCCTTTATTAATCTACACACATTATTATGAGAAAAGTATTATTGTCAATGGTATTTGCGCTTGCAGGTGCTATAACTTATGCCGGAGGTTACCGTGTTGGGGTGCAGGGGCAGCGAGCGCTGGCCATGGGACACACGGGAGTTGCCGTTGTTAACAGTGCCGAGTTGGGATTCTTTAACCCTGCGGGACTGGTTTATCTTGAAAACCGACTAACTGTTTCTGCAGGGGTAAGTGCGGTTTTTTCTGAAGTTGCATGGCAAAACGAAGACACAGGAGAGAGTGCACGCACCGATAATCCTGCCGGAACACCGTTTTACTTCAATGCTTCTTATAAACTGAATGAAAACCTTGCGGTGGGCTTAAGTGTCTATACTCCTTATGGAAGTACCGTAAAATGGGAAAAAGATTGGGCAGGCTCTCACCTTGTAAACGATATTGAGCTGCAGGCAATTTACATCCAACCGCTTGTTTCTTATAAAGTTGCCGATTTCTTAAGTGTTGGGGGAGGTCCAATCTTTGTTACCGGTTCAGTAAACTTTAACCGAAACCTGAGTAGAACTCTTACCGATATTGATGGTAACAGGTCAAATGTAACCATTGATGCTTCGGGTGTAAACGAATGGGGATGGTCTGCAGGAGCGCTGTTTACAGCAACCGAAGACTTCAGAATAGGAATCAACTACCGTTCAGAGATCATTATGAATGCTGAAGATGGGGATGCCGATTTTGAAAATATTCCCAATACTCCTTTAGCGCCTTTTAGCGATACTACTTTTGATGCACAGTTGCCATTGCCAGCAGAGTTTACCGTGGGATTGTCTTATCAACTGAACGAAAAATGGTTGCTTGCTTTCGATTATAACAGGACTTTCTGGAGTGTTTATGAAGCTCTGGATATCGAATTTGCAAATCCTGCCCTTGGGGTATCAGAGAATCCACGTGCTTATGAAGATTCAAACACATGGAGATTTGGAGCGCAGTACGAAGCTACAGATAAGTTGACCCTGCGTGCAGGTTATTACTTTGATGAATCTCCAGTTCAGGAAGGTTATTTTGCTCCCGAAACTCCCCGTAATGATTCCATGGGTTTTACAGCAGGTCTTTCACTTGATGTTACTTCAAGACTGGCTATAGATGCATCTTTCGCTTATATAAGATTTGATGAAGTTGATGCGGTCTATAATCCAAACCCACAAGATTTCCCCGATTATGAGGGTGTCCCATTTGGAGGTACTTATAAATCTGTAGCCTTTATTCCAGGGATTGGAGTAACTTATAAAATGTAATAAAAGAATTAGAATATGAGAAATTATATAAAATACATCGGAATCCTGGCGCTGGGAATGGTTGCATGTGAACCTGAATTTGATAATCCCGTAGACGAGCAGGATGCGTATAGTAATGGAGAAGCCGATTTCTCCAACTACGTGGCTTTAGGAAACTCGCTAACTGCCGGATATGCAGATAACGCACTCTATATCACCGGGCAGCAGAATTCTTATCCAAACATCCTGGCACAGCAGTTCGCTAAAGTGCAGGAAACCCAGGAATTCAGAATTCCTTACATGGCCGATAATGCAGGTGGTTTACTGGCAGGAGACCAGCAAATTACCAGTAACAGGCTTGTGCTTGAGACTCTTTTTAATGAAGAGGGGGAGCCTGTACAAACCCCTAAAGTTTATACCGGAATGGCGCCTACCACGAATGTTTTAAACAAATTAACAGGGCCTTTCAATAATATGGGAGTTCCCGGAGCCAGAAGTTACCATTTATTGGCACCTGGGTATGGGAATCCTGCCGGGCTAATGGCCGATCCTGCAACTGCAAATCCATACTTTGTGCGTTTTGCTTCTTCTCCTGAAGCTTCTGTTCTTGAAGATGCTGTGGCTCAACAGCCTACTTTCTTCAGCTTATGGATTGGGAATAATGATGTGTTAGGATACGCAACCACAGGGGGTTTAAATGAAGCGAGTATAACAGACCCGGCGATGTTCACCGGGGCATATACGCAACTTGTAAATGGATTAGTTCAATCTGGAGCAGAAGAAGGGGTTTTAATCAATATCCCCGATGTAACCGATGTGCCGTTTTTTACCACTATTCCTAATAATGCTTTAGTGCTTAGTGCTGAACAGGCTGCCAATCTTACCGGGTTTTTCCAGGCTGTGGCCGGGATTTTCACCCAGGTTCTAATGCAACAGCAAGTGCCGCAGGAGCAGGCAGCGCAAATCGCTTCTCAATATGCACTTACTTTTAGTGAGGGGCCAAATAGATTCGTTATTGATGTTCCCGAAACTCAGACTAATCCTCTTGGGTTTAGACAAATGACTGAAGAAGAATTGTTGCTTTTCACTATAGATCGTACTGCCATTCCAACTCAGGGATATGGTTCTGCAGCGGTAGGTCCAGAAGTGATGCAGGTTTTAGGTATACTTCAGCAGGGAGGTCAGCCAACACCAGAGCAGGCTCAGTTGGTTTTGGAGGCTGTAAATGGTATTGATGATAAAGATGCTCTTGATATTCAGGAAATCCAGAACATTAGAAATGCCACAGCTAAGTATAACGAAACTATTCTAGCTCTTGCCCAGGCAAATGGGTTGGCTCATGTAGATGCTGCCGCTTTGCTTAACAAGGTAGCAACTACGGGAATTTCTTTTGATGAAGGCACTGTGACATCAACCTTTGGTAGTGGTGGTGCTTTCTCTCTTGATGGGATCCACCTTACGCCCCGTGGATACGCTTTAGTAGCCAACAAAATTATTGAAGAGATCAACAAAACCTATAATTCTGAAGTTCCCACCGTGAATATTGGAAACTACGGAACCGTAACTCCGAGTAATGATGTGGGTAATTAATTCCCACCTTCTTTAAAAATGTATTAAAACGTCGGGCTGGTCCCGGCGTTTTTCGTTCAAAGTAGTATCTTAGTGTTAAATTCAAAACCTATGACCTTTCTTTTAAGAATCCTCCTCACCGCTGTAGTAGTGGTGTTTCTTGCAAATTTTCTTCCGGGTGTAACAGTTACAGGATACGTGACGGCTATAGTTGTGGCCCTGGTCCTGGCGCTGCTTAATTTTATAGTGAAACCCGTCCTGGTGCTTCTCACACTTCCTGTTACCCTGCTTACCTTTGGCCTTTTTCTTATAGTGATCAATGCCATTATCATCCTTTTGGTAGATGCTTTTGTAAGCGGATTCCAGGTGAGCGGATTTTGGATTGCAGTGCTCTTTAGTATCTTGCTGTCAATTATTCAATCAATCTTTTTCTCAATTGCCGAAAGGAAATAAAGCCTTCTGAATTTCAGCTTTTTGAAACTTTGCTTGCTCTTAAAAAAGTTGTACTTTTGCAAACCAATTTTTATAAGCGCTTATAATGAATATAACGAGAGAGAACATTGACGAACTTAATGCAGTCCTCAAGGTTGATATAGCCAAAGAAGACTATAGCGGCAAAGTTGAAAAAGTCCTGAAAGACTACCGTAAAAATGCAAATATTCCTGGCTTCCGTAAAGGGCATGTGCCTATGGGGATGGTGAAGAAGCAATACGGGAAGGCAGTTTTGGTAGATGAGGTAAACAAGCTGCTTCAGGATGCCCTTAACAAATATCTTACTGAAGAAAAACTGGATGTTCTTGGAAATCCGCTTCCAAAGGAGCAGGAAAATTTCGACTGGGATAGCGACAACTATACCTTCGAGTTTGAACTGGGCCTTTCTCCACAGTTTGAGGTGAGCCTTGACAACGAGAAGCCAATTACTCATTATAACATTGTTGCCGGTGACGAGATGATCGATAACCAGGTAAAAACTCTTCAGAAGCAATATGGAAAACTTGTTTCTAAAGAATCTGCCGAAGAAGGCGACCAGCTTTCCGGTACCTTTAAAAATGAGGCTGAAGGAATAGAGAACAAAACTACTTTACCTCTTGAAAAGGTCAAAAATAAGGAGCCTTTCCTTGGTGCAAAAGCAGGTGATACTGTAAAAGTGAGCACTAAAGGCCTTTTTGAAGATGACCATCAATTGATGGATTTCCTTGAGGTTGAGCATGACAAAGCGCATGGGCTTGATGTTGAGGTAGAATTTCACGTAGAGGAAGTAAACACTCAGGAGCTTGCAGATTTAGATCAGGAGTTGTTTGATAAGCTCTTTGGCGAAGGGGAAGTAACTTCGGTAACCGAACTAAAAGAGAAGATCAAAGAAGATGCGGCCAAACAATTTGAGCAGCAAAGCGATCAGCAATTGCTGAATGATGTTACTGAAATGCTGATCAAAAACACTCAGTTCGACCTTCCGAAGGAATTTCTTCAGAAGTGGATCCAGACTGCAGGAGAAAAAGAACTTTCAGCTGAAGAGGCGCAAGAGGAGTACGAAAAAAGCGAAAAAGGATTAAGGTTCCAGTTGATTGAAGGTAAATTGATCCAGGATAATAATCTTGAAGTGAAGTTTGAAGACCTTAAAGCTTTCGCTAAAGAAAGGATCAAAGAACAAATGGCGCAGTTTGGCCAAATGAACCCTGAAGAAAAGGAACTTGACGATATCGCGGCCCGAATCCTTTCCCGTCAGGATGAAGTAAAACGCCTTTCTGAGCAGTTAATGAACCAAAAACTACTTTCCCTTTACAAGGAAAAGGTGAATCTTGAGGAGAAAGAAGTGACATACGAAGAATTTGTTAAAGAAGTTTACGAATAGAACTTTTCTTAATTAATACTTATATCTTTAAGGGCGTTAGACCAAGTGCGGGATAACGCCTTTTTTGGCAACTAAGAGAGAGGTGTTAACCTCTTTGTTTAACCCCAACAAAACGACATAAATTCAATGGATTACGGAAAAGAATTTGAGAAATACGCCACCCAGCATCACGGGATTAACAGTAACTATTACAATAAAATAATAAGCAGCATGTACCCGCAGGGTATGACGCCAAACATTATTGAAGAGAGGCAGATGAACATTGCTATTTTTGATGTTTTCTCCCGTTTAATGATGGATCGTATTATTTTTCTTGGTACGGGTATTAGCGACCAGGTAGCCAATATTATTCAGGCGCAATTGCTGTTTTTGGAGAGTACAGACTCTTCAAAAGACATTCAAATCTACATCAATTCCCCGGGAGGTAGTGTTTATGCCGGCCTTGGTATTTATGATACCATGCAGTTCATAAAGCCCGATGTAGCTACAATTTGTACAGGTATGGCTGCCTCTATGGGCGCGGTGCTTTTATGTGCAGGGGAAAAAGGAAAAAGAAGTGGTTTGCCGCATTCTCGCGTTATGATTCACCAGCCTCTTGGTGGAGCGCAGGGGCAGGCAAGTGATATTGAGATCACTGCCCGTGAGATCCTTATTTTAAAGAAGGAGCTTTATGATATCATTGCCAAGCATTCGGGTCAAACCTATGAGAAGATCCATGAAGACAGTGATCGCGATTACTGGATGAAAGCTGATAAGGCTTTAGAATATGGTATGATTGATGAGATTCTAACAAGGGATAAATAATCTCTTTAAAGAATACTGAAGACCTTTAATGGTTAGAAGAAAAAATTTATGGCAAAAGAAGAACTAGAATGTTCCTTCTGCGGAAGGAAAAAACCTGAAACCAACCTGCTTATCGCCGGACTTGACGCTCATATTTGCGACCGGTGTATTGAGCAGGCCCATGGGATCGTTATAGAAGAATCAAAGCAAGACAGCTCGGGTGAGCTTTCATCTGAACTAAAGCTAAGAAAACCCAAAGCGATTAAAGGCTTTTTGGATCAATATGTAATTGGGCAGGAGCACACTAAAAAAGTGCTTTCTGTGGCGGTTTACAACCACTACAAAAGGTTGTTGCAGCCAGCCAATAATGACGATATCGAGATCCAGAAGAGTAATATCATCATGGTTGGGGAAACCGGTACCGGTAAGACCCTAATGGCAAAGACCATTGCCAAAATGCTTAACGTGCCGCTGGCCATTGTAGATGCAACCGTATTGACCGAGGCTGGTTATGTGGGCGAGGATGTTGAAAGTATTCTTACCCGCTTATTGCAGGCAGCCGATTATAATCTTGAAAAAGCACAGCACGGTATCGTGTTCATTGATGAGATAGACAAGATTGCCCGCAAAAGCGATAACCCTTCAATTACCCGCGATGTTTCGGGAGAAGGGGTACAGCAGGCTTTATTGAAGCTTTTGGAAGGAACTACCGTGAACGTGCCGCCAAAAGGAGGCCGTAAACACCCCGATCAAAAGTTCATCGAGGTAGATACCGAAAATATCCTCTTTGTTACCGGAGGGGCTTTTGATGGTATTGAGAAGAACATCAGCAAGCGCCTTAACATGCAGGCGGTTGGGTTTAGCGCATCAAAGAATGATGAGGCTATAGAGCGTGAGAACCTGTTGAAGTACATTATCCCTAAAGACCTTAAAGATTTTGGGTTGATTCCCGAGATCATTGGGCGTCTTCCGGTACTTACACACATGAACCCGCTAGACCGCAAAACGCTTAGATCTATACTTACGCAGCCTAAAAATGCCATTATCAAGCAGTATCAAAAACTGTTTGAGATGGATGATATCGAATTTAGTATTACCGATGAGGCCCTCGATTTTATTGTGGAAAAAGCCATCGAATACAAACTTGGTGCCCGTGGATTGCGTTCCCTATGTGAAGCCATACTTACCGATGCCATGTTTGAAATGCCCGAAGGTACCTCAAACCAGCTGGTGGTAGATAAAGAATATGCCGAAGAGAAACTCGACAAATCGGGTATAAAAAGGCTTAAGGCGGTTTCATAGCATAAAAAAAATTAGAACATAAAGTTAGAAGCCACGCGTACTGCGTGGCTTTTTTTGTTTAGACGATTTTTTCCTGCTCCTAATTTTGGAAAATTTTAATATAACAATCCAAATATTCCAGTAAATTAGTTAAGATGTAATGTTTTGTAAATCAGTTTAAAATGGAAACATTAAACCCCTACTTAACTTTTCCGGGTAATTGCGAAGAGGCCTTCAACTTCTATAAATCAGTGTTTGGAGGTGAATTCTCTTACATAGGAAGGTTTCGCGACATCCCTTCAGAAGAAGGTTTGTCTATCCCCGAAGATAGAATGAACAAGATTATGCACATCGTCCTGCCCCTGGACGAAAAATGCCTGCTTATGGGCAGCGACTGCGATGATGGCTGGTGCCCCGATGTAGTGGTGGGCAACAACGTCTCGCTCTCTATTAATACCGAAACCAAAGAACAGGCCGATCAGCTTTTTGAAAGCCTTTGCAGTGAAGGTAAAATTACCATGCAAATTGGCGATGTTTTCTGGGGAAGCTACTACGGAATGTGTACAGATAAATTCGGTGTAACCTGGATCATTAATTATTGCAAGCCCGAAGGCAATACGTAAAATGGAAGCTCTCGAAATAAAGACGAACATACAGATCGCCCGATCACAACGCTGGGTTTTTGATGCCATCACAGAACCCGAAAAAATGTCTTCCTACTTCATTTCTCACGCCTCCGGAAGAATGGAGGAGGGGCAGACTGTGCTCTGGACTTTCAGCGAGGCGCCAGAAAGTTTTCCTGTCAGGATACTAATGGTAAAGCCTCCCAAAAATGTCATTTTTGAGTGGGATGGAGCCGAAGGTTATAAAACTACAGTAGAAATTGTGCTTGAGAAAATCTCTGATAATCAAACCCTCGTAAAGCTCACAGAAGGGAAGATTGAAGCCAATGAAGCTGGTATAAAATGGTATGGTGAGAATTCGGGAGGTTGGATGAATTTTCTGGATTGCCTTAAAGCCTATACCGAATACGGCATCAACCTTCGAAAAGGAGCTTTTGATTTTATGAAAAAGTGAGATCAGCTTCATTAATTCTAAGGCATCTGCTTCAGGCGAGGAAGGCCTTAGATGCTATTGATAAAACTTCAGTAAATGTTTAAAAAATAGGTATCCCAAAATACCATTTTTGACACCTCTCTTTCAGAAGTTATGGTCTCAAAAATGTGTATTATCAGGAAAAATTCTTCTTCAGAAGAGTTTATTTCAGTAGAAATCAAGGTGGTGTTCGCTGCAATCTATTTCAGGAAAAACTTCAAAAAGATATTCTGAAAATGCCATTTTTGACACCTGGTCTTCAGAAGTTTTGTGCTCAAAGAAGGAGAGTTGGCTCTCTTGCATTCTTCTTCAGAAGAAAACTATTTCCTAAGAAAGTAATATTTCCGCAGTAAAAAGAAGAAGCCTTAAAAATGCCATTTTTGAAAGTCTATGTCGCCTAAGGGTGAAAATAAAAAACCCGCTTCAGCAATGAAGCGGGTTTTTCTATAAAATCAAAATTAAGATTTCAGAAGAAGATCTAACTTGTCACTTCTAAAATCTAATGTCTATTTTACATCATTCCGGGCATGCCGCCACCCATTCCTTGTGGCATTCCGCCTCCGGCGTTGTCTTCTTTGATATCAACCAAAGAGCACTCGGTAGTAAGGATCATTCCGGCAACCGAAGCAGCGTTTTCAAGAGCTACTCTTGTTACTTTCTTAGGATCGATAATTCCGGCTTTCATCATGTCTACATAAGAGTCAGATTTTGCATCGTAACCGTAGTTGTCTTTTCCTTCAAGCACCTTGTTGATCACTACAGAGCCTTCGCCACCTGCGTTTTCAACAATTGTTCTAAGAGGAGCTTCGATAGCACGACCTACAATTTGGATTCCTGTAGCTTCATCGGCGTTGTAAGACTCAAGGTTTGCAAGCACAGCTTTGGCGCGTACAAGGGCAACACCACCACCGGCAACAATACCTTCTTCTACAGCCGCACGGGTTGCGTGAAGGGCATCGTCTACACGATCTTTCTTCTCTTTCATTTCAACTTCTGAAGCTGCACCTACGTAAAGTACGGCAACACCTCCGGCTAGTTTAGCCAAACGCTCCTGAAGTTTTTCTTTGTCATAATCGGAAGTTGTAGTTTCCATCTGAGCCTTGATCTGGTTCACACGGTCTTTGATCACCTGGTTGTCACCGGCACCGTTCACTACAGTTGTGTTATCTTTATCGATAGCTACTTTTTCAGCAGTACCAAGCATATCAAGTGTTGCGTTCTCAAGAGTGAATCCTCTTTCTTCAGAGATCACAGTACCACCTGTAAGGATGGCGATATCTTCAAGCATTGCTTTTCTTCTGTCTCCAAATCCCGGAGCTTTAACAGCAGCAATTTTCAAAGAACCTCTTAGTTTGTTCACTACAAGAGTGGCAAGGGCTTCGCCGTCTACGTCTTCAGCAATGATCAAAAGGGGCTTTCCAGACTGAGCAACTGGCTCAAGTACAGGAAGCAGGTCTTTCATTGAAGAGATCTTCTTGTCATAGATAAGGATGTATGGATCTTCAAGATCGGCAGTCATTTTCTCGCTGTTGGTAACGAAGTAAGGAGAAAGGTATCCGCGGTCAAACTGCATTCCTTCAACAACGTCAACGTAAGTTTCGGTTCCTTTAGCTTCTTCAACAGTGATCACTCCTTCTTTTCCAACTTTTCCGAAAGCCTGGGCGATAAGTTCACCAATCTGGTCATCGTTGTTGGCAGAGATTGAAGCTACCTGCTTGATCTTTTCTGAAGAATCACCTACCTGCTGGGTTTGCTCTTTAAGGTTGGCAGTCAAAGCTTCAACAGCCTTGTCAATTCCGCGTTTAAGATCCATTGGGTTTGCACCGGCAGCAACGTTCTTAAGGCCTTCTTTTACGATAGCCTGGGCAAGTACAGTTGCAGTGGTAGTACCGTCACCGGCGATATCATTGGTTTTGGAAGCTACTTCCTTAACCATTTGAGCTCCCATGTTCTCAAGAGCATCTTCAAGTTCAATTTCTTTTGCCACGGTCACCCCGTCTTTTGTCACTACAGGAGCTCCAAAAGATTTGTTGATGATCACGTTACGGCCTTTAGGCCCTAAAGTTACTTTTACAGCATTTGCCAATGCATCCACTCCGCGTTTAATACCGTCGCGGGCTTCAATATCAAATTTTATTTCTTTTGCCATTTTATTTAATTTTTTTCTTCCCCTGATCGGGAATTAGTTAGTTGATTCTAAAAAATAGTTGAGGTGAAGAACCGCCAGAAAATAATGCGATTATTACTTCAGGGTTTTATACTATAGCAAGAATATCATCCTCTCTCATGATAAGGTAATCTTTACCTTCCAGTTTGAGCTCGGTACCTGCGTATTTTCCATAAAGTACACTGTCACCAACCTTAACGGTCATGTCGTGGTCTTTTTTACCGCCACCTACGGCTACTACGGTACCTTTTTGTGGTTTCTCCTTTGCGGTTTCGGGAATGTAAATACCTGATGCAGTCTGAGTTTCGGCTGCGGCAGGCTCAACAAGTACTCTGTCTGAAAGAGGTTTAATGTTTAGTGCCATTTTTCAAATGTATTTTAGTTAATAAATTCTTTGTTTGAATAGCCTAAGAGACGAAAATTGTGCCACTTGAAAAATGCTGACAAAAGTCAAAAAAAAATGCCAGCTTGTCATAAGCTGGCATTTGTATATATGTCTTAAGTTTTTTAGTTCTGCTCTGCAGGGGTAGTCACAGGAGCTTCGACAGGTGCAGGAACGTTAGTTTCTACTTCAGGTTCTCCCCCCATGATCTTAGATTCTCCTACTCCGTTGCCATCCATAATAGTTACATTAGAAAGCAGGATAAGCACAAGAAGAAGGGTTGCAAGCGTCCAGGTACTTTTATCCAAAAAATCTGATGTTTTTTGAACTCCACCAATCTGGTTTGCGCCACCGCCAAAAGCCGAAGATAACCCGCCGCCTTTAGGGTTTTGAACCATGATTACTACTACCAGTAGGAACGCTACTATAATGATTAGCGTTAAAAAGATTGTAAATGTGCTCATTATGCTTAACTATTATTTTCCTGTAATTTTTCGATTGCCCGAATTTGGTCTGCAAAGAAACCACTTTTTTCCGGATTTTTCAAAATTAAAATTTTATATGCCTGGATGGCTTTTTTGTAGTTTTTCTGTTCGAGGTAAACCCGTGCTAAAGTCTCTGTCATAAGGGCTTCGGGCGCTGCAAGACTGTCTTCGGCAAGGTTGACTTTTTTTGCCGTTTTTGAAGGGGTAATCCTCGGGTTTTTAGAAATGAATTCCTCAATAAGTTCAAACTTCCGGCTCTTTTCTTCCTGTACTTCCGAAGATAATTCTTCCCGTTCTACATGTTTTGCTGAAGCCAGTTTTAACCATTCTGAAAATGAGTGATTTTCATTGCGGTTAAAGGAAAGGGGTTTGCCGGTTTCCAGAGTATCTTCTTCTTCTGAAGGCTGAGTTGTTTCTTCTCTTTTTTGGAACAAACGCGGATCAAATACGCGGGCAGATTCCTGAGATTTCATTTTCAGTGCCTTGTCAAGAGTCAGGTTTTCATCCTCTTTTTCAACTTTTGTCGCGGCCTTATCTTCAAGTTGCTTTTGTTGCTGCTCCTGCTTCTTGATAGATTCGGCAATTTCATTTTGATTGAATTCCCTTGAAGTAATGAAGTCAAACAGCACCCCTCTGTCTGTAGTGTGAGCGGCTGTCACCTTAAGTTCCTTGTTGTAGTGTAGGCTGTTCGCGTTTTTTAATCCTTTAAGGCGCACGGCACGGGCCGCCTGGAAGTAAGGATATTTTCTCAAAATCTCGTGCAGCGCTTTTGTCTGCTCAAAGGAAATGGCAGCAGGGTCTTTAAGAATCGATATTACTTCATCCTGTTTCATTACCAGTTTGCCAAAGTAGCATTAAAAATATCCTGAGTGATGCGGGTAAAGATCTCTTCAAGGGCTGTTGCCAGCACCGGCCCAATAAGTTGTGCACTGGCAGGATAATCATAGTAGAACGAGAAACGCCGGTCTAAAATGTCTTTTTCGGGGTCTAAGGTGTTGTAGAACCTTAGATTGACCACAATGGTGAGGCGGTTTTGTGCGGCAGTACTTTGGGCTGTGGCACTCATGGGGGCAACATAGTAATCTATGATCTCCCCTTCATAAACCAGGTCTCCATTTTCATTGGTGAGGCTCAAATTCGTCTGACTCTGAATAAGATCCTGAAGCTGAAGCGTGAATGTACGGTCAATACCCGGCTCCACAATTGCTGCGGCGTTCTGAAAATAATTAACCTGAAAGGTTTGCGCATTCCCCACATCGGCTCCCGAAAAAGAATAAATGCCACAGGATGACAGGCTGAGGGAAAGCATTAAAAGAAGCAACAACTGTATTTTTTTCATAAAGTATGGGGTGTCAAAAATGGCAATTTTTAGAGGTCGTATTGTTTGATCTTTCTATACAGGGTGCGTTCACTTATTCCCAGTTCTTCGGCGGCTGCCTTTCGTTTCCCGTTGTGGCGCTCCAGGGATTTCTTGATGAGTTCCAGCTCTTTATCCTGAAGGGACAGCGTTTCTTCTTCCTCAATTTCTTCGGCAAAGTAATATTTATCCTGTTTATCTGAAGGATTTTGCTGCGGAATTTGAAGTACTTCGAGTTCCTCGTCGGTTATTTCTTCGGGAATAACATCTTCTTCGTCATTATTTCCGTAGATCTTATTGATCAGGCTTTCGTTTTCCTCTTTCACATTCTTATGACCGTCATTTTCCATAAGCTCTAACGTGAGCTTTTTGAGGTCATTAAGATCGCTTTTCATGTCAAAAAGCACTTTGTAGAGAATTTCCCGCTCATTACTAAAGTCGCTTTCTTTCTTTTTTTCCTCGATCACGGCCGGTAGGTTGCTGCCGTAACCGGGAAGATATTCTTTTAATTTTTGGGCGTCTATACTTCTTTCCTGTTCTAAAACTGAAATTTGCTCGGCGAGGTTTCTTAGCTGCCTCACGTTTCCATTCCACGAATACTTTTGCAACAGGCTGATGGCATCGTCTTCAAGCCGAATAGTGGGCATTTTGTACTTCAAAGCAAAATCGGCTGCAAATTTCCTGAAGAGCAGGTGGATGTCTTCCTTGCGTTCGCGCAATGGTGGTAGGTAGATCTCTACGGTACTTAACCTGTAGTAAAGGTCTTCCCTGAATTTTTCCTTTTTGATGGCATCGGCCATATTGAGGTTGGTGGCAGCGACAATACGTACATTGGTCTTTTGCACCTTTGAGGATCCTACCTTGATGAATTCGCCATTTTCGAGCACACGCAGAAGCCGTACCTGCGTGGTTAGTGGCAATTCGCCAACTTCATCCAGAAAAATAGTTCCGCCGTCGGCCACTTCAAAATATCCACTTCGCGTTTGAGTGGCACCTGTAAAAGCACCTTTTTCATGCCCAAAGAGTTCACTGTCAATAGTACCTTCAGGGATGGCACCGCAGTTTACAGCAATATATTTACCGTGTTTGCGGTGGGAGAGTGCATGGATGATCTTGGGAATACTTTCTTTTCCCACTCCGCTTTCCCCGGTGACCAGTACAGAAATATCTGTTGGCGCCACCTGCATGGCTTTTTCTACTGCCCTGTTTAATTTCTGGTCGTTTCCTAAAATGCCGAAACGCTGTTTTATTGCCTGAATACTTTCCATGCCTCCTAGCCCCCAATGGGGGTATTTGTTTGTTTAATTGAACCTGATTCTGGTATGCTCTTCATTTCAATTAGTTTAAAAAAAGAAATCTTTAAGACCTCTCCTACACCCCCTTCGGGGGCAGGGGGCTTAATTATTCTCGCTATACCCAACCGCTTCTCCTATTAAGGTGGCGCTGGTACAGTCGTTTATCTTCACGTTTACAAAATCCCCAATCTTATACTGCTCTTTTGGGAAAACTGCCACAGTGTTTTGGGTAGTTCTGCCACTCCAGTGAGCATCAGATTTCTTGGATTCTTTTTCGATCAACACCTCTACCGTCTTGCCAACAAACTGTCGGGTTCTAAAGTGGCTGTGTTGTTGTTGCAGGTTTACAATTTCTGTAAGTCTTCTTTTCTTAACTTCTTCAGGAACATCGTCTTCCAGTTTCCTGGCGGCCATTGTTCCGGGTCTTTCAGAATAAGCGAACATGAATCCGAAGTCATATTTCACATATTCCATAAGGGATAGTGTATCCTGGTGATCTTCTTCAGTTTCTGTTGGGAATCCGGTGATCATATCCTGGGAGATAGCACAATCGGGCATTAGTTTCCTAATGTTGTCAATTAACTCAAAGTATTCTTCGCGGGTGTGCAGACGGTTCATGGCTTTAAGGATCCTGTCGCTACCGCTTTGCACCGGCAGGTGAATATATTTACAAATATTCGGGTATTTCGCCATGGCTTCAATCACATCAAGCGTCATGTCCTGCGGATTTGAAGTAGAGAACCTAATCCTCATTTTTGGATGTGCTTCGGCTACCATCCTCAAAAGGGCAGCGAAATTGGTAGCGGTAGCCTTTTGCATTTCCGAAGCATTTTTAAAGTCCTTTTTGAGTCCGCCGCCATACCATAAATAGCTGTCAACGTTCTGTCCCAAAAGTGTGATTTCTTTAAAGCCTTTTTGTGCCAGTTCATTCACCTCTTCCATTATACTTTGTGGGTCACGGCTACGCTCTCTTCCGCGGGTAAACGGTACTACACAAAACGTACACATATTGTCGCAGCCCCGTGTGATAGAAACAAAGGCCGAAACGCCGTTGCTTTGCAAACGCACGGGAGAAATATCTCCATAAGTTTCATCTTTGGAGAGGATCACATTTACGGCATTGCGACCTTCTTCCACTTCGTTAATGAGGTTTGGCAGGTCTTTGTAGGCATCGGGCCCCACCACAAGGTCAACAATCTTTTCTTCTTCCAGGAACTGGGCTTTTAAGCGTTCGGCCATACAGCCAAGCACGCCCACCTTCATCCCCGGGTTGATTTTTTTTACAGCATTATATTTTTCCAGTCGCTTTCGTACTGTTTGTTCTGCTTTATCTCTAATTGAGCAGGTGTTGATAAGAACCAGGTCGGCTTCCTCGAGACTTTGAGTGGTATCAAAGCCTTCTTTAGCAAGAATTGATGCTACGATCTCACTGTCGCTAAAGTTCATTTGGCAGCCGTAGCTCTCAATCATCAGCTTTTTCCCGTTACCCGTTTTGGGCTCCATTACCAATGTATTTCCCTGCTGCTTTTCGTCTATAATCTTCTCCATAATTCAAAAAAATGCCATGAGGCAATTGAACGGGCAAAGATACAGTTTTAGTTGGTATGTGACAAAGTGACAGGAGGAAAATCTGGAAGGCTTCTTCGGAAGAAGTAGAGGCAAAAGATACAGTTAAATACTGAAGCTTCAAAAATGGCATTTTTGAAAGGTATTTTTCAGTTTCATATGATCTCTATATAATATGACTGAAGTTTAAATTTCTTCTTGTTAATATTCAGAATATATTACAGCCGAAGGTGGATTGTGCATTTTAAGTTAATTACCAAATTGTTATTTTAGGGTAGGTTTGAACGATAAAAATTTCCGGTTTGCAGTCATATTTAAAAATTCCCATACTTTTGCAAAACAAAAAAAGATACTATGGCAAAGAATTTAGTGATTGTAGAGTCCCCCGCAAAGGCTAAAACCATCGAGAAATTTCTTGGAAAAGATTACACTGTTGCCTCGAGTTTTGGTCATATTGCCGACTTGCCTTCCAAAGAGTTGGGTGTGGATACCGAGGGTGATTTTACTCCTAAATATATAGTATCTAAAGACAAGAAGGATGTTGTTAAGAAACTAAAGAGCTTAGCAAAGAGTGCGGAAATGGTATGGCTGGCGAGTGATGAGGACCGGGAGGGAGAAGCTATTGCATGGCACCTGGCCGAAGAGCTGGATCTTGATAAAGCCAAAACCAAAAGGATCGTTTTTCACGAGATCACAAAATCGGCTATTCTAAAAGCGATTGAAAACCCGAGAGGGATCAATTATAACCTTGTAAATGCCCAGCAGGCGCGCAGGGTTCTTGACAGGCTTGTGGGTTACGAGCTTTCGCCGGTGCTTTGGAGAAAAGTAAAAGGAGGTCTTTCAGCAGGAAGGGTGCAAAGTGTTTCGGTGAGGTTAATTGTAGAGAGAGAGCGGGAAATTCAGGGTTTTATTCCTGAAGCCTCTTTTAGAATAGATGCCGAATTCACCAACGAAGATGGCAAATCTTTCAAAGCCAAGCTTCCTAAGAATTTTGACACCAAGGCTGAAGCTGAGCAGTTTCTTTCAGATAATTTGGGAGCTAATTTTAAGGTGGCCGATCTTACGACCAAACCTGCTAAAAAATCACCTGCACCACCATTTACAACGTCAACACTTCAGCAGGAAGCTGCCCGAAAATTATATTTTTCAGTAAGTAAGACCATGACCATGGCGCAGCGTCTCTACGAGGCGGGGCATATTACCTATATGAGAACCGATAGCGTAAATCTTTCTGATGATGCAAGAAAAGGTGCTAAAAAAGAGATTTTAGACGCCTATGGTGAAAAGTACAGTAAAACACGCCAGTTTAAAGGAAAGACCAAAGGGGCGCAGGAAGCTCACGAGGCAATACGACCAACAAATTTTGCAGCACACAGCGTACAGGCCGATCGCGATGAACAGCGCCTGTATGAATTGATCTGGAAACGTGCCATAGCTTCCCAAATGAGTGAAGCCGAACTGGAGAGAACCAATGTGAAAATTGAAGCCGATAAACACGATAAGCAGTTCACAGCCAATGGAGAAGTTCTAAAATTTGATGGGTTCCTGAAAGTTTATCTGGAAGGTCGCGACGAAGAGGATGAAGAATTGCAAGAACAGGAAGGAATGCTACCTGCATTAAGGGTAAACGAAAATCTTAAAAACAATTATATCACAGCCACCGAAAGGTTTACGCGGCCACCTTACCGCTATACTGAAGCTTCATTGGTAAAGAAACTCGAAGAGCTGGGAATTGGACGCCCGTCTACCTACGCACCTACAATTTCTACCATTCAAAACCGGAATTATATCGAGAAAGGATCGGTTGACGGGGTAGAGCGTGATTATGTGCAGTTTACTCTAAAGGCTGATAAAATAAATGAAAAGAAGCTTACAGAAACTGTAGGTAGTGATAAAGGAAAACTGGTCCCAACCGATGTTGGGATGGTAGTGAACGATTTTCTTGTCACTCATTTTTCAAGCATCCTGGATTACAATTTCACCGCCAAGGTAGAGCAGGATTTTGATGATATAGCTGAAGGGAAAGAGGAGTGGACCAAGATGATGAAAGACTTCTACAGTGATTTTCATCCTAATGTGCTTGACGTAGCCCAAAATGCTGAAAGGGAAGTGGGTGAAAGAATTTTAGGGGAAGATCCTGTTACCGGAAAGCCGGTAAGCGTGCGGCTCGGTAAATTTGGGCCTATGGTGCAAATGGGTTCTGTTGAAGATGAGGAGAAACCGAAATTTGCCAGTCTTTCACCAGATCAAACCTTAGATTCTGTCACTTTTGAAGAGGCGATGGAATTGTTCAAGCTTCCGAAGGAACTTGGGGAATATGAAGGAGAAAAAGTAGAGGTGAACAATGGTCGCTTTGGACCTTATGTGCGATATGGGAAAAAATTCGTCTCTCTTGAAAAAGGTGAAGATCCTATTGAGGTAACCATGGAGCGGGCGCTGGAATTGATCAAAGAAAAAGAAAAGGCAGATGCGCCTATCTATGAATATAAAGACCTGCCCGTGCAAAAAGGGGTAGGCCGTTTTGGACCTTTCCTTAAGTGGAATGATATGTTCATTAACGTGAATAAAAAGTACGATTTTGATAATCTTTCCGCAGAAGATATAGAGGAACTTATTGAAGATAAGATCAGGAAAGAGCGGGAGAAGGTGATCCACAATTGGGAAGATGAAGGGATTAAGGTAGAAAAGGCAAGATGGGGGCGTTCTAATATTGTGAAAGGAAAGACCAAAATTGAGCTGCCCAAAACTGTAGATGCAACAAAATTAACGCTTGAAGAGGTAAAGGGAATACTGGAGAAAAAAGCTCCTAAAAAGAAAACTGCTAAAAAGTCTACCGGCACTAAAAAGACTGCAGCTAAGAAAACCACCAGTAAAAAAACTGTCTCCAAAAAGAAGTAATTTATGGAATTCGATTTTCTTACGCCGGTGAAGGAGGAGCTCGTAACTGCGGGTAACAGTTTGGGGGCATCCATTCGGATTCATCTTGAAAATAAAGCTTTTCCTGACCTTGATGGCATTAAAATTGCCTTTTTTGGAGTCCTGGAAGATCGTTTGGATGAAGACCCTACCGGTGAGCCGTTTGATTTTGATAATATAAGAAGAGAGTTTTACAATCTATACGCAGGTAACTGGAATCTACCAATGGCCGATTTGGGGGATATCCAAAAAGGGGATTCTGAAGAAGATACTTTTTTTGCAGTCCAATCTGTGGTGAACTACTGTCTTAAAAATGGCATTATTCCGGTGCTTCTTGGAGGAAGCGAAGATCTGCTTTATGCGCAGTACCGGGCTTATGACGGGGTGGAGCAGATGGTGAACCTGGTGAACATCGATTCCAGGTTTGACCTTGGAGATGCCGATAAACCAATAAGTAACCATTCTTATGTAGGGAAGATGGTAGTGACTAAACCTTATAATCTCTTCAATTATTCTAACCTGGGATATCAAACTTATTTCAATTCACAGGATGAGATTGAGTTGATGGAGAGGTTATTCTTTGATGCAATAAGACTGGGGGAAGTGTCGGCTGATATCATTGCAATTGAGCCGGTGATGCGAGACGCCAACCTGGTGGGGCTTGATTTGGGTGCGATTAGTGCAGGTGCACTTGGTAACTACAGGCTTCGATCTTCTAACGGTTTTGATGGGAAAGAAATTTGTGCTTTGGCGCGGTATGCAGGTATTAGTGATAAAGTGTCTTCATTTGGAATATTTGAATATACCTCCCAGCTTAATTTTCCTGCTTCAAACATGTTGGTGGCTCAAATACTGTGGTATTTTATTGAGGGGGTGAATTTTAGGAAAAATGAAAATACTATTTCCTCTAAAAAGGAGTTTATAAGATACCAGGTTCCAGTTGACGATGAGATCCTGGTTTTTTTTAAGAGTCCGGTAAGCGGTCGCTGGTGGATAGAAATTCCATTTATTTCACCTGCAAATAATAAACTTAAGAGGCATACGTTATTACCTTGCACGCAAGGAGATTACCTCGACGCCTGTAATCAAATCATCCCCGAGAGGTGGTATAAAACAAAAAGGAAAAACGAAATTTAAATAATATAAACATTTGTAGCTTCTGCATTTTAACTAAATAAATTGTTTATTAGAAAATAAATAAATAGGTTTACTGCCTTGGAGCTATTATGTCCTAACTTTGAGAGATATTATGAAGAAATTTTTTTCGCTTATTGCTGTAATTTCTGTTTTGGCCTCGTGTGGTCGCAGTGATCAAGGGCAATTGGTTGGTGCGCAGGGAAAGAAATGGCATCCCGAAAAACCGTTGGGGATGACGTTAATTCCTGGTGGTGCATTCATCATGGGTAAAAGTGATGATGATATTGCCGGATTGAACAATGCTCCGCCAAAAACTGTTACTGTTCGTTCTTTTTATATGGATGAAACCGAAATTACCAATGCGGAATACCGCCAGTTTGTAAATTGGGTAAAAGATTCGGTCACCAGAATGAAACTTGCCATCTTTGCTGAAGAGATTGGTGAAACCCCCGGTACAGGAGGGATTGGTGAATTTGCTTTTGCCGATAGCGAGGAGGCCGATATGACTCCCTATGAACAGTACATGTACAATAACTATTACAGCCTTGGGGACTATGAAGGCAGAAAGATCAATAAGGATGTAGATCTTATTTGGGATACCAGAGACTATCCCGATGAATATTATGCTGAGGTGATGGACACCCTGTATATTCCTATTGAAGAAGCATACAATGGCCAGCGTTCTTTTGATGTGAATCATCTTAAATTTCGCTATACCTGGATGGACGTAAGTTCGGCTGCAAGAGCAGAGCCGGGTAAGCGTGCCGATTTTATTGAAACTGAAGAAATTCAAATTTATCCAGATACTACTGTTTGGATCAAAGATTTTAACTATTCCTATAATGAGCCCATGCATAACGATTATTTTTGGCATGATGCTTATAGCGATTATCCTGTGGTAGGGGTTTCCTGGAAACAGGCACGTGCTTTTGCACAATGGAGAACCCTGTATCACAACTCTTACAGAAAATCAAAAGGCGAGCACAATGTAAACTCTTATCGTTTGCCTACAGAGGCCGAATGGGAATATGCAGCCCGGGGTGGCCTTGAGTCTGCCACTTATCCTTGGGGTGGGCCTTATACCAAGAACGACCGCGGTTGTTTTATGGCTAACTTTAAACCATTGAGGGGAGATTACGCAGCCGATCAGGCTTTGTACACCGTAGAGGCCAAATCTTATGAGCCTAATGATTACGGTTTGTATAATATGGCTGGTAATGTTGCCGAATGGGTTTTTTCATCGTATGACCCTGCATCTTATGAATATTCTTCATCTATGAACCCGTCGGTAAATGATGAGTCCAATATGAAAAAAGTGGTCCGTGGGGGATCATGGAAAGATGTAGCTTATTTTCTTCAGGTGAGTTCACGTGACTATGAATACGCAGATTCTGCCCGTAGTTACATCGGCTTTAGAACGGTACAGGACTATTTGGGGACAGATCTTACCCTGAATCAAACAAGATAAAAATCCCTATTTCACAAATAACCTATTAAAAAAGAACTAAATTTTTATTTATCATGGCACAATCAAAGTCGAGTAAGAAATTAATGAATATGGTGTATGGTCTGGGTGCTTCTGTAGTTATCCTGGGGGCACTATTTAAAATCATGCACTGGCCTTTAGGTAATGAAATGTTAATTATTGGTCTAATCGTAGAAGCACTTGTTTTTGCTGTTTCTGCATTTGAACCGGTAGATGACGAATTAGACTGGTCTCTGGTTTATCCCGAACTGGCTGGTGGTACACCGGCAACCCGCAATAACCAGGCATTGGTGAGCAATGAAGAAACTGAAGGGATGTTATCTAAAAAACTTGACAATATTTTACGTGAGGCTAAGATCGATGCTAATTTGATGAGCAGCCTTGGGGACAGTATTAGAAACTTTGAAGGTGCCGCAAAAAATATTACTCCTACAGTAGATGCCATGGCTTCTCAAAAGAAGTACAGCGAGGAGATGAGCCTGGCTGCAAACCAACTGGAGTCATTGAACAATATTTATAAAGTACAGGTAGAGTCTGCTTCACGCCAGGCAGAAGTGAATGATGCAGTAGCCGAAAATGCTGACAGGTTAAATAAGCAAATGGAGTCTTTGGCTACCAACCTTTCTTCTCTAAACAATGTTTACGGAGGAATGCTTTCTGCTATGCACGTTAAGGCTTAACAGGAAGCTTTTTGCCCTAAAAAAAATTAAAAGAACAAACTAAAATTAGAGAATGGCGTCTGGAAAACAAACCCCAAGACAGAAGATGATTAACCTGATGTATCTGGTTTTCATCGCAATGATGGCTCTAAATATGTCCAAAGAAGTACTTACTGCCTTTGGAATGACTAACGAAAGTTTAGCCGAATCAAATGCCTCTGTTACTGAAAGAAATGCCGCTGCAATCGCAGGATTGGCAACAAAAGCTCAAGAGCAGCCGGCAAAGTATGTTCCGTTGCAGGAAAAGGCGGAGCAAATTCATACCTTAACTACTAACTTTACCACCTACATTGATAATCTCAAGGAAAAAGCGCTTGCAGATATTGAAGGTGATGAGCGTGAAGATTACGAGGCAATGGATCAGTCTGCACAACTTGATGAATATCTTTTCTCAAGCGGGCAGCCAAGTGAAGCAGGAAAGGAATTTCTTGCCGAAATAGAAAAATACCGTGAAGGTGTTGCAAGTGTATTAGGAGAAGACTTTTCTCAAATTGCATCTGAAGTTAGAAGGGAGTTTAGCACAGAGCCTGTTGTAGATGGTGAAGGTGTGAAACGTCCATGGTTATCTTATAACTTTGAAGGATTTCCGCTAATTGCATCTATTACAAAGCTTACTCAAATGCAAGGCGATGCAAAATCGGCTGAAAATGATGCGCTTTCAGCTATGCTTTCGGGCCAGCTTCAAAGCGATGTTTCTTTGACCAACTATGAAGCTATAGTTATTCCCGACAAAACTGCATTCTTTAGTGGAGAGCAGTTCTCCGGAAAAGTAGTTTTAGGAAGAGTAGATCCTTCTTTGCGTTTTGAGAATGTTGTGATCAACGGTAACAAAGTGGCTTCTACACAGGCTGGTCAGGTGCAGCTTAAATTCCCGGCCGGGAATGTAGGTGAGCAAAAAATTACCGGACAACTTCAGTTTAAAGAAGGAGATTCTATTGTAGAAATTCCCGTGACCAGCTCATATAGCGTTATTCCAAAACCTAATTCCGCAGTAATTTCTGCCGATAAGATGAACGTGGTTTACCGTGGGGTTGCAAACCCAATGACCATCTCTATACCAGGAGTGGGTAACGTATCGGCAAATGCACCGGGACTAAGATCTGCAGGTGGAGCCGGAAATTACATTATGGATGTTACTACGCTCCGGGCTCGTGAAGTGACCATCAATGTAAGTGGTGAACTTCCGGGAGGAGAAAAAGTAAGCGACAGCAAAACATTTAGAGTACGCGATATACCAAGACCTGTTGGAACTGTAAGAGGGGAAGACGGAACGGTAAGAATGCAGCGTCAAAACCTTGAAATTTCAACCATTGGAGCAGCTCTGCCCGATTTTGAATTTGATGTTGATCTAAGAGTAACCGGATTCAAATTTCGTGTACCGGGTCAGCCAACTATTCAGGTGAGAGGGCAAAAGCTTGACCAGAGTGCTATTGGAGCGCTAAGAAGAGCAGGCAGAGGCGAGACTATCCAGATCTTTGATGTGGAAGCTCAACTTGCCGGAAGCTCAGGTTATAAGCTAAAACAAGTATCTCCGGTACTGGTTGAATTAACAAATTAAATCATTAGAACATGAACTGGAACCAATTTTTGTTAGGATTATGTGGATTGCTCGTTTCGGTGACCTCTTTTGGCCAAAGTAATCTTCTTAATGCCAAAAGTCCCGATGAAATAGGAGGCCCTACCAAGGCAGAGCTTACCTATGGAAAGAACGATCCTTTGGAGTATGGATATGTTGATGACAGGGATGTACTTTGGGCAAAAACCACCTGGGAGATCATAGATCTCGATGAAAGAGTGAATTTCCCCTTGTACTATCCTATAGATACTAACCAGATTGGGGGTTCAAGACGCTCTCTTTACGACGTGTTGGTAGCCGGTATTAAAAGCGGAAAGATTAAAAATATCTATGCCGACTCTTACTTTAATGATAAGCGTACCCTGAATGACATACAGGCGGCGTTGTCTAAAGTTGATACGACCGATCTTGGTATCGAGCAATACAATGCCGGGGAAGAGATTGATCCACAATTTATAAGCCGAAGAGATATTTCTTCAGCTGACATTGCTGAATATCACATTCGCGGGTACTGGTATTTTGACAAGCGCCAGGCAGAGCTTAAGTACAGGCTTTTGGCCATTGCACCGGTTGCACCCGATGTAAACTTTATTGATGAGGGTGGTGCATCTGCATTAGTAGAGCTTTTTTGGGTATGGTTTCCCGGGGCAAGAGAAGTGTTGAACGATGCTTATGCTTATAACCCCGATAATACCTCAAATCCGGTATCCTTTGATCACTTGCTCAACGCTCGAAGGTTCAATGCGGTGATTTATGCTGAAGATAATGTACAGGGCAACCGCCAGGTTGATGATTACATAAGTAACAATGCCTTTATGCAGCTATTGGAGTCTGAAAGGATCAAGGAGCAAATAAGGAATTTTGAACAGGATATGTGGAATTACTAAACTGTGCGCATGAATGAATTTATAACGCCTTTTCTTCCCCGAAAAGGCGTTTTTTTATATCTAATTTTGTAACATGAAAGACTATATTATTGTTGGGGCAGGCCTTAGTGGAACCTGCCTTGCATACAGGCTCGAAAAAGCCGGAAAATCCTTTGTTGTTTTTGATGATGACAGCCAGGAAGCCTCAAAAGTTGCCGGCGGATTCATGAATCCTGTTATCCTGAAGCGCTTCACCCTGGCCTGGAAGGCCGATGAGCAACTGGAAAAAGCATACACGTTCTATAAGGATATGGAAGCGCACCTCAAAAAGACCTTTTTAGGCCCTCTGGAGGTCTACAGGCGGTTTTCATCTATAGAAGAGCAGAACAACTGGTTTGCAGCAACCGATAAGCCTAAAATCGCTCCTTTTCTCGATACAAAGCTTGTTGCTTCGGTCAATAAGCATATTCCGGGGAAATTTTCTTTCGGAAAAGTGTTGAAAACCTCCCGAATTGATCCGCGTTACCTTCTGGAATCCTATTCTGAACACCTTCAGGAGAAAGGCTGGCTTGTAAAGGAAACTTTTGATCATGATGCACTGCAATTAACCACTTCGGGTGTGCAGTACAAAAACATAGGTGCCAAAAATGTCATTTTTAGCGAAGGTTTTGGGATTCAGAAAAATTCCTATTTCAGCTATCTTCCGTTAAGAGGGAATAAAGGGGAGTATATCATCATTAAAGCACCCGGACTCGACCTGGAAGTAGGTGTAAAGTCTTCGATCTTTATTTTTCCGGCAGGAGGAGATCACTATGCCGTAGGAGCAACCTACAGCAACACCGATAAAACTCCCGAACCAACCCAGGCAGCAAGGGAAGAGCTGGTTGAAAAGCTGAAGGATCTTATTAAAACCGATTTTGAAGTGGTAGATCAGGTTGCGGGCTTGCGACCCTCTACTATAGACCGCAGACCAATGGTGGGGCAGCACCCGTACCACAAAAATCTCTATACATGCAATGGTTTTGGAAGCCGCGGAATCTTAATAGCTCCATCAATTTCTGAAGAACTTTTAGATTTCATTGATGAAGGTAAAGAACTGGATCCCGAAATTGACATCTCCAGGTTTACCCGAAAGTGGTATAAAAAAGCTTAGCTTTTTGCCTTTTTTGGATCGTAACTAAAAAAGAAATTGACCCAGATATTTCTACTCCATCGCACTATGACCGGCAGGAATATGACCAGTGTAGCCACAATAATGATAAAGGTGGGCAGCAGGGGCAGGCTTAAAAAGAAGTAAGAAATCACAAAAGCGGCGGTGGCGAAGGCGATTCCCACCGCATAGCTCACGTACATGGCGCCAAAGAAAAAAGAAGGTTCCATTTTATATTTGGTGCCACAGTTTGAACAGCGATCGTGCATGGCAAACAGCTTTGAGATCTTGTAAGGGTTATCTTCCTTATACATACTCTCTTCCTGGCAAACGGGGCAGGTACCTGTGAAAATGCTGTACAGTTTATTTCCTTTTAATGAGTTCATAAGCTTCGGTAAGAGTTACAAATTTACGGATCTTTCGGCTAAAGAATAAGCCTTCTGAAAGGTTTTCCGCAGAATGAAAATAGAGTGCGAGAAAGACTTCTTCCGAAGTAATAATGGCAACACTTTTGAGTCTAACTGGTTTTTAATTAGCTATATCAATCTGCAGCCTATTTTTTTACCCTGAAAAAATCAGCATCTTTGCAGAAATTTTGAAGAGGAATGTTGAATATACATAATTTATCGGTCTCCTTTGGCGGAGAATATTTGTTTGAAGAGATCACCTTTAGGCTTGGTGGCGGTGACAGAGTGGGGCTAATAGGTAAAAACGGGGCCGGAAAATCTACCATGCTCAAGATCCTCTCGGGCGAAATGGAACCCGATACGGGCCAAATTGCATCTGACAAGGATTTAAAAATTGGTTTTCTTAAGCAGGATATAGACTTTGTAGAAGGGCGTACGGTTCTTGAAGAGTCTTATGAAGCTTTTGAAGAGATCAAGAAGCAGGAGAAACAGCTCGAAGAGATCAATACCCAGCTTGCTGAGCGTACCGATTATGAAAGTGAGGAGTACCATCAACTAATGGTAGATCTCAATGATGTGCAGCATCAATACGAGATTCACGGGGGTTACAACTACCAGGGGGAGACAGAGCGTATTCTCCAGGGGCTCGGTTTTAAACGTGATGATTTTAACAAGCTTACCGATACCTTCTCTGGAGGATGGAGAATGCGGATTGAGCTGGCAAAACTGCTGCTTCAGCAAAATGATATTCTTCTATTGGATGAGCCTACCAACCACCTTGATATTGAATCTATTATCTGGCTGGAAGGGTTTCTTAACAACTATCCCGGAGCTGTGGTGATCGTGTCTCACGATAAGATGTTTCTCGACAATGTGACCAACAGAACCATTGAGATCTCCCTTGGAAGGATTTACGACTTTAATAAACCCTATTCAAAATACCTTGTTCTTCGGAAGGAATTGAGGGAGCAGCAACTGGCTTCTCAAAAGAACCAGGAGAAACAAATTCAGCAGACCGAAAAGCTGATTGAGAAATTCAGGGCTAAAGCTTCAAAAGCAAGTATGGCACAATCTCTCATTAAAAAGCTGGACAAAGTAGATCGTATTGAAGTAGATGAGGACGATAATTCGGTAATGAATTTGAAGTTTCCGGTTTCTGTGGTGCCGGGTAAGGTGGTTATTGAAGCTGATCATATCACTAAAAGTTACGGGCATAAAAATGTGCTGAAGGATATTGACCTCTTGATTGAACGTGATTCAAAAACTGCATTTGTAGGGCAAAACGGGCAGGGTAAATCTACACTGGCAAAAATCATTGTAGGTGAGCTGGACTATAAAGGCAACCTTAAACTAGGGCATAATGTACAAATAGGATATTTTGCCCAAAATCAGGCAGAGTATTTAGACGGTTCAAAGACTGTTCTGGATACTATGATAGATGCGGCCAACGAGAAGAACAGGTCAAAGGTGAGGGATATACTTGGATCTTTTCTTTTTAGGGGCGATGAGGTAGATAAATATGTAAGAGTGCTTTCGGGAGGCGAGAGAAACCGTTTGGCCCTGGCGAAAATGTTGCTGCAGCCTTTTAATGTGCTGGTAATGGATGAGCCTACCAACCACCTTGATATTAAATCCAAGAACGTTTTAAAAGACGCTCTAAAGAGCTTTGAAGGTACATTGATCCTGGTGTCTCACGACAGGGATTTTCTTCAGGGGCTCACCAACAAAGTTTATGAATTTAAAGATCATAAAATAAAACAGTACCTGGGAGATATAGATTACTACCTGGAGCAGCGAAAGTTGGTAGATATGCGTGAGGTGGAGAAACGCGATGTACAAAAACAGGCACCAAAAGAAAGCAGCAATAAAGACTCTTACCAGAATCAAAAAAAGCTGAAATCCCTGAATAACAAGCTGAGCAATATAGAAGCTAAGATCACCAAACTTGAAAGGGAAATAAAGGAGAAGGACCTTGAACTGGCTAACAACTATGAGAAGGCCATGGCGCGTCCCGATTTTTTCAAGAATTACCAGTTTAAAAAGAAGGAGCTTGAAAAAGCCATGAAAGAGTGGGAGCAGGTACAGGAAGAGCTTGAAAAGGTAAGTTAGCCATGTATGAACATTTCTTTCAATGTCCCTACTGTTGGGAAGAGATCTCTATGTTGCTGGATACTTCTGTAATGAGGCAGCGGTATATCGAAGATTGTGAGATTTGTTGCAATCCTATAGAGATATCTGTGAGATTCCAATCAGGCGAGCTGCAGGAATTTGAAGTCAGCAGTATAGAGCAATAGATAATCAGGTTGTTATATATCAATTCCCTTTTTTCTTAAGAGATTTTCACTAAATTAGAGAATAAAATACTTTTGAATTGTATGGTATCAACTTTTGAATTAGCTGAAAATGTAGTGGGAATAATAATAGATACAGATCTGGATGAGGAGCTTATTGAAAATGTGCAGGCTAAAATTCTGGATAAAATAGAAGTTCATGAGGAGATTAGTATCTTTTTTGAGATCAAGAGAGGTAGCAAATTAGGTTTTAAAGCTTTTTTAGAACAAATGACTTTTAACCTGAACCACACGAGAAGTTTTAGAAAGATTGCAGTGGTATCAGACCTTGATTGGCTGAGGAACAGCATGTTTATCAAAGACCTTATTATGCCTACTGATATCAAAAGTTTTACAAATGAGGAGCGGTTGACAGCCCTTGCCTGGATCTCTGAATAATTTTTTATTTTTTTCTTTGGTAAAGTAGAAATCGGTTGTATATTTGCAGTCGAATATCGCGGGATAGAGCAGTAGGTAGCTCGTCGGGCTCATAACCCGAAGGTCACAGGTTCGAGTCCTGTTCCCGCTACTAGCAAAGACAAGGCTTCACAGAAATGTGAAGCCTTTTTTTATTTCATATAGTACAGAATAAGTACAGAATTTGGCTTTTTTAAAAACTTTATATCTTTTACTATCAACTGAATTCATTTGATGCTATATTCTATTGATTTGCTAGAGGACCAAACAATTGCCCTACATGTTTTCTTCTGAAATATAATCGTTAGGATGGTATTCCGTTCTCATTTCTCAATTCTTCTGAGTCAAATCTGACATAAATCTTACTACAAGAGGATAATTCATTTTCATAAACCACTCAGCCCATTCCCCTAAATTCCGCAGAAAAAGCTCCATTACGGGAAATACGGGATCATTCAAAAAATCTTGGACACAACTTCAAAGCTTCCGATTTCCATTTCGCTACCCCTGCCGAAAAGGCAGGAACGCTACATTCCCAATCTCCATCTTTAAAATTAAGTCCGCTTTAAACCCTGCTAAGAATAGAATTTCGGTTTTTCATAGCCCGTTCAGCACATTCCCACTTCATTCCGCAGAAAAAGCTCCATTGCGGGGAAAGAGCTTCACTATAAAAGTCTTGGACACCATCCCCAATTTCTCCTTTCCATTTCGTTAGCGCTTCCCGCTATGCTGGGAAGCGCACTTCATTCCAATTCCAAATCGGGAATGGAGTCCGCTTAATCGGATTTCCATCCTTGCTTTTGGCCCCGCTTCCAATGTTTTTGTACTTCACATAAAGACTTTAGACGCACTTCCGCGCCGTCACTGTCCCTTCCCTTTTTTTGTAAGCAAAATACCAACATTTGGAAGTTGAACAGACTGCATAACCGGTCGTGCCTCCCTTTTATAAGTCTTTATCAATTCCAAATATTGAAAATGTATAAGCAACAAAAAAAGGTAACAGCGACGGCACTACGGGAAGTAAATCTAAAATGAACATTATGAAATCGTACAAGAACATCAGAAAGGAAGCGGGGCCAAAAAAACAAAAAAAGGAAAACGCTCAGGATACAATAAGTAAATCGCTTCAAAAAAATATAAACGGAAACTGCCTGAAAGGTTCAGGTAGTCTATTAAGTAATCTTTAATTCTTTTATTATGAGTACTATCAAAAATCACGTACAGCTAATTGGAAACGTTGGTCAGGAACCAACCATTACCAACCTCGAAAACGGTAAAAAAGTAGCCCGTTTTTCACTTGCCACCAATGAGTATTACAAAAACGACAAGGGCGAAAAAGTGCAAAATACGGAATGGCATACCGTAGTCGCCTGGGGAAAAACTGCAGAAATCATTGAGAAGTATGCAGGAAAGGGTAAGGAAATTGGAGTTAGCGGAAAATTGAAATCCCGTAGTTACGAGGATAACGATGGCATTAAGCGCTATGTTACCGAAGTGGAAGCCAACGAAATCCTTTTGTTAGGCGTAAAGAACGGCAATAATTCAATTGAGTAAATTAAAAACAAAGAGGGCGGTACGGTCGAAAGTCTCGCCCTCTTTCATTATTCACCTTTTAAATCAGATCATAATGGAAACCAAAGTTAATGAAATCGCGATAAGTTATAGTGGAAGTTTAAAAGCAAATTTGCTTCCCAAGATAACCTGTTCCCAAAGTGCTGCAGATTTAGCCTACAGCCAATGGAACAAAGATACTATTGAACTGCACGAGACTTTTAAAATAATGCTGCTCAACAATGCCAATAAGGTAAAAGGAATATATGAAACCTCTAACGGAGGAATAACAGGAACTTTAGTGGATGTCCGCATCTTATTTGCCGTACTGTTAAAGAGCTTGACAACGGCAGTTATTTTGGTCCACAATCACCCGAGCGGAACCTTGACACCGAGTGAACCCGATAAACGGCTGACCCAAAAAATTAAAAAGGCAGGGGAATTATTTGATATTAAGGTATTGGACCATTTGATCCTGATACCTGATGGAAATTATTTCAGTTTTGCAGATGAAGGAATCCTTTAAATGGAAAGCTTATGATTTATCTTAATTTTTCAGACCTGACCGAAGAAGCCCAAAACCGACTTTTGGAGAATTCCAAAAAGGATGTGGAACGAAAATTTGGGAATGATATCCGCACGTACGTAAGAGAAAATTATACCTGCTTTGAGACGATGGTAGAGGAAGAAGCATTGCGAAATTTATATTCCTATACTTTCATATTCAACATCTGATTATCTAAACTTTATAGTCCAGCACCTCCAAATTTTTGGAGGTGTTTTTCTGTTCAATTGTCTTCAGTTCAATAAAAATCATTATCTTTATTATGCTGAATTCCAGCATTTAATTTTACGTAGGGTTATCCATTTTTTGACTTTCGCTGATAACCGTACCCATCAAAAAAATACATAACAGGAAATTATTTCCCTGAAACTGGCAATTGGCTTTTGACCAAATTGTACGGAATTTTTGTTCGCCTGTGGCGAACGAAAAGGAGTAGCAAGAGGATAACACGCTAAAGCGGTGTTATTTAATTAAACCCATCATAATTAATTTAAATTGAGCCGTTTATGGTAATTAATTGTTATTCCTAATAATTCCAATTTAGTTTCACTGTAATTAAATCTTCTAAAACCCGTGTTATAGCTGGTATAATTTAATTAGTTATTAATTGGCAGTAGAGAAGCGACCACATTGAGCTCACCACATTTCCTTCCATTCCGCAAAAGCTCCATTTCAGGAAAAGCGGTTCGTCAAATGATCTTGGACACGAGCCAAAAAAGATCATGATTTTATTAAGAAGAAATAGCGTAAATTCTTTTTTGCCTCAAGTCCGCTGTTCGGAACAAGGAACAAATTTTGTTAGAGGATAGCAGCAATCGAAACTCACTATTTGCACCTGACTTCAGACGCCTTACCTTTTGATGTTGAAGGAACAGGATTTGAAATTAGCGGCCTGCATAAAGCCGCTCCGCTTTTTATAAGGCCATTCCTAATTCCAAATCCTGGACTATCGTACCACTACAAAACATCTTGAAGAGTTTCTAAAAATGAAAAAGAAAACCGACAATGTTTAACTGAAGCATATCAACTATCAGTTTATTACGGAATTTGAAATGTTCCTGAGAAGCTACAATCCTAAAATGGATCGGAAGACTTGTGGAACTTATGGAACAATGAAACACCTGGAGCGGTTAAAGAAACTACTGAACCTGGTCATCCAATTGGAATGGCTGGAGAAAAATCCATTTAAGAGCTACAGCTTTAAGTTTGAAAAAAAATAATAGGCAATTTCTTACTGAGAGGGAACTACATTTTTTTGGAAGAAATTGTGTGCACCGGTGCTTCCCTTGAGCGAGTTAAGGATATGTTCTTATTCTCCTGCTATTCCGGCTTAACTTTCACAGAGCTTAAGAAGTGGATATTCAGGACTAAGCTGACCCCTCTGAAGATCACCTTTTAGGTATCTGTCATTCCGGCGGATGCTGACCCCTTTAGAAAATAAAAAAAGCTGGCTGGAAAAATTATTCAGGAGCATGTTGACCCCTCTGTGAATTTATTCCGGAGCATATTGACCCCCCAGCTTTTTGTATTGGTTTTGGTTTATTTGATGGATACCATCAAAAGATAAGTAATGGCCGGAAAACCAAAACGAATGAGTCAGGTAAAGCAAATACTTCGTATGCACAAACAGGGCAAGGGCATAAAAACCATTGCCAGGACCCTCTCGATCAGCAAGAATACTGTAAAAGGATATATTAAAAAGGCACGTGCAGGCAATCTTTCAATTGAAGCTCTATTGGCCATGGAAGACCCAGTACTGGAAGGGAAAATATGGCCCGGAAACCCAGCTTACAAAGATGAGCGCTACGAGCATCTTAAGACACAGCTGGAATACTACAGCAAAGAACTTAAAAAAGTAGGTGTTACCCGGCAGTTGCTCTGGGAAGAGTATAAAACTGGAAACCTTCATCCATATAGCTACGGCCAGTTCTGCTGGCACCTCCAGCAATACCTGCGTAGCGGGAAACCCTCCATGGTATTGGACCATAAGCCTGGGGATAAACTTTTTATTGATTACGCCGGAAAGACTTTATCTTATATTAATAGAGATACCGGGGAAGAGATCGAAGTTCAGGTGTTTGTAGCTTGCTTGCCGTATTCCGATTACTGTTTTGCCCTGGCGGTGCCCAGTCAGAAACTTGAAGATTTTATTTATGCACTTGGCTGTTGTTTAAAAGATCTTGGCGGGGTTCCCCAAACCTTGGTTCCGGATAACCTAAAATCGGCAGTAATAAAAGCCAATCCCTATGAGCCTGAACTCAATCGTGCCCTGGAAGATTTTGCCAACCATTATGGCACTTCTGTTACCCCGGCACGTCCCAGAAGACCTCAGGACAAAGGTTTAGTGGAGAACCAGGTGAAGCTGATCTACAGCCGGGTATATGCCAAGCTTCGCAAGCTCACTTTCTTTGACCTTCCTTCTTTGAACAAAGCCATTGCCCAAAAGGTCAGGGAGCATAACCAGACCCGGATGCAGCAGAAGGATTACTGTAGGGAAGAAAAGTTCCTGGCTGATGAAAAACATACCCTGCAGCCTTTATCGGAAACAGCCTTCGAGATCAAATATTACAGGGAACATAAAGTGGCCAAGAACAATCATATTTACCTGGGAATGGACAAACACTATTACAGCGTTCCCTATACCTACATTGGCATGAAGGTCAAGGTAATCTACACCCGGTCGCTGGTGAGGATCTACCATAAAGCAGGCCTTATTGCCACGCATCCCAGGAACCACAAAAAAGCAGGTTATACCACCCGGAAGGAACACCTGTGTTCCCACCACCAGTATTATAAAGAGCGTAGCCCCACATATTACCTGCAGCGTGGGTATAACCACTCTGAAAAACTTTACCGGTACATGGAAGCTTTGTTCAAACAGGACAAATACCCCGAGCAGCTTTACAAAACCTGTGATGGCATACTGAACTTGTCCCGGAAAACTAATCGCGATATTTTTATTAAAGCCTGCAGCATTGCCCTGGACCATGGGCAGTACTCTTACCGGTTCTTAAAGCAGGTCCTGGAGAACCGGATGACTGACTATCAGGAGGAACCACAGGTAAAGTCCCTGCCCACTCATGGGAATATCCGCGGGGCTTCTTTTTATAAATAAGTAACTATTAAAATTGAATATCATATGAACACCATTGAAAACCAATTATCACAACTCCGGCTTGGGGGAATGCACCGAAGCTGGAAAGCTATGATAGAAACCCGTCAACACCACGAGCTATCCCTGGGGGAAGGCTTGGAAGTATTGTTACAGGCTGAAGCCGAAGAACGTACTCACCGGCGTTTTGAACGCCTGAAGAAAAGTGCCCAGTTCCGTTACCAGGCTACCATAGAGGAATTAAACCTGGAAACCGCCAGGGGAATCAATAAAGACCAGATCACCGAACTGGCTACCGGAACATACTTGGAAAAAGGGGAATCGGTATTAATTACCGGGGCCACAGGCTGCGGCAAAAGCTTCCTTGCCTCGGCTTTAGGACACCAGGCCTGTAGCCAGGGAAATAAGGTACTGTACTTCAATACACAGAAATTACTGATGAAAACCAAAATGGCCCGTATTGATGGAAGCTTCCTGAAGTTCTTTGATAAACTGGCTAAGGCCAACCTATTGATCCTGGATGACTTTGGTCTGGCTCATCTGGACAAGAAACAACAAATGGATCTGATGGAAATCATTGAGGATAGGCACGGAAAATCATCAACCATTATTGCCAGTCAATTACCAGTGGGAAGCTGGTATGATATTATTGGAGAAGCTACCATAGCCGATGCTATTTTAGACCGTCTGGTACACACTTCCCATCGAATAGAACTTAAGGGGGAAAGTCTTAGAAAAAAACTGTAATATTGTCATTAACTTATCTTTTTGACCAAAATCTCTAGAGGGGTCAGTATGGCCTGAACGGGGGGTCAGCATCACGGGAATATCCACCCCAAATAGTTTTAATGAAGATGCATTTAATAAACTTAAAAAAGAACTGAATGTATTATCTCCGCTAACCGAAATTTCCCATTGGAACAAAGACTCATTCACTAATTTTCTAACTCAAGAATTTGACAAATTTAATGATGTCTTTAACCATTATTTCAACACGAATTTTATTGGTTTTGAATTTATTAATAAGTATTCTCAAAGGAGAATAGAAGATTTACAAAAGAAATTTGATACAGACTTGTACACTCCATCACATTATGATGATGAAGTTTTTTTGTAAGCTCCCCCTAATTAGAACTGCTTGATGATATAAAATTATTGTTTTTGGTTTTATCTGTAGTTGCTATTAGAGAATTAAATTCTGCATATTCTATTGGAGCCATTTTTCCTAATGCATCGTGAGGTCTTTGATTATTGTAATCATCCATCCATACCTGTGTTTGTTCTCGTACCTGATCCAGATCTTCAAAAATGTATTTATTTAAAACTCCTCTTCTATAACTTCCATTGAATCGTTCAATAAAAGCATTCTGTGTAGGTTTTCCTGGTTGGATATATTTGAAGTTGATTCCATGCATCTGACTCCATTCTGAAGCTATTTTAGCAATAAACTCAGGACCATTGTCCATTCTTATTTTCTGAGGTTTTGTTCTTCGATTAATTAGGTGGTTTAATACCCAAATAACTCTATTGCTGGGCAAGGAAAAATCTACTTCTATGTGAAGTGCCTCCCGGTTATAATCATCAATAATAGTAAAGGCCCTAAACCTTCTTTTATTATCCAGGACATCTGTCACAAAATCCATACTCCAGGTATGATTAAGGGTCTCAGGTACTTCTAAGGGTTCTTTTACTCTTGCTGGTAATCTTTTCTTCACTTTACGCCTTAAGCTTAAGCCAAGGTTTTTATAGACACGATAAACTCTTTTATGGTTCCACGGCTTTCCTTCCTTACGCAGTCGCTCATAAGCCATCCAAAAACCTTCCTCACTATACTTCTCTGCCTTTTGCTGTAAGGCTTCTTCTATGGGTTTATCATCTTTAGGGAGAGGTTTATAATAAAACACACTCTTGCTCATTTTTAAAACACGGCACGCCCTGCTTATACCGTAATGAGCAAGTTCTTTAGCTATGGTTCGCTTACGGCAAGGCTTTAGAGCTTTTTTTCGATGATCTCTTTAGCCATCTCATGATCCAAAGAAAGGGTGGCATACATTTGCTTGAGTCGACGATTCTCTTCCTCAAGTTCTTTGAGTCGCTTAAGCTCTTTGCCATTCATTCCGCTAAAACGTTCTCGCCATTTGTAAAAAGCAGCGGTGCTTACACCATATTCACGACTGATCTCGGCAGCTGTTTTACCGTTATCGAATTCTTTGAGGATCTTAGAGATTTGCTGAGGGGAAAATTTACTTTTTTTCATACTGTTTAAAATTAAGAGTTATTATACTTTTAAACAGTTCGGTTTTAAGGGAAGCTTACAGACTAGTTGGACAACTAATCGTTTTGAGAACCCGCATTTTGAGTTTTTAAACCCAGAACTTTCTAATTTATTAAAGTTAGATTTTAATCCTAATGACTTATGTTTCTACAATCAAAAAAATGATAAAGTAACTAAAATTGTTTGGACGGAAAATTCAAAACTATACTATGCTAAAAAAGAAGTTATTGAAGAATTTACTGAAAAATTAAAGATGGAATATGTTTGGTATCAATTTATTTCAAAATACGGAGAGTTTGGAAAGTATCAGAACAAAACATTAAATCCATCTTATAAAGATTTAAGAAAATTAATACAATACGGTGGTATATTATGAGAGGCCAACACCTATGAAAGCCTAGGCGCGATCCAGAAAAAAGCCTTAAAGGTATTGCAGTAATATATGTTAGACTCAAAAATGGAAATGCTGGGTCTCTGCGATGAGATGAAAGGTAATTTTCCTATAAATTAATTAATTGTGATCATGGCCTGGGAATGAATTCCGATCATCTCGATTGGTTCTTATTGTGTTACCCTGCACACTTGCGTGATAATAAAATTAAATTTATATCTTTATAATATCAAAGACGATTAAATAAAATTGATCTTGTTGTTCTTTCAAATTTAGTGAATGATTCAGTGAATATATCCACTCGATAAGTTATAGAGTGGCTGGTAGAAGGCTTTCCGAAAGGCTGCAAGTTTCCTGTCACTATTGATACGCCTATTACGCTCTTGAATACAATTGACACAAAAGGTAATTGGTTTAAAAGAAAGCAAATTGTATTCAATAATATCCATACAGATATTAAGAAACTAATAGCGGAAGCTCATGATAAAAATGTTTGTACTTCATTGGCTGTTTTCAAGCCAACAAAAGTAATCGATTTTAAAATTGAAAAAGTTGCTTCAAATTGGGATAAGAAAAAAGTTGCCCAGTTAAAAGCCCTGAATGATCAGGGTAATCTCTTTGACATGGAAGAATTGCCCTTTGAAATTGTAGAGAAACTTCCTTATAAATTTTCTTATGTAATTGAAGATGTAAATGGTGTTTCCAGTACTATGATGATAGAAGATTGGGAGATAGGCCAGCTTTACAGAAATACATTGGCAGCCGCAGAAGGAAATGAAGCAATAGCAGTTGAAAAAGTAAAAGAAAAATATTTTGATTATTTCGCTCTCAAGAAAGATCTACATCTCTACTTGGGCACTACCAAGGCGTTTCATTATCGATCAAAAAATCCGTTTATGATTATAGGGACCTTCACCCCCGATATTGAAATTCAGACATCTCTTTTTTAAGTGTGCGCTGTATCTTCTGTAAAAAAAAATATCAAATTCCTCAAGCGTATATCTTATAATACCTGAATCTCTGGGGAATCAAGAATTACTTTTGCAAAAGGTGCTGTGTGTGATATCTGTACCCAATAATTTGCTTTCAAATTCGACAAACCTCTTTTGGAAATGAGATCCGGGACTGGGTGTGGCCCGGTTTATTAAATTTTCCAAAAATAATCTGCTCCATTTTCTTACCATTCAAAAGTCGTGGAGGTTATTTGACGATATTCGATATACTCATTCAATGAGATATTTAAGAAAATTTTATAAATTAGGACTTTCGTAAACTTCTGATAAGATGAACCGGATTAAAGCCGTTTTGCAGGAAAAAAATCACAATCAAAAATGGTTGGCGGAAAAATTGGGGAAGAGCTATAATATGGTGAATTCCTATGCCCAGAACAGACGCCAACCCAGTGTGGAGGATTTATATCGGATTGCAGAAATACTCGAAATGGAAGCAAAAGAACTTTTATTGGAACATAAAGATAAAAAGTTCTTTGCCCTCTTCGTCCACTGGTAAAGGAATTGTTTTAATTAGCTTAATCATGTTTTCAGTATTTACGGAATTCTTAATTAAGCCTGCTGCAAGTACCCAATCTTTAAAATAACCTGACACTTCCCCGTCTTGTTGAGTGGTTATCAAAGCTAAATAATTACGATCATCTGATTGTGAATTGTAGATACTGAAGTTAAGCCTAACTCCCATCGCTATTTTCTCAATATTTATGTTTTCAGTACTATCTAAAACGTAAGCCCCTTCCTTTTTAATAATGTTTATCCCCGATTTTTTTCTAAGCAGTATTACTGAAAGATATCTGACCTTTTGAATAGTATAATCAGCGAAGAGGTAATATCCCCCTACCGCAAAAGGTTCTTTGGCAACCTTTTCTCTTAGTATGTCTAAGGAATGAGTAAATGAGAAAAATTTATCATCTGATGGATTTTCTATATAATCCTTTAGTGTAAGGGTAAATCACAATCCAGCCCTTCGATGGTGCCACCTGTTGTAAGTATATGTATCAAAATTGTAAGATTTGAGATTATACGTACTAAAGATAAGATACTTGCTCTTTAGTAAATACTGAATATGGAATTTTTTGACTAGGAGAACGATAATTGCCTGTAGCAAACAACTAAAAGCTAAGATAGATTGTTGCTACTGTTCCTTATTCTCAGTAACACTTGAGATGGAAGGGCCAATATGGGCAGTTGCAATATCCGCTCTATAACCAGTGCCAGAGAAATCAAAGAATCCTCAGAAAAGGCGGTCAAGGCAATGCAAGCGAGCATATCTCTAGTAAACAAGAAGTCAATAGGAACAATTGATTCAAAGGTTTTAATACTAACAGCAAGTAATATTAGACACTATCCCGTAAAGTGTGTAAGTTCTAAATAAAGGGGTTTAACTTTTATCTAAAGTTGAACCCTTTCTTCGTATATAGTCAAGAACTGATTGAGGACGATTCCCCAATTTCTAATGGGCATAGACCATTTTTTGGTTGCTTCCCTTAAAGCCAAATATACAGATTTCATTACAGCATCATCGGTTGGGAAGGATAATTTGTTTTTAGTGTACTTTCTGATCTTACCATTCAGGTTCTCAATAAGATTGGTGGTGTAAATGATTCGCCTTATCTCCAGCGGGAACTCATAAAAGACGGTAAGGTCTTCCCAGTTGTCCCTCCAGCTTTTTATCGCATAAGAATACTTAGAGTTCCATTTGGTGGCAAAATCTTCCAAGGCAGCTTCTGCGGCTTGTTTGGTAGGTGCATCGTATATCAACTTCATATCCTTGGTAAAGGCTTTTTTATCTTTCCAAACTACATACCTACAGGCGTTTCTGATCTGGTGAACCACACAGATTTGAGTTTTAGACTGTGGAAAAACATTCTTAATGGTATCCGTAAATCCATTGAGATTATCAGTGGCAGTGATTAAAATGTCCTCAACTCCCCGGGCTTTCATATCGGTCAATACGCTCATCCAGAAGGCGGCAGATTCATTCTTTCCCAACCAAAGGCCAAGAACTTCCTTTTTACCATCTCTTCTAAGGCCTACAGCTATGTAAATGGTTTTGTTGACTACCTTAGAGTTCTCTCGAACCTTGAATACGATTCCGTCCATCCAAACGATCAGATACACAGGCTCTAAAGGACGATTTTGCCAGGCTACGATATCATTGCTGATTCTGTCTGTAATTCTGGATATAGTAGAAGTAGAGACATCAAAACCATACACCTCAGAGATTTGCTCCTCAATATCGCTATTGCTCATTCCCTTTGCATATAGTGATACAATAACATTTTCAATCCCGTCCACCATGTTTTTTCGTTTGGGAACGATCATGGGATTAAAAGAGCCATCACGGTCGCGGGGAACCTTTATAGTGTCTTCACCGTAAGAGCTGCGAACCTTTTTCTGAGAATAACCGTTCCTGGTATTTCCAGATCCAGACTTTTGGTTCTTGTCGTAATCCAGATGGCCATCAAGTTCACCTTCAAGCATTTTCTCTAATCCTCGTTTTTGAAGTTGCTTGAGAAAGCTGCTAAGTTCTTCTCCGGATTTAAACTGTTTTAAAAACTCATTATCGAATAGATCTTCTTTTTTCATCAATGTGTAAATATTAGTGCCTGGATTTTGCAGGCAAGGTTAAAAAAATAACGGGGCTAACAAACCCCGTTATTCAATACTTACACAGTTTTTAATATAGTGCCTAATATTAAGACCCATAACCAACAACTCATAACTTCATTTTAAAAAATATCAAGCCTCTAAATAAACTAATAACAACCTATTCATGTGTCCGAACTAATATTTCTTCCATTTTTAAACGCCCCCCAACCTTCTTTTAAGGCATATGGTACAATAAGAAGAGCCGCCACAGGGTCAGCCCACCACCAACCTAAATATCGAACAGCTAATAAACCACCTAATACTGCCACTGTTTGGTAAAGGCATATGAAGGTGTCTTTTGAATCGGCAAGCAATTCTTTGCTGTCCAATTTTTTACCGTACTTTCGTTTGTAGTATATTAAAATAGGATTAACCACTAAAGAGACCAACAAAATAATTATTCCAAGGGTGCTCCAGTTGGGGGTATTTTCATTTATCAACTTGGTGATTGAATCGTAAGTAATATAACCACTTACAAGGAGAAAAGATCCTGCGATTACAAACAAAGTGATTTTTTCCCTTTTCCTGACTTTATTGTCCTCAATTCCCTCTATTTCACCATTTAGACGCCACCATAAAGTACTGGCAGAAACAACTTCAATTACACTATCCAGACCCCAACCAATAAGGGCTGCACTTCCAGAGGTAAATCCTGCAATTAAAGAAACTACGACTTCTATAATATCATAAATAATATTATAAACCTGAATTTTCCTGGCTATTTTTAAATCCTTTTTCCGGTGCTGATTTTTCATTTCGCTGGTTTTAGAATTTTATCCTTTGTAGTCTCACAGCATTCAAAATGGCTAAGAATGCCACTCCCACGTCAGCAAAAACTGCTTCCCATAAAGATGCTACCCCAAATGCGCCAAAAATTAGCACCAGTGCCTTTACTCCAAAGGCAAGGCCAATATTCTGCCATACAATCTGTCGCGTTTTTTTGCCGATCTTAATTGCCGTGCCGATTTTGCCCGGCTGATCTGTTTGTATCACCACATCTGCGGTCTCTATTGCTGCGTCAGAGCCTAAGGCTCCCATGGCCATTCCTACATCGGCTAAGGTGATCACCGGGGCATCATTTATACCGTCTCCTACGAATGCCACCTTTTTCCCCTGTTTCTTTAGTTCATCGACCTTAGCCACCTTGTCCTGAGGCAGTAGTCCACCGTATGCTTTGTCGATCTTTAACTGTCGCGCTACTTTTTGAACAATAGAATCTTTATCGCCAGAGAGCATTACAATATTATCAATACCATACTCCCGAAGTTGCTTTATGGCTAACGCCGCATCTTCTTTAATTTGATCGGCAATAGTTATGTAACCTTCATATTTACCATCCATTGCTACCACAACAATCGTTTCCACTATTTCCTCTATCTCCGGGGCATAGGAGATGTTGAACTTTCGCAACAATTTCGCGTTCCCGACCAAAAGTTCTTTCCCGTCTACCGTTCCTTTTAATCCGTGTCCGGCAATTTCTTCTACGTTCTGCACTTTCAGCTGTTTGAAAGCGTTCCCGGAGTGTTCTACAACTGCCGAAGCAATAGGATGGGTGGACTTGCTCTCCAATGCCGCTGTCAGAGCCAAAAACCGGTCCTTTTCCAGACTTTGGACTTTTACCTCCTGTACTTTAAACACTCCTTCAGTGAGTGTTCCGGTTTTGTCCATTACCACGGTATCTACCTTTGTAATGAGGTCGAGAAAATTGGAGCCTTTAAAAAGAAGACCGTTGCGGGAAGCGGCGCCTATACCTCCAAAATATCCCAGGGGAATGGAGATTACCAGGGCACAGGGACAGGAGATCACCAAAAATACCAGGGCCCGGTATAGCCAATCCTCAAAAATATAAGCGTCGACAAAGAAATAGGGCAGCAACGCCAGACCTATGGCGAAGAAAACCACGATCGGAGTATAAATTTTTGCAAAGCGGGTGATGAATTTTTGGGTTTTTGCTTTCCTCCCACCTGCTTCTTCAACGAGTTTGAGAATTTTTGATAAAGCACTGTCTTCATAACCGGAAGTTACTTTTAGCTCAACCAGCTTATCTAGGTTTATCATCCCTGCAAGCACTGTCTCTCCTTTTTTCTTGGTATCAGGTTTTGATTCTCCTGTAAGGGCGGCAGTATTAAAGGAGGAGCTTTCACTAAGCATTTCTCCGTCAAGCGCTACTTTCTCCCCGGGTTTGATCTGGATGATTTCCCCAATGTTCACATTCTTCGGATTAACAATTGAAACTTGTCCATTCTTGATCAATGTAACCTCCTCGGGACGATTATCAATAAGAGCTTTTATTGAGCGACGGGATCGTGCAACCGCTGCTTCCTGAAAATGTTCTCCAATCACGTAAAACAACATTACGGCAACTCCTTCTGCATATTCTCCAATATAAAATGCCCCGAGAGTGGCAATGGTCATAAGAAAAAATTCATTGAAGATATTTCCTTTTGCGATGTTGGTCACAGCATGTTGTACAACTTTCCCGCCAACGAGAACATAAGCAACACCAAAAACAATTAAGCGCAGATATCCTTGAAACCATTCCACATCAAAAAAGTCCAGCCCAATACCAAACAGTAAAAGTATCAAGCTTACTATAGTCGGAATAAAGGAAGATCTTTCTTCCTCATTTTTACCTGCTCCATTATGCTGAGGTGGACAACAGCTATCTTCACCTTTTTCAGGTTTTGGTCCGGGTTCTTCAGCCGTTCTGGGAGAAGTAATTGTTGGATCTTGTAATTCTGCGTCTTTATAGTCCTTGTCTTTCGCCATAACTTCTTATTAAAGGTCTTTCAATAGAAAAAGCCAATCCATTAAAACTGGCATTTTCCTATCTAATAATTAATTACAGGAACGAAATTAATCTATATAGTCCTGCAACGGAAGTGCATTTTTTCCTGATGGATGTGCTTTAGAATCGCAAAGTTTAAAAATGCTTATTCCTTATTGCATTTGTCACAGGTTCCTTTGACTACCAAACTGGCGTCAGTTGCTGTAAAACCCGGCGGAAGGTTAATATGCGGAATCTTAGTTTCAGTTAAACATTGGGTTTCTTTACAAATTTCACAGTGAAAGTGAAGATGAAGATCGCTGTCGAGCTCACAATTACAGCCCGCCTCACAAAGTGCATACTTAGATACTCCACTTCCATCTTCTATGACGTGAACAATTCCGCTATTTTCAAAAGTTTTAATGGTACGGTAAATAGTTGTTCTTTCACTTTTTTCAAAAGCTATCTCTATATCAGCTAATGTTACAGCCACTTGTTTCTGTGCCAAAAACTTGAATATAAGCATTCGCATAGCAGTGGGTCTCACATGCTTCTCTTCTAAAAATTTTTCTATAGCTTTCATAGTTTAATCGTCATGACCTGTTTCCCCTTTCTTCATTTCTGCAATAAGGTAATAAGCATTGTTCCACGCCACCTTTGCATCTTCAGGTAAAGGCTGCAGTAACTTAATTTCTACCCAGCCTTCATTTTCTTCTCCTGTGATCACTTCCACCGGTTTAAACGACCATTCGGTTTCCCCGTTCTCCTCGTGCTTTTCAGCGGTGAAGATGTAGAATTTTCCTTCTTCCTCAATAATGGCCTCCTCCGGCAAAGCCGTCACCTCCGTACCGGTGCCTGTAATAATCCTGCCGTTGATATACATACCGGGAACAAGGTTTTCTGTTTCCTCCTGTATCTCTGCATGGACGTGAATAGCTTTGGGATTTTGCTCGAACTTTTTACCGACGGAATATATCTCAGCAGTATAAGATCTTCCTGGTATGGATTCCATTTGAAGTAAAACTTTTTGCCCTTCTTTAATCTTGTATACATCTTTTGCAAATACCATTAAATCGGCATGTACATGTTCGGTATTAATCACTTCGAATAGCTCGGTTTGAGGATCAACATATTGTCCTATCTTCACACTAACATCTTCAATGTTCCCCTGGATTGGACTTACCACAGGTATATTCTCATTAATATTTCCTTCTCGTATCGACGTAACATTTAGGTTTAACCGTCTTAGCTGTGACTCCAACCCCTTGACCTCTGCCTGTACCACCTGATAATCGGCCTGTGCCTGTTGAAATAATTTACCCGAACCAACTTCCTGTTCGTACAGCCTTTGCTGGCGATTAAATTCTTGTTCCAGGTTCTGCATACGACTGTAAGTTGTCATATAATCAGTCTGTAAACTTGTGAGGTTAGGGTGGGAAAGATACGCCAGGGTTTGGCCTTTTCTAACTTCATCGCCCTCAATAACTTCAATAGAAGTAACGTTGGCACCTAAAATTGCAGTTACTGTCGCCTCATATTGTGGCGGTACTTCCAGTTGCCCGGTCGCTTCCACTATCTCGGAAAGCGGACGGGTGGGCAGAGTGTCCACTTTTATGCCCAGACTATTAAACTTGAGTTCGGAGAGATGCACTTCTCCCATACCGCCTTCTTCTAGAGCCTGCTCTTCCTGAGCTGCAGTTTCCCCTTCTTCGCCTCCTCCATTATTACAAGCAACAAAAAAGCTTGTTGCAATAAATAGGGTGAACAATTTTATAAAATGTTTTTTCATTTTTTTATTCTTTAGCTATTAGTACCGATTTATTCTGAAGTGTTCATAAAATACTCAAGTTGGGAGCGGCTGTTGAGATAATTTGCTAATGCCTCCCAGGCATCAATCTCTATTCGTACAGCATCCCTTATATTTTGTAGAAAAGTGACATAATCAATTGCTCCTTCCCTATAGGCAATGATTGCTCCTTCCCGCTGTTCGACGGCTAATGGAAGCGCCTCCTCCTGATAATATCTCCAGGAGTTAAGCCATTTAAGGTATTCCTCGCGCGCTCTGGTGTAAGCTGTTTTAAGCTCCAGTTGGGTTTGTTGTAAATTTGCATCAGCTATCTCACGATTTAATCTGGCAGATTGTGTTCTCCCTAGCTCAGGTCCAAAGAACAAGGGAATACTGATGCCCACCTGATATTGATAAAAGCCCGTTTGGCCGTCAATTTTCTGCCTACCGTACTGCGCCTGAAATTTTGGAAGAAACTGCGCCCGCCTTTCCTTAAAAGTTGCATCAGCCACTTCTACTCGTTGCTCAAATACATCCAGGAGGGGATGATTGCCGAGAGGTTGTAATAATTCGGAAATGGGCTCATCAATCTCTTCGGCAGGAACGTTAGGTACCGTATAAAGAGTGTCACTGGCAAACCACAGGTTGAATCGCTGTAAGGCTTTAAGATAATCCCTGTATGCCTGCTCTTTTTGAATTTCAACCTCATTGCCCTGGTTTACGGTGGCCAAATATTCCAACCTTGAGATTGTTTCTGTTTCCAGCCTTATTTGTGCAGCCCTTTCGATATCGGTAAATGAGGAATCCAGGCTCCGCAGTGTTTCATATGCATTTTTAGCAGCATATACCGAAGCCCAGGCCCGACTTACCTCCAGTTCTACTTCAAGAATGGAAAGATCAAGGGCTTCTTCTGCCAGGGCCACTCTTTCTTTCTGCAACTTCAGGCGCGGGGCAATTCCGAAGATGTCAATATTCTGTTGCTGAACTCCAATTTGTGTATAAACCCCGAGGTCAGTATTATCCGAACCACTACTAATTTCTTCCGCACCGGTAAATAACTGGGTATTACCAAAGTCCCATGCCGTTTTCTTTAAGGCCTGCTGACTTTCTATCTCCAGGGCAGCGGCTCTTATTCTCGGAAAAACTTCAATTGCCCGCTTCTGGGCCTCTTCTAAGGTTAAGGTTTGTAGTGAATCCTGCTGCTGAACTGTCTCAGACTGCACCGGAATATTTTTCTGTAAAAAATTATTTTCCTGTGCCCCTGCACGGGTGCTAAAACCTAAAAGGCTTCCGACAGAAAGCAATGCCACCAATATTGCCGGAGCTGGTGCAAAGCCATTACTATTATTACTACTTCTTCTTCTGTTTTTCATATTTTCTATTAAAGTATAAAGCACAGGTAACACCACCAGGGTAAGGAGGGTAGCTGTGAGCATACCACCTATAACCACCGTTGCTAATGGCTGCTGCACCTCTGCTCCTGCTGATGTGGAAAATGCCATAGGCATGAACCCTAAAATATCGGTTGTAGCCGTGAGCATGATCGGCCTGATTCGTTCTTTGGTACCTATTAATATCCGATCCTTAATACTTGTTACTCCTTCTTCTTTTAATGAATTGAAGCGATTCACCAGCACAAGTCCGTTTAATACTGCAACTCCAAAGAGCACGATAAATCCTACACCTGCCGAAATACTAAAAGGCATGTCCCGAAGCCAGAGGGCAAAAATACCCCCAATGGCAGCTAATGGGATGGCCATATAGATCATGATAGATTGCGAAAAAGATTTAAGTGCAAAATAAAGTAGTACAAAAATCAGGAAGAGGGCGATAGGAACAACAATGGAGAGTCGGCTTTTTGCACTTTGAAGATTTTCAAATTCTCCACCATATTCAATGTAGTATCCCGGGGGTAAATCCAGTTCGGCATCCAGTTTTGCCTGAATGTCATTGACAACAGACTCGACATCGCGCCCCCGGGTGTTCACCCCAACATAAGTTCTTCGATAGGTGTCGTCACGTGATATCTGCATCGGTCCGGGCACATAACGTATATCGGCTATTTCATTGATAGGAATTTGAGTACCATCGTCAAGATCAATGTATAAAGTTCTTAAATCTTCAATACTTTGTCGGTGTGCTTCATCAAAGCGAACCACCAGGTCGAAACGCCTTTCTCCTTCAAAAACAACCCCGGCTACTCCGCCTGCAAATGCAGTGCTTATGTACTCATTGATTTTTTGAATATCCAGATCGTATTGAGCGAGTTTATCCCGGTTATAACGCACCGTCATTTGTGGGAGACCAGACGTTCTTTCCGCATTCACATCTCCGGCTCCGGGAACGGTTTGAATAATCTCTGCCATTTCCTGGACCTTTGTAGAAAGTACCTCTAAATCCTCCCCATAGAGCTTTACTGCAATATCTTCTCTTACCCCTTCCAGAAGTTCATTAAACCTCAGCTCTACCGGCTGAGTGAAAACAAAGTTGACACCGGTAAGGTTTTTATTGAGTAGTTCTTCGATTTGTTCAATGAGTTCCTCTTTGGTTTCAGCAGATACCCATTTGTCCCTGTCCTTATCGAGAATTAGATACATGTCTGCTATATCCATCGGCATGGGATCTGTAGGAATATCGGCCACCCCGATACGGGCTGTTACCGTTTCAATTTCAGGGAAGTTTTCCAGTAGCAAAGTTTCTATTTTTTTGGAGACTTCTATGGATTCAGTCAGCGAACTACCGGGTCTGATCAAAGCCTGCATGGCAATGTCCCCTTCATCTAACTGAGGAATAAATTCTCCCCCCATCGTGGAAAAAACATAACCTGCAGCCCCTAATAAAACAATAGATCCTATGATTACCGCTGCTCTAAGGCGAAGGGAAACTTTTAAAATCGGAAGGTAGGCACGATGGATACCACCAATGATTTTATCACTAACTTTTTCCAGCCAGCGCTCCAACTTGCCATACCAGTTTTTCTTGTTTTGAATCGGCTTCATAAATAATGCAGTCATCATAGGAACGTAGGTAAGGCACAAGATGATGGCACCTATCATTGCAAAACCAAAAGTGTAAGCCATTGGTTTGAACATTTTGCCTTCCACCCCGGTAAGGAATAAAATAGGTGCAAACACAATCAGGATAATAATTTGACCAAAAAATGCCGACCTCATCATAGTGCTTCCGGAGTCGTAAGCTACCTCGTCCATTACAGTCTGATTAAACTTGGCTTTTCCGGCTTTAATCCTTTTATGGATTTCATAAACGGCACCTTCTATGATAATAACCGCACCATCAATGATTATCCCGAAGTCGATGGCACCCAGGCTCATCAGGTTTGCCCAAACGCCAAACTGCTTCATAAGAATAAAAGCAAAAAGCAGAGAAAGAGGAATGGTGGTAGCAGTAATTAAACCTCCGCGCAAGCTACCAAGAAGAAAAACCAAAGCAAAAATTACAATTAAGGCTCCTTCCAACAGGTTTTTAGTCACAGTATCGGTTGTTCTGCCAATTAGCATACTTCTGTCAATGATGGGCCTGATTTCAAGTCCTTCCGGCAAGGATTCTTCCACCTCTGCCATCCTGTCTTTTACATTCTGTATCACTGCATTAGGATTGGAACCTTTCAGCATCATAATAATACCCCCCACAGCTTCCTCTCCATCCTGGGTAAAAGCACCATAACGCACCTGACTTCCAAAATTCACTTCTTCGGCTATATCTCCAATCGTAACAGGAGTATTATTTTCATGGGTAACCACTATTTTCCTGATGTCATCTAAGGACTGGATCAGGCCTTCTCCCCGAATGAAGTTGGACATTCTGTTCCTCTCAATGTAGGCTCCACCGGTATTTACATTATTCCGGGCCAGGGCCTCATACACCTGAGAGATACTTACATCCAGCGCGTTTAATTTTTCAGGGTTGATGGCTACTTCGTACTGCTTGATTGATCCACCAAACGAATTGACTTCCACAACCCCTTCCAGCAGGGTTAACTGCCTTTTTACAATCCAGTCCTGAATACTGCGAAGCTCAACAGGAGTATATTGCGTCTCAAAACCGGGTTGCGGCTGAATGGTATATTCATAAATCTGTCCTAGCCCGGTAGAAATTGGACCCATCGATGGGCTACCAAAGTTTTCCGGAATGGTTTCCTGCAGTTCGGTCAATTTTTCCTGAACCAGCTGTCGGGGTAAATAAGTGCCCATGTCATCTTCAAAAACGATAGTTACCACCGAGAGTCCGAAGCGGGAAATAGACCGTAATTCAGTCACCCCAGGAAGATTACCCATTGCCAGTTCGACCGGATAAGTGACAAACTGTTCAATATCTTCAGTACCTAAGCTGGGAGATTGGGTAATAACCTGCACCTGATTATTTGTAATATCAGGAACCGAACCCAGGTTTACGGTCATCATAGACCATACTCCGGCTCCAATAAGTGCCAATGTTAGCAAACCTATTATAAACTTATTGTTTATAGAGAATGCTATAATTTTGTTAATCATTAATAATAGAATTTAATTCAACATAAATAGATGAGATGGCCATTAATGAAGTCAATGGCGTAAGGATATAATTATCCTATCACAAAAGTTGAATTAAACGCGGGGTGGTTGAAAGTGAGAAAAGGCAATTTCTTTGCCGACACGCTCTCCAAACAAAGGTGTCAAAAAAGGTATTTTTGGTTCAAAAATTTCGAAGGCACTGGGAGTGCTTCTCACCAAATGGATATGACAGCAGTGACACTGGCAAAAAGGAGGACAGTCATCAGAAGTCCCCTGCTGGTCTCCCGGCTGATCCTGGTATATTTCCATACTAACGGAGACAGTATCCTGATTTTCAGACACGGCTGTATCATCACAGGGTATAAAGTTTAGCCCCAGGAAATAAACGGATAATATGACTGCGAAAAATTTCACATTGCAAAGGTATTAAAATATGAATGCACAGGAAGTGCAATTAATAGATAGATGAGCTAATGAAAGGTTACTTAACCTAAGTTTAGAAACGGTGGCCGGCTTGTACATATTAATGTTGTGTTTAAAATGGCAATTACGGGAGGGAGAAGCCTAATTTTGAAATTCCTTCAGTAATAAAGATTGCCCCATCTAAGTTTTCCATCTAACCACTTTAGCGATGGTTTTACGGAAATTTCATTATTGAGTACTTTCTTTTACATCACAGTAACGGCATTGAGAATGGAAAACAAAGGGATTTATATACCAGCCATCCAGAAAGATATTTTCTATCTCAATGGGAATTTATTCTACATCCTATCCTACTTTTTTATCCTTAATTATCAGCGACAAAAATGATTCAGCGATTTTCTTTATTTTTTCCTCCAGATAACTGATTAGTTGAATTAAAATGATGCCATTTGTAAAATAAAAAATAGTCCTACACCCTCGGATGTCAAAAATAATTAGCCGAACAAAATATTTCATGTATTTAAGTACTTGCTTAAATAATTTTTTACCTTTGTTTTATGGAAGAAAATAGTTGCATACGGAAAGAGGCCGATTTGAACCAAATCAAACGGTGTAAAGAACAAATATCAGAAGTTGAAGAGGCAGTAGGTGCCTTAACCAATAAGCTCTCTTTAGTAAGTAATAGCGTAAGATTAAAGATTCTTTATGTCCTTCAGGCAGAGGAAAGGTTATGTGTTTGTGATTTAAGTGATATTCTGAACATGACCATACCAGCAGTTTCGCAACACTTGCGAAAGTTGAAGGACAGGGATTTTGTAAAATCGGAAAAGGAAGGTCAAACAATCTTTTACTCGCTACGGGATGACCATCGGGAACTTCTTGCTCCTTTTTTTAATTTGTTGAATCGGCAACCTGAAGCCATATGAATGCTAAAAACAGTTTACTTGGAGTGGGAATTTTAACTGGTATCTCCAGTTCCCTTTGTTGCATAACTCCCTTACTTACTCCTTTAAACAGGAATTTGTAGATGCAATGCCTGAAAAAATTGAAAAAGGATACAAACACAACGGTATCGACACCTATCATGGTGCCGCTCGCTTCATCGGTAATGATTCAGTCCAAATTGAATCGGAAGTTTTAAAGGGAAGCAAGATTGTTATTGCAACTGGAGCGCGGCCACGCCAGCTAAAGTTTGAAGGTGGTGCCCATGCATTGACAAGTACGGATTTTTTAAACCTGAAGGAATTTCCAAAATCTATAATTTTTATAGGTGGTGGATACATTGCCTTTGAGTTTGCACATATAGCTAAGCGATGTGGAGCAGAAGTTACCATCATACATCGGGGACCTCGGCCATTGGAGAATTTTGATAAGGATATAGTTCACCATTTGTCGGAGGCCACCAGAAAACTTGGAGTAAAATTGGTGCTCGAAACGAACGTCACGAGAATCAAAAAGGACACAATAGGTTATACGGTAATTGGTGAAACAAATGGTTCCGAAACAGAGTTTACAGCTGAAGCTGTTTTCAACAGTGCGGGAAGAGTACCACATATTGATGGCTTGAACTTAAAGGCGGCATCTGTTAATTATAACAAGAAGGGAGTTGAGGTTAACGAGTACTTACAAAGTACCTCAAACCCATCTATTTATGCTGCTGGTGACGCTGCCGATACCGCTGGGCTTCCATTAACCCCAGTAGCTGTTTATGAAGGTCATGTCATTGCTTCTAACATATTAAAGGGTAATAATAAAAAACCAGAATATCCACCGATGCCGTCAGTTGTCTTTACCTTACCATCTATGGCTTCGGTAGGTCTGACTGAAGTGGAAGCGGAGAAAGCTGGGTTAAATATCAAAGTGAACACCAAGGCAGTTCCAGAGTGGTTCAATGCTAAACGTCTTAACGTTCAGGAATATGCTTATAAAACCATAATAGACACTGATAAAGGGACTTTAGTGGGAGCTCATCTCATTGGTCCAGGGGTAGAAGAAACAATTAACTTCTTCTCACTTGCCATGTACAAAGCGATATCAGTACGAGACTTAAAGAAAATGATTTATGCATATCCGACAATGGGTTCGGATATCACATCAATGTTATAAAACCAGATATGGAGCCTATTCTAAAATCTATCCTTACATGTCCTAATTGCAAGAATGCCAGGGAAGAAATAATGCCCACAGATGCTTGTCAATTCTTTTATAAATGCTCCAGCTGTGATGCTGTTATAAAACCATTAGAGGGCGACTGCTGTGTATTTTGCAGTTACGGCTCTGTTGCTTGTCCGCCAATTCAGGAGAAAATAAACTGTTGTTAAATTCTCTTTTAAAATTTGGTTGCCACCCCGGGACATATCTTAAATTGAAAAAAATAAAACAAAATGATACCACGAGATTTAAGTAAAGACATCAAAACCCGGCTACAGAGCATCAATGGACAAATTAATGGTCTCATAAAAATGCTTGATGAAGATACCAACCCCGAGAAGATCCTCCTTCAGTTTAAAGCAGCACAAAAGGGCCTGGATAAGGCCCACTTTTTATTGTTGGATGAAACCTACCGGAAAGCTTTGGCCATAAAAATTTCTGAAACAGTGGAGGCCTGCCCGGGAAATTGTGGAAATGAAGATCGGATTGAATTAATACGAAAACAGTTCCCCGACTTGGAATTGGATACCCTTACTTCCAAAATGAGTGAAATAACCGACTTACGGAAGCGAATAGACGGGAATAATCAAAAGAATGAGTAAGGAAAATTAGTTTTCTTTTACCTGTCCTGGCAGAAAAACTGCCTTAATATTGGAGCCATGGGAATAGAGAGAAGCGATGCCTATAATACCCTACTTAAAAATAGGATTATCTCTTTTTTTAGGCATTAGCTTGTTGCCCCTTATTTCATTTTACCTTACCAAAAAAAATATTCTGTTTTTTTAGAATTTCAGTTGGAGACCACCCCGGGGTCGCTCCTACCTTTGAATTGTTCTATTAAAAGAACATAAAAATTGTTTAATAATTAAAATTTAATAAAGATGAAACGTCAAGTAGAAATATTTACGGCCAACTGCCCGGTATGTGATCCGGTTGTTGAAATGGTTAAGGACCTCGCTTGTAATAGTTGCGAGCTCACCACTTATGATCTGGTGAAACAGTGCAATGATAAGTCCTGTATTTCCAAAATAAGCGAATATGGGATCAAGAAATTACCGGCAGTTGTGGTAGATGGAATATTATTGGATTGCTGCAAAGGCAATGCCATCACAAAAGAAAAATTGATGGAAGTCGGGATAGGAAAAGCTTAATTAATAGAAGGCACGGCTTTTTTTTAAATCAACTTCCCCGCTTTCGTGTAAGGGGGGAAATCATTTAAAACCAACATAATTATGAAACCATTAAATTCAGAATTACAGAAATGTATTGATGATTGTAACAAGTGTATTACAGCATGTCGGATTTGCCTAGACCAGCACGTTGGAGAGCAGGAAATGAAACGTTGCCTTCAGCTTTGTCTCGATTGTATTGCTTTGTGTGCGGCCTGTGTACAACTAATGGCCAGCCAGTCTGACTATTCAAGCCGAGTTTGTGGCATTTGTGCAGATCTTTGCAATGCTTGTGCCGATGAATGCGAAAAGTTTGACAGCGAATACTGCAAACAATGTGCAGAAGCCTGCAGGACTTGTGCGGAAAGCTGTGAAAAAATGGCAGCTTAAATATTCATTTGAAATGAGACAATTTAAAATTTAGGGCAATATCACAAAAGATATTGCCCTTGTTTTTATTGGTCTCAGGTTAGGGTCTTAAACCCTGCAATTTTATTGCAGAACTTTAGTAGTGCGAAAAAATCTATAATTTCGTAAAATGAGTAGCACTCAGAGAAAAGGATCTCATACAGTGAGCAGATTAACCTGTCATCTTGTTTGGGTTACAAAGTACAGATATAAGGTTTTGCAAGGCGATATTCAAAAGCGTTGTAGGGAGCTTCTGATTCAAATATGTGAAGCTGAAGGAATAGAGATTCTTAAAGGAGTGGTCAGTTCTGATCATGTTCATATGCACGTAGAATATGCTCCCAAGACAAATGTTAGTTACATAGTGAAACAATTGAAAGGCAGATCTTCACGCAAGCTGCAACAAGAATTTCCACAGCTAAAAGAGCGGTATTGGGGGCAACACTTTTGGGCAAGCGGATATGGAGTTTGGAGCACGGGCAATGTCACTGACAAGATGGTCAATGACTATTTGGGGCACCATCGCCGAGACAGTTCTGATAATTCCAATTTCATATTGGAATAAACTTGGGGACTTTCAGTCCCCAGTTAGAAAAACCTCTGCACTTTCAGTGCAGAGTGGTTTAGTTACATTAATCCAATCTGCTATGGAATCAACCTTTTTAGGATCGCCGTCAATTAAATGGAAATGTAGAATGAGTGATTACTGGTAGAATAAAAAAATAAAATTAATCTTGGAGACCACCCCGTAGCCTCAGTTAACTTCACCCAAAATTAATTTTCAACAACAAAAATGATGTAACAATTAAATACAACAGTATTCGCTGTGATGTTGACAGGTGCTGCAATTTTATTTTCCTACAGCACAGGGCATTCACAATAGTGACACAGCAAATTCAAACTAAATTAGAAAATAAGGAAATGTTGATTAATGTAGTACATCTAAAAATAGAAGGCATGCATTGCCAGTCTGGCTGCGCCAATGGAATAGATTCCATGTTAAAGGAACAGCAAGGAATCATTAAAAGTGAAACGAGTTTTGACAGAAGTTCGGCTGTAATTGAATATGATCCCTTTCTGATTTCTGAGGAAGAAATTATTAACTTGATCACCAACCGGGGATTTAAGGTAGAAGTTTTAACCGAAAAGGGAGATATCCCACAGCATTAGTTTCACTTTCATTTTAAACAGTATGCAAATCCTCACGAAAATAAAAGAAGACTTTGTAAGTATAGGATCCCTTTTTACCTCGGTTTCCACCTTACTGTGTTGCGCCATGCCTTCGCTCCTGGTAGCTCTGGGAATGGGAACGGTAGTAGCAGGCTTAGCTTCTGACCTGCCGTGGCTGATTACCATGAGCAAATATAAAGAATGGACCTTCCTGATTGCCGGGATGATGATAGGATTTAATTTTTGGTTGTTCTACGGAAGAAAAAGAAACCAATCCTGCGAAATCGATGAAAACGGAAATGAAACTGCCTGCGATACAGCAGCAAGATGGAGCAAAGGCATTCTTTGGTTTTCCTTTGGCCTATATCTCCTTGGATTGTTTTCCGCTTATTTACTATTACCCATTCAAAGATTTTTAGGAATTTAAATTCACAAAACATGAAAAATTATTTTTTGATCTTATTTATAGGGTTATCGACACTGTATAAAGTAGAAGCACAGGGGCATGGCCCAATTTATGGATTACAAACCCCAACCCTGGCAAAAGGTGGTATAAACATGAACGCTGCCGGAATGAGCATAGCGACCGAAGACGAGGCCTCTTATATGCTTCGGTATACATTTTTCTATGGCATTACGGAAGATTTACAGGTTACCCTTACCACTCCTACTGTGATTGAGCGTCTGGAAAATGCTCCACGAACCCGTGGAAATATTATGATGCCTGCCAATGGAGATATCGAGGCTGCTTTGTGGTATCGTTTTTTTTCAAATGCTTTTGGGGTAGGAAAGAGGTTTGAATCCACAGCAATTTTAGGTGTTTCGGCGCCTACTGAGGATGTTCGTGGACAGGTGAATTTAGGGAATTCCGTCCATGGAGCAATTTCCACCGGCTATGCCTCTAGGATTTGGTATGCGTGGATAGGTGGCGGTTACCAATATTATTTTGGAAAAGACAACGAGCAATTAGGCGATTTGCCCTATACAAGCTTGGTTATAGGTTACCGTCCTAAAATTTTTATGGGAGATTATCCTAAACCGGACTGGAGGATATTTGTAGAATCACTGGCAGAATTTCCGGGAGATAGTAAAGTTAACGGACAATTTTTTTCTACGGATGAAAGGAGTAAAAAAGTATTGGTTGGTCCTTCCATTTTAGGACTTAGCGGTCCCTAGGGAATTTCCTTCGGAGCATTGTTTCCGATAATTCAGGATTTAATACCGAACAAGCCCCGTGAAAAATACAGGGTCGCACTGAACATCAGTTATTGGTTATAACAGATATCAAAGAAAAATTCAAATAAAAAAAATAGTAAAAATGAAAATAATAGCACTAATTATTGTAATAGCAGTATTCGGGACTTTAAGTTCAAATGCCCAAATCACAAAGGTAAATCAGGAAGTTTTTGGAATGGATTGCGCACCTTGTGCCTACGGCTTGGAACGCGGACTAAAAAAAATGGATGGTATAGAAAAGGTACGGGTAAGCCTGAATGATGGCAAAGCTTATTTAGACCTGACTGCAAATAATAATTTAAGCCTAAAACAAATTCAGGAAGAAGTGAAAGTGAATGGATTTTCCGCCAAAAATGCCGAAATTGTTCTCGAAGGACAACTCGTAAAAGAAAATAATACCTTAAAAATTAGAGTGAACAATGAGGAGTATTATCTCACTTCAAATACAGAGCAGAGTCTTATAAATTCACTTCAGCCCGCAAAGGTGAAAGTGCGGGGAATTGTTCAGGATGAGGGAGATGGGAAATTAAACGGTAAATGGAAAATAAAGATTATGGAAGTACTTTAAAAACTTATTTATGAAGTACCATAAAAAGCATCAATAGAAAGCTTACAAGAATGAAATATTATGGTAGTTTTTTATGCATGTAGAGGTTCGCCGGGATGCCGCTCAAAAAATTCTAGTGTAATGGAATCAAAAATACTCCTTTTGGTTATCCAAAAAGTACAACATTTTTCCATAATAGTACAACTCTAACTGCTATTTTATAGTTAATTTCGCTTTTTAAGCGAAAAAATCAGGAGATCATTTCTATGACGGAATGTTTTCTCCATTGACGATGAAAAGTACATTAGGTAATATTGTCTCTGTATTAATGGCACTTGTGGTGTTGTTGTCTACTTTATCTTTTACTGTAGACAAACATTTCTGTGGAGGTCTTTTAATGGATCTGGCTGTCTTTTCTGAAGCTAAAAGTTGCGTAATGGGAACTCATGATCATTCTGAAATGGGCAGTTCCGTAGAGAAGGATCATTGTTGTAGTAACGAAAAAGTTCTGGTTGAAGGTCAGGACGAGTTGAAAAATTCTATTTTATTCCTGGATCTTGAACAACAGGTGTTTATAGGTACTTTTGCGTTTTCCTATGTATCTTTATTTAATTACATGCCTCGGCAGGTGCCGGCTTATACATTCTATTCTCCCCCTTTGCTGATCCACAGTATTTATCTTCGGGATCAGGTTTTTCTTATTTGATTTAATCTTTTTTGTTAGTACCAGTTATTTATTGCTGGTAAGGTGTATCTGTTACAGGAGTGAATAAAAATATTCATTCAGGTCATACCTTATAGTGAACCAGTCGCTAGAACTGCGTTCACCTTCAACTGGTAATTAATTAATTAGTTAAATTAAAAAGAAATGAAAAAATATCTTTTTCCGCTATTACTGATAGTTGTAACTGTAAATCTCGCGTATGCCCAACAATCTCCCTCATTAGAGGGGAATGTGGATAATTTACCTGTACGGGAGTACCATTTAACCATAGACGAAGAAATGGTTCATATTGCAGGAGAGGAAAGCATGGGCATGACAGTTAACGGCAGCATCCCGGGTCCTATCCTACGGTTTAATGAGGGGGAATATGCCGTTATATACGTTAAGAATGAAATGGAAGAGGAAACTTCAATTCATTGGCACGGCCTCCTGCTACCCAATTTTTACGACGGAGTGCCTTACCTCACTACACCACCCATAGAGCCCGGTAAGATACAGAAGTATGAATTTCCCCTCATTCAGGCTGGGACTTACTGGTATCACTCTCACACCATGCTGCAGGAACAAAGTGGCGTATACGGTTCAATTGTCATAGAACCACAAATACCATCGGCCGCTTATAATTATGATCACGACGAAGTACTGGTTCTATCGGATTGGACTTTTGAGAAACCGCGGAATGTCCTGCGGAACCTAAAGCGCGGCAACGAATGGTACAGCATTAAAAAAGGAACTGCGACTCCCTTGAACCGTGTAATTGCCAGGGGCGCTTTGGGTGCCCAGCTGGATTTCTGGCGTCAGCGTATGGAAGGTGCAGATATCGCGGACATATATTATCCTGCTTTCTTGACTAACGGCGATACAGTACAACATTTCTCCAAATATGAAGCCGGGGATAAGGTAAGGCTACGTATTATAAATGCAGCCGCATCGACACAATTTTGGCTCACCTTCGGAGGCACGCCGCCTCTTTTGGTTTCGGCCGATGGCCTGGATGTGGTCCCGGTGAACAAAGAAAAACTTTTTATTTCCATCGCAGAAACCTATGACCTAATCATTACCATTCCTGAAAACGGACAGATTGAAATGCGGGCCGTAGCCCAGGATGGTTCAGGGGCTACACATGCCTATTTCGGAAGTGGAGACATACTACCGGCAGAGGTGCTGCCAAGGCCGGATAAAATAGGTATGATGATGCAGATGGCAGAAATGGACATGCGTATGGGAGCTCCCGCCATGAAATTCAATCCGGGCAAAGTCGAGCCCTACGAGTTTATGAAAGAATGGGGAATGGACATGGAACATGGTGAAAAAATGGAGGGGGATATGGGTATGGACCACGATAAAAAAATGGGGAATATGGACAGGCAGAGAATGCCCGAGATGGATCATGACGCACATGAACCGATGACTGACAGCCTTCGGGCAGAGCGTTCCTCTTCAGAGAAGACCCAAACTTCAGAAAAAGGACAGCAGAGGGGGGGATCCAATATGTCAAAAATGGGAATGTTTGCAGATTATAATTATGATTTTCTACAGGCTCCTGTCCCTACTACTATTGATGAGACGAAATCCGAAAGAGAGATTTTGCTGAACCTTACCGGCAATATGTGGCGCTACATCTGGAGTATGAATGGAGTACCCCTGGCCGAAGCCGATATGATTAAAATTGAAAAAGGTGAAAAAGTGCGAATAATATTCAACAACCTCACCATGATGCACCACCCCATGCATTTTCACGGCCATTTCTTTCGTGTTCTTAATAAGCATGGAGCCTATTCTCCGCTCAAGCACACAGTGAATGTAGCACCTATGCAAAAGACCATCATTGAATTTGAGGCCAATGAGGACAGTGATTGGTTTTTACACTGCCATGTGCTGTATCACATGGTTGGGGGCATGGCCAGGGCAGTAACCTACCAGACCGAGCGCAATCCACTAATGAAAGAACATCCCAGAGAAATTCTCTTTCAGGAAGGGAATCACTTTTTTACCTGGGGCTTAGCAGATGTAGCCTCTCACATGACCGAAGTGAATGTGGTTTCCAGCAATATCAGGAACCAGTTCAATTTAATTGCAGAATACGGCTGGAACGAAAATTTAGAAGCTGAGTTTTCTTACGAATATTACCTGAACGACTGGTTTCGGGTATTTGGTGGGGTGAACGTGGAAAATGAAATGAAAGATAACCTGGATGAACTAAGTACTACTGCCGTTGCCGGGGTACGCTATTTTACGCCATATATGTTCAACCTGGATGTACGGTTGGACCATAAGCTAAGACCGCAAATAAGTTTAAGCCGGGAAATTATGTTATTTCCAAGATTCGTCATATTCGGGGAATATGAGTTCCAGGCCGATTTTGGCTGGGTAAATGAACTGCCCGAAGGCACTGACTTTGAAAAAGAACAGGTGTACACTGTGGGTGCCGAATACTTCCTTTCCAGGAATTTTTCTTTAATGGGAAGTTATGACAACCGGTTTGGTGCGGGGGGCGGGCTTAGCATAAGATTTTAGTGAAGTATCAATATCAATTAATATCAGTTTAAAACAATTCAAAAATGAAAAATCTAAAAGTGAACTTAGGAATTGCAATGCTAGTAATTGCGAGCTTAACAGCAGTATCCTGTAAAAACAACAATGAAGAAGGAAACGTTGACCATTCAGGAATGGACCATGAAAATATGAGCGAAGGTTCAGAAATGATGGAAGATGGGGAACAAACTTCCGAAGATATGCCTGGCAGTGAAAACCAGGATTCACAAACCGGAATTATTATTAATGATTATCTTGAATTAAAAGATGCCCTGGTAGCCGATAATTCGGAGGGGGCTGCGCAAGCCGGTGAAAGCCTCGTAACAGCTTTTGAAAATTTTGATAGGAGCGGTTATGAAGCTGCCGAACAGCAGGAGCTAACCGAAATTATTGAAAGCGCCAAGGAACACGCCGATCATATTTCCTATAGCGATATGGCACACCAAAGGGAGCATTTTGAACTAATGAGCATTGACATGGTCGATATGCTGGCCATTACCGGTTCCCCCGAAACGCTCTATCAGCAGTTTTGCCCTATGTACAACGACAATAAAGGTGGGATTTGGTTAAGCACCAGTGAGGAAATAAGGAATCCTTATTTTGGGCAAAGTATGCTTAGCTGTGGAGAGGTCCAGAAGGAAATTTAACGAATGAAGTTCCTAAAGATCATCGGTCTGGTTTTATTGGTTGCCTTTGTGGGGATACAGTTTATCCCCACAAACCGCAATCAGGCTGATTATATTTCTAAATCAGATTTTACGGAGGTTTATGAGGTGCCGGAAAACATCAATACCATCCTGCAAACCTCTTGTTATGACTGCCATAGCAATAATACCAATTATCCATGGTATAATAAGATCCAGCCGTTTACCTGGTATTTGAACGACCATATTGAAAAAGGCAAGGCAGATTTGAATTTTAGTGAATTTGGGGAATATTCCTCCCGGCGGCAAAGAAGTAAGTTGCGCTCTATAAGCAGCCAGGTGAAAGATGGGGAAATGCCTTTGCAATCATATACCCTGGTGCATTGGGATGCGAAACTTTCTGACAAGGAGAAGGAAGAATTCACAGTTTGGATGGATTCTTTGGCCATGGAAGTAAGGTAAAAGAAAATAATCCCCCGGCCCTGTGCCTGGAAATTGTCTGTTTAATTAGTTAACACTTCAGGTGCAGGGTCTTTATAAAAAGTTTTCAGCAACAAATAAAAATTATAATTATTGGTCAAAAGAAAAACAGGGGTAAAATTGAGGAAAGCCCATCGTTATCTGGGACTTTTCATAGGGATCGAATTTAAGTACTTTAAAATGGGAGAAATTAAAATGAACACCTTTCACAAAAATACAGTTCTAACTGCTATACTGGTTTCAGTATTATCGCTGTCTTGTGGCACTTCCGAAAAAAAATCAGAAGGTGAGAAAATTATAGAGAAAAGCATTGAGGCCTCCGGTGGAGAAAACTATGTAAATGCTGAAATCGATTTCACTTTTAGGAACAGGAGATATAAGAGTAAACGCAATGGGGACATCTTCCGGTTGGAGCGTATTGTAAAGGATTCCGCCGGTAACACCACACATGATGTTCTAAGCAATGAGGGTCTGAAACGTTTTGTAAACAGCAAAGCTGCTACTGTTCCAGATTCGATGGTCACCCGGATAAGTGATGGGGTAAATTCTGTTCATTATTTTGTCCAGGTGCCTTTTGTGCTCAATTCGCCTGCGGCCAACAAAGAACTGTTGGGGGAAGGTGAGGTGGAAGGGGAGAACTATTACGAAGTTAAAGTTACCTTTCGTGAGGAAGGTGGAGGGACAGATTTTGAGGATGAGTTCTTATACTGGATCCACAAGGAAAATTTCACGGTAGATTATTTAGCTTATAGGTTTTTTACCAATGACGGGGGAATAAGGTTCAGGAAAGCGTTGAATCCCAGGGTGGTAGAAGGAATCAGGTTCGTAGATTACCAAAACTATAAAGCCAAAGAGTTTTCCACACCGTTACGTGATTTGGACTCCCTATATGAAGCAGGAAAACTGGAATTTTTCTCTGATATCCAAACTGAAAATATTAGCGTAAGCATTAATAAAAACAATTAATTAAACACAACATTTTCCATGAAAACCACAAAATATATTATTTACGTGCTGCTTGTATTATTTTCCACAAGTGGGATGCAGGCGCAACATGAAAACCACCAGGCCGAAAAGGTGACAACACAAAACAAAGAGGTGTTAAGTCCGCATACCAGTACCATGGCCATAATTGATGGGGCTCATATTCATATAGATTATTCTTCACCACGCGTGCGTGACAGGATAATTTTTGGCGGACTGGTAGGCTACAACACAGTTTGGCAGGCCGGAGCTCATAAAGCGACCTGGATAGAAACCAATAAGGATTTGGTAATTGGTGATGAAATATTGCCTGCCGGGAAGTATGCTTTTTTTACAGTTCCCGGTAAAGAAAATTGGAAAGTCATGTTCAATTCCCGTTGGGATCAGCATGGAAAGGATGAATATGATGAAAAAGAAAATGTAGTTGTTTTGGAAGTTCATTCTGAGACGCTGGAGAATGTCCAGGAGGCACTGACTTATGAAGTTCAAAAAATAGAAAATGATGAAGGAGTAATTTCTCTCACTTGGGAAAGAAAGAAAATTAGTATTCCTTTTCAAGTCAGTGCAGATGAACAAAGGATGAATGACTAAGTATAAAACCTAAAGAACTAACCAACCATCAACCATGAAAAAGGAAATTTTAATTGACAGGAATTCTATGAATATTGAAAATCATAGAGTTATTCAGATTAAAAATGTAGTTTGCCAGCGATGCAAAAGGAGCGTAAGAGAAATATTGACTACATTAAAAATTCCTTTCAAAAGAGTGTCTTTGGGAGAGGCAGAGTTGGAAAGGAGTCTCTCAGATTTTGAGTTCACATTGTTTCAGGAAGAGTTACGTAAAGTGGGATTTGAGCTCATTTTCGAAAAAAATGAACGCCTGGTGAACCAGATAAAATCAATAATCATTGCGCGGGTTTACAAGGAGGAAGATTTTGGGAAACAGAAGATTTCAGATCTATTGACCAGCCGTCTACACTACGACTATAGCCATCTTACCCATATTTTCACAAAACTTGAAGGGAAAAATATTCAGAAGTTTTATAGTGAAATAAAGATAGAAAGAATAAAGGAGTTATTGGAGTATAACGAGCTAACTGTTTTAGAGATTGCTCATGAAATGGGGTATAGCAGTGCTACCTACCTATCAACCCACTTTAAAAAAGCTACTGGTGTAACTCCTTCGGATTATAAAAATAAAGAAGAAAAACGTAAAACAGATCTCAATAGGTTCTGAGATAGTAAGGAATTGATCTTTTGTGAAAAGAAACATTACAATAAGTTTTTTGTTGAAAGCCATGGGAAAATAGAAGGTTTGGCCGCCTATATTGTCTCAATTTTTAGATACTGGTAATTTAGGTAAAGTAAATATTCTCTTTTCTAAACGTCATATGATTCTTCTATATTTTATAATCTTTTCATGACCATTTTTCGTAGTCTTTACTGTTAAATAATTACAAACCCTTAATAGTGAATGTTTTTTCTGTTATATTAAAAGTGCTTTTGAACCTTTTGAGCTATCTTTATTCTGGATAAGGAAAATGCGTCCTATGTTTAGAATTCTGAGAGAAAAGGGAAAATATGACTTTGATCATATTTGAAAAAAGAGCAATTAATTATTTTTGTTATTGAATTATTAAAATGCTCCAAATATAATTTCAGCCTTATTTCAGTGGTAATTAGCTAATGAATAGAGGAAATTAGAAGAGTGTTATGAAAGCCTTCCTATTAAAAATATCATCTTTGGTCCTGGCATTTTTAATGTTCCTATCGACAATGTCCTTTACTGTGAATAAACACTTTTGCGGTGATTTTCTTGTGGACCAATCAGTCTTTTTTGAAGCTGATACCTGCGGAATGGAACATGATTCCGGAGTAGCTGATGAGAAAGGTTGTTCTGACGATTCTATAGCTATTGATGGTCAGAAAGATTTGAAGATATCCTTTTATGATCTCAACTTTGATCAGCAAGTATTTCTTGTAAGTTTTGCTTATTCATTTAACGGGCTTTTTGAAGAACTGCCTGCGAAAGATATTCCTTTTGTCAAGTATATACCTCCCTTAATCGTTCAGGAAATCCACATATTGAACGAGACCTTCTTAATTTGATTCTGAATTAATATTTAGGCTCTGGTGCTTTACCGCCGGAGCAGAGTTTTTTTGATGTTGCAAACGTGCAGCTTCAAAAGAGTATTAATTCAGAATTAAAACCAAATGCTTAATAAAACTATAAAGTTCTTTTTAGAGAACAAATTGGTGACCGCTTTACTTACGGTTGCCTTAATGGCCTGGGGAGTAGCTACAGCACCGTTTAACTGGGACTTAGACTGGATGCCAAGGGATCCGGTGCCAGTGGATGCCATACCAGACATTGGTGAAAACCAACAAATCGTCTATACCGAATGGATGGGGAAATCTCCTCAGGACATCGAGGACCAAATAACCTATCCCCTTACTACTTCACTCTTGGGAGTGCCAGGCGTAAAAACTATTCGAAGTAGTTCCCTTTTTGGTCTTTCAAGCATCTATATAATTTTTGAAGAGGATGTGGAATTTTACTGGAGCCGCTCGAGAATTCTTGAGAAGTTAAATTCTCTGCCCGCCGGAACACTCCCAGCAGACGTCCAGCCCGCCCTGGGTCCTGATGCTACAGCATTGGGACAGGTGTTTTGGTACACTCTGGAGGGAAGAGACCCAAAAACCGGTGAGCCAACCGGGGGGTGGGATCCTCAGGAGCTTCGTACTATTCAGGATTTTTATGTCAAGTACTCTTTATCTGCTGCCGAAGGTGTATCTGAAGTAGCTTCAATAGGAGGATTTGTCAAGGAGTATCAGGTGGAAATTGATCCTACCGCGATGAAAAGCTACGGCGTAAATGTCAAACAAATAATGGAGGCTGTGCGTGAAAGTAACCTGGATGTAGGAGCACGCACCATTGAGTTTAACCGGGCAGAATATCTGGTTCGTGGATTGGGCTATATAGAAAGCCTGGAGGATCTCGAAGAAGCTGTTGTTGCTGTCAATGAGAATACTCCTATTCGCCTCAAAGATGTGGCCAGGATACAGATGGGGCCAGCTACCAGGCGCGGCGGGCTGGACAAAGGGGGCGCGGAGGCAACAGGAGCGGTGGTTGTCGCAAGATATGGCTCGAACCCTCTCGCAGTTATTGATAATGTAAAAAAGGAAATAGAGAATATTGCTCCCGGATTGCCAAGTAAGACGCTGGCAGACGGAACTGTCTCCAAAGTTACAATCGTGCCTTTTTACGATCGCTCCGGATTAATTTATGAGACTTTAGGAACTCTGGAGGAAGCACTTATCCTGGAGATCTTGATTAGCATTATAGTGGTCATAGTACTCGTTCTAAATTTAAGGGCAGCTATTATGATTTCAGGTCTACTTCCTATTGGGGTACTCATGACATTTATAGTCATGCAGTATGCAGGAGTAGATGCCAATATCGTGGCCCTTTCCGGGATTGCCATTGCTATTGGAGTCATGCTTGACGTTGGAGTGATCTTCACAGAGAACATACTGCGACATCTTGAATTACCTGATAATAAAGGTCGTCCTATATTGCCCGTCATCTACGAAGGAACGGTTGAAATTGCCTCAGCCGTGTTAACTGCACTGGCAACAACGGTCATTAGTTTTATTCCCGTTTTTGCTATGACAGGACAGGAAGGAAAGTTATTTGGACCACTTGCCTTCACAAAAACCTTTGCCCTTATTGCTGCGATGTTTGTGGGACTCGTTGTGATCCCCGCCTTGGCGCATGGACTCTTTTCCATGAACTTTGGGAAAAAGAGAACCCGGAGAATTTGGAATTTTGCCCTTATTGCTTTAGGAGTTTTACTGTTGTTTAAGGTAGCCTGGGTAGGAATCATGTTTATAGCTCTGGGACTGAACAATCTTCTCGAGCCGCGATGGCCCGAGAAAAAGCGAAAATACCCAACCTATATCAACATTGGAATTGTACTAGTTGGGGTCCTGTATTTCTTAAACAGAGAGTGGTTGCCACTTGGTGCAGATCAATCTGAATTTACAAATTTAATTTTTGTAGGAGGGATTATATCGATAGTGCTGGGATTATTAATGGCGATGGTAAAATATTACCAACCCATCCTAAGATGGGCTTTGGAAAATAAATGGAAATTTCTATCGCTGCCAATTATGATAATTCTCTTTGGGCTTTTTTCCTGGCAGGGTTTTGATAAGATATTCAGTCCTGTTGCTACAGGTTTCGATAAACTTGGATATAACGTAAGGCAAACTGAGGTTTGGCTGGGAATAAGTGAGACCTTCCCGGGTGCGGGGGAAGAATTTATGCCCCCATTAGAAGAAGGATCTTTCTTATTGATGCCCACAACTATGCCTCACTCCGGTGTAGAGGAAAATGTTGAAACCATTCGGATTCTTGACAGGAGAGTAACTGCAATTCCCGAGGTCGATATGACGGTGGGAAAATGGGGTCGGGCTTCGACAGCATTGGATCCTGCGCCAATTTCAATGTTCGAGAATGTTATAAATTATAAATCTGAATATGTACTGGATCAGAATGGACGTCGTAAACGATTTGAAGTGAACGATGAGGATCAATACGTTTTAAAGAACGGGGAAGTTTTTGATCCTGAAACCATGGAAAGAGAGGATTTGGATGTTTCTCAATTGATAGGTGATCCCGGGGGTGAATACTTCCGACAATGGCGTGACCATATTAAATCACCTGACGATATTTGGGATGAGATAGTAGGAACCACCAGCTTGCCGGGAGTGACTTCTGCACCTAAACTGCAACCAATTGCAACTCGGTTAATCATGCTATCTACCGGAATGAGGGCCCCCATGGGGATGAAAATTTTTGGACCAGATCTCGAGACTATTGAAGAAGTTGGGTTACAAATGGAGAATATTCTTCGGGAGGTACCTGGAGTAAAAGCCCCATCTGTTTTTGCCGACAGAGTTGTGGGAAAACCATACATGGAGCTGGAAATCGACAGGCGCGCCATTGCACGATACGGACTTTCAATAGGTGATGTTCAGCGAATCATTAGTGCTGCTGTGGGTGGAATGTCTATGACTACTACAGTAGAAGGTCGGGAAAGGTATGGGGTCAGGCTAAGATATGCCCGGGAATTCAGGGATAACCCTGAAGATGTTAAGAGCATCCTGGTACCAACCCCAACCGGAGTTCAAATCCCCTTAGGAGATTTAGTAGAAGTACAATATGTACAGGGCCCTCAGGTCATAAAGAGTGAGGATACCTTCCTGCTCTCTTATGTGATTTTTGATAAAGAGGCTGATGTTGCAGAGGTAGATGTAGTAGAAAATGCACAAGCTCTGATCAATGAGAAAATTGAATCAGGAGAATTTGTAGTACCTCCCGGAGTGAGCTACAAGTTTGCAGGGAACTACGAAAATCAATTAAGGGCTGCAAAAACTTTGTCTATTGTTATTCCTATTAGCTTGTTAGCTATTTTTCTGCTGCTTTACTTCCAGTTTGGCAACTTTCAGACCACATTAATGGCCTTTTCAGGTGTCTTCGTGGCATTGTCGGGAGGGTTTATCCTGCTCTGGTTGTATAACCAGACGTGGTTCCTAAATTTCAATCTTCTTGGAGAAAATATGCGGGAGGTCTTTCAAATAGGGCCTATAAACTTAAGTGTTGCTGTCTGGGTAGGTTTTATTGCCCTTTTTGGGGTGGCAACAGACGACGGCGTACTTATGGGAACCTATCTAAAGCAGGTTTTTGCTGAAGAAAAGACGACGGACAAAAATTCCATTCGAAGAGCTGTTGTAATGGCAGGGAGCAAAAGGGTAAGACCCGCTGTAATGACCACTGCAACTACTCTCATTGCTTTAATGCCAATTTTAACATCCACAGGGAAGGGGTCTGATATTATGATCCCTATGGCCATCCCGACATTTGGAGGAATGTTGTTCCAGACAATAACTATGTTCGTAGTTCCCGTCCTATACAGTATGTGGCAAGAGAAGAAATGGTCAAATCCTAAATTACAGGAGCAACAAATAAATGAATTAGACAAGTAATGAAAAAAAATATCATAAATATAGGCGCTTTAATCATGTTTTTTCTCGCTTTGTGGACGAATAACTCCCACGCCCAGGAAGAAGAAATAGGAATCGGGTATTTAGATAAATATCTGGTACTGGCTGCTGAAAACAATCCGCAGATAAGATCCCTCTACAAGGAATATCTCGCTGCGCTGGAAAAAGTAGTTCAGGAAGGAACATTACCAGATCCACAGATAAGTTTTGGCTATTTCATCCAACCAGTAGAAACCCGTGTTGGAGCTCAACAGGCTACAGCTTCCTTTAGCCAAATGTTCCCCTGGTTTGGGACCCTTGATGCCCAGGAGCGGGTCGCGGCTGAAAGAGCGCAGGCACGGCTACAGCTTTTTGAAGATGCGAAACTGGAACTTTTTAGGGATGTGAAAATTACCTATACAGAGTTGTATTACCTTGAAATGGCGATACAAGTAACAGAAGAGAACCTGGCGCTGCTTAGTTCCTTTAAGAGCATCGCTGAGGTGCAGTTCGAAAGCGGGAAAACGGGTTTTTCTTCTGTTCTACAAGTTGAACTGGAAGAGGAAGAGTTGGAAAGCAGACTAGCATATTTAAAGGACAGCAGGATTCCCCTGCTTACAGAGTTCGAGGAGTTACTAAATGAAGAACTACAAGAGCCTCTTGGGTTCCCTGACAGTCTTTGGGAGGAACAGCTTCTAAATGAAAAGAGTATACTTCTGGAAATGATCTTAGCTGAGAACCCTCGCCTGGAACAACTCGAACATCAGGCGAGGAGTTTCGAAGAGCAGCTCACTGTAGCCAAAAAAATGGGTTTACCATCTTTTACTCTTGGGGGGACCTATACCAATATTGCTTCAAGAACAGATTTAGACCCGGCTATGGCACTGCCAGACAATGGTCAGGACGCATTTATTTTTCCACAAGTAGGAATACGGGTGCCGCTTTACAGAAATAAGTATAAAGCCATGCGCCAGGAAGCTATTCTGCAGCAAGAGGCAGTGCAGTTGAAAAAGGAAAACCTGGAGAATGAATTGGAGACAAAGCTTGAGCAGTTGTATCGCGATTACGTGGACGCAGTACGAAACGTTGAACTCTACAATCGGTTGACAACAATTGCCAAACAATCACTGGAGCTTTACCAGACAGAACTATCTACAGGTAGAAACAATGTTTTGGAAATAATTCGAATGGAACGCCAACTTTTAAACTACGGTTTGGAACTGGCAAGGGCCAAAACAGAACGAAATAACAATGTGTATAGAATAAACTACTTAATAGGAGAAGGTTATGAATAAAATAAATAAAAAAATGATATACGTTGGGCTGGGCTTTTTAGCAGCAGGCCTACTCTTGGGGTGGCTTTTTTTTGGTGGAACATCAGAAAGTTCAGCCACCACCGAAAATCAGCTGGAGGAAGCACATGCTCATGAGGAAGGAGAATCAGAAATCTGGACTTGTTCAATGCATCCACAGATTAGACAGGAGGAACCGGGAAATTGTCCTATATGCGGTATGGAATTAATACCCGTGAAAGCGTCTGCAGCTGTCAATGACTCTGAGATACAAATGAGTGAAGCCGCAGCCAGAATTGCCGATATTCAAACCGTGACTGTAAAGGCAGGCTCACCTACTAAAGAGGTATATCTTACGGGGAGGGTGACCGCAGATGAGCGCAATGTTTCGGCTGTGACTGCACGTTTTCCGGGACGTATTGAGAAGTTATTTGTGAACTTCACGGGACAAGAAGTAAGAAGAGGAGAAAGGTTAGCCTCTATCTATTCCCCGGAGTTAGTACAGGCACAAAAGGAACTCCTGGAGGCTTTACGGTTTAAAGAGACTAATCCTTCTTTTTTAGAAGCTGCGGTAAGGAAATTAAAACAGTGGGATTTAACAGATACGCAAATCCAGAATATTAAGGAGAATGGAAAGGTGCAATATAATTTTGATATTTATTCTACACAGTCTGGAACCGTTACCAGTAGAAATGTAAGTGAAGGAGATTATGTGGGCGAAGGTCAGCCGCTTTTTGATATCGCTAATTTAAATAAAGTATGGGTCCTTTATGATGCCTATGAAAGCGATCTTGCATGGATCAAAGAAGGAGATAAAGTTACTTTTTCTGTACCCTCGATGCCTGGACAATCCTTTTCCAGTACTGTTACTTTTATTGATCCTGTTATTAACCCCCAAACGAGGGTAGCTTTGGTGCGAACTGAAGTAGATAATCCTAAAGGAAAACTCAAACCGGATATGTTTGCTCAGGGAGTAATTAACAGTGAGTTGGATAATTTAGAAAACGCTCTCGTTATACCAAAATCTTCCATCCTGTGGACCGGTAAAAGAGCCATTGTCTACTTAAGGAGGCCCGAGTTTGAAGAGCCCACCTTCGAGTTTAGGGAAGTAGTTCTAGGACCCGAGGCAGGGGACTTGTATGTGGTCACTAAAGGCTTGGAAGCAGGTGATGAAGTTGTGGCCAATGGCGTATTTAAGGTAGATGCTGCCGCGCAACTGCAAGGGAAACGGAGCATGATGAGCCCGGAAGGTGGTCCTGCCATGACAGGACACAATCATGGTGGAATGGAAATGGAAGAGGGTAACGACATGCCGGAGCAAACAAAAACTTCAAAATTTGTTCAGGAAGATGTGATGGACATGAGCAAAGATGTCCCCAAAGCTTTCAAAAACCAACTTAATGAAGTAATCGAAGCCTATCTGGAACTTAAAGAAGGGCTGGTAAGGGCTAATATAGATGAGACACAGGAATCGAGTACTGAGCTATTGGCTGCTCTTGATAAACTTGATGGCAATTCCCTTTCTGGTCATGCCAAGAATTTCTGGGAAGAAAAAAAGGCTTTCTTATTCAAACACACGAGGTTGTGTAAGGAGGCTACTACAATAGAAGGGAAACGTGAAAACTTTATTTTCCTTTCACAGCCACTAATAAAGATTGTCGAGGCTTTTGGAGCTAACCAGAAGTTGTATGTGAACTTTTGCCCTATGGCCAATAACAACAAAGGTGCCTACTGGCTAAGTAACAGCGAAGAAATTAGGAACCCGTTTTTTGGAGAAGCTATGCTTACCTGCGGTGAAGTGAAATCCGTAATAAACTAAGAATTAAGTAATAAATGAAAATCAAATATGAATATCTAAAATTAAAAACTATGAAAACTTTAAAAGTAAAAACTGCAGTAGTACTGCTATTAGCCGTTAGTCTGGGTTATAGCCAGGAGAAGAAAATGATGCACCACGATCACGAAAATATGGAGTCGGGTGAGATGAAAATGATGGACAGTAAAATCCCAAAATTTAATAACGAAAAAATAACTACAGCTTATGAAGACTATTTAACCCTTAAAGCCGCAATACTCAAGTCTGATCAAGAACTGGCAAAGAAGGAAGCAGAGCAACTTCTCAACTCTATTGCAAAGTTAGAAGGGACCGATGGATTACAGAAAGTCGCAACAAAGTTGGCTGCTAATCGTAATCTGGAATCGCAAAAGGCTGCATTTTCGGATTTTTCCAGTGAATTTGCTGATTTTCTAAAGGGCAAAGTTGCGGAAAACCAATTGTATTTTGCGCGCTGTCCAATGGCTAATAATAACTCAGGAGGTTTTTGGCTAAGCCACGAAGAGGCAATTCAAAATCCATTTTTTGGGGGAAAAATGCTGAAGTGTGGTAGTATACAAGAAACAATAAAATAAAAAAGACCTGCGTAAGTGGACTGGTGGTTGTGCCCTACTCCCCCCTCATGACTAATCCGGTCCATAAAGCAGGCACAACAAATATGAAAGCTAAAATAAAAATTTTCGCATTTGCGATAATAGGTATAGGGTTTCTTTCCGGTTGTAATACGGGAGAGAAAGAAAAAGTGCAAAATACGCAAACAGAGGTTAATTCAGTAGCAGAAAGTGCTGTGAAAGCAGAGCATAATTATAAAATTGGAGATCAGGTACCCAATGACCTGGTATGTATGGTTAACGATGCTTACATGGCCAAAGCTCAGATTCCAATAGGTGTAAATGGTAAGATCTACTATGGCTGTTGTAATATGTGCGTTGAAACCCTTAACGAAAAAGAAACGGCTCGCTTGGCTGTTGATCCTATAACCGGCGAGGCAGTTGACAAATCTGAAGCTTTTATCGTCTTGCTAAACAAAAATGGCACAGTAGCCTATTACAAATCGGAAGCTACGTACAAAAGAGCTTTGGAAGCAGGAAAAGTTAAAAGTTAGATAAGAGATTAAGCCCTGCATATATGGGCCGGTAAATTAACCGTACCCCTCCCCCACATTATTTACCGGCCCATTGGCAGGCACGATGCGTGAATTACCGGAGTTTTATTATAGTTCAATTCCGGTGGAATATTTAAAACTAGAAACTGTCTAGAATCATAAGTGCCGTAAAAATCTTTCATGAGATCTTACAGGGAACAAAGGAGAAAATCAAGTAAGAAAACGAAAAAGAAAGAGCGGCATCGTTCCAAGGCCAAAAAGAGTGATAAATTTCTGGCAATATGTGCTTTTGTAATACTCTTTCTTCTAGCTCTATCCATGGCATTTTTGAGAGACTGGTACTTGTAGTGGTTGAATAAAAAAATTAAAAAAAATCAAAAAAATGAAATCGATTTTTGCGAGCACCCTCAGAAAAAGAAATTTTCTAATCATACTCTTGATTTGGATTACCGCCCTGCTCACCTTCACCTCTTGTAGCAGCAGCCGTATAGATTTAGCTCAAGGTCAACACGTGGATCCTGTATGTGGGATAGTCGTTAGCGAGCAAAGTGCTATAAACTACAATTATATGGAAAACACGTATTATTTTGATTCCGAACAATGCCTGACAGTATTCAGAAAAAATCCGGAAAAGTTCCAGAACACTCAACAGAAAAGAAGGTCTACAAACGGTATGCACATGGGCTGGGCACCCATAAGCGGGATTGTAATGGTGCTGGGAATGACTGCAGCTATGATTGTCGGAATAAGTCATTAACATACAAAGGTTACACAGTAAATATTTTAAAGACATAATTGGAATTTCAACTTTAGAAAGAATATAAACATGACCTAAAATGGTAGTAGTAACCAGATGGTCATTTTGTAAAATAGAAGTTGACAGCTAAGAAAAAATAAAAAGATGTGTCCTACATTTTCATGAAGATCATCAAAAAAATAGTAGCCATGCAAAACTCGAAACTGGAATATCACGGTTTAAGAAAAGAAGAAGAGGGACTCCGGGAAGCCCTTTGTACCCTTGGCAATGGCTATTTCGCCACTAGGGGAGCAGCAGAAGAATCAGAAGCTGATGGCACTCATTACCCGGGCACCTACCTGGCAGGTGGTTACAACAGGCTTAAATCACAAATAGCAGGAAAGACCATTGAAAATGAAGATCTGGTTAATTGGCCTAACTGGCTGCACTTAAGCTTCAGGCTGGAAGGAGATAAGGACTGGTTCCAGTTAGAAAAAAACAGGTCTTGAATTATGTTCAGGAACTTGATATCTCTGCAGGAATCCTGAGGAGGGAGATGCATTTCATCGATGAACAATAGCCTCTGGATGAAGTTGAATCCGACATCAAGATTCAATTTAAGAAACAATCTATTACAGTTTCCGATAAATCAACTAAAGTAATTGAGTATCAGTAAAACTAAAGGTAAACAGATGAAAACACAAAAACTTCACAGGTAGAAAAAAATATTGAATTTTCAACATGAGTGAGCATTATCATATTTAAAAAATAACCTTTAAGTTAACTTATTGATATACTATCTAAAAAAATTGTTTAATCATTAAAATAAATTAAAATGAAAAATCACTGGTTATGGATGATCATCGGATGTGTTTTACCTCTTTTGCTCATCTTTTTGGCCCCATCAATTGGATTGGGTGGTGATGTCTGGCTTTTCACATTTATCATCATAATGTTTGCCATACATCTAATGATGCCTATGCGGCATGGAGATCATACTCACGGGTTAACCGATGAGAATTTAAAGAAAAAAAGCAAAGATCAAGTAACAAACCAACATCAAAAAAAATAAAGACATGCACAATTATGATGGATTTTTTGGAATGCACCTCATCTGGTGGTTCATCTGGATAGTTTTTCTTATCTGGGTTTTCATGATACCAACACAATGGGGAAAAAAACAAGAAGAGAAGAACCACTGGACATCCTAAGAAAGCGATTTGCACGTGGCGAAATTTCGAAGGAACAGTTCGAAGAACAAAAGAAGCTATTAGAATCGGATAAATAATTTTAAAATCTGAAAATATGTATCGATTAAACATAAAAAAATTTGGTTTGGCACTCGGTCTTACCGGAGCTCTCCTTTATGTGGGGTGTGTACTGGTGATGGCCACAGTGGGGCGGGAAGGAACAGTAAAGTTCTTTAACAGTCTTTTACACGGACTGGACACAAGTAGTATAATAAGAATGGATGTGCCTGTACTGGAGGTGTTCTTTGGAATTATCCAGGTTTTCATCTTAAGCTGGCTAATCGGTGCTTGTGTAGCGGCATTTTATAATGCTCAAGTAAAAGGTTAAAGGATACTGCTGCATTTAATGCTTTTGTAATTAAGGATCTACTTGAAATACACTTTTAATCGAGATAAGCCACTCGCCTGGTACATCCAAAGCATAATCAGGTTACTTTAAACACGAAAGTAATGTGAAACAAAGGAACAAGATCAAATTAAAAAATTGGAAGTCATGAAAAAAATAGCAGTAGTAGGTTATGGAGTCATCGGCAAAAGAGTTGCCGATGCCATTGACAAACAACATGATATGGAGTTAACCGGCATTTGTGATATCATAAGTGACTGGCGCATAGAAAATGCGGTAAGAAAAAACTACAATATTTACAGCGCGACACAAGAAGCAGAAAAGGAAATGAAAAACGCCGGATTCTCCGTTAAAGGCGGAATGACAGAGCTTTTAGATCAGGTGGACCTGGTTGTGGATTGCACCCCTAAAAAAGTTGCCGCAAAAAACGTAGAACGATACAAAAGTCAAGGTAAAAAATTTATTGTACAAGGAGGTGAAAAGCATGAAACTGCGGGCCATTCCTTCAGTGCCGAAAACAATTACCAAACCGCTCTAAACATAGATGCTACGCGGGTGGTTTCGTGCAACACCACCTCCATTTTAAGAACTCTTACGGCTCTAAAAAGGGCAAATCTGTTACAAAGTGCCCGCGGTACTCTTTTACGAAGAGCAACAGATCCCTGGGAAAGCCATATGGGGGGAATCATGAATACAATGGTTCCTGAAAAAGATATTCCCAGTCATCAGGGTCCCGATGCTCAAAGTGTAGATCCCGAACTGGATGTTATTACTGCTGCAGTAAAAGTACCTGAAACCCTGAGCCATATGCACTACTGGAATGTGCGACTGACAAAAAAGGCCTCAAAAGATGAAGTTTTAAATGCTTTTAAAACGTCGACAAGAATTAAGATGATTCGGTACGAGCAGGGTTTGGTTTCAAACAATACTATAAAAGAAATGTTCCTGGATATGGGAAGACCCTGGGGGGACATGTACGAAGTTGCACTTTGGGAGGATATGTTGAAAGTACAGGGAGACGAACTCTTCTATGCCTATGTGGTAGACAACCAGGCTATTGTAATCCCCGAAACTATTGATGCGATAAGAGCACTCACAGGTATCATAGAAGATGGGCACGTATCCATACTTAAAACCAACCGCACGTTAGGAATATGATTTATCAATAACAATAAATAAGAGGTTATGAAAGAAATAAAAGCATTCATACGGCCAAATAAAATTAAGGAGGTGATTTCTTCCTTGAGGAGAGAGGGCCATTGCTGTTTAACAGTCTTTGAGGGAGAAGGAACCGGCGATTACACAGATCCTGGAGAAGATTGGCCTTCCCTCAAACTACCATTCCTCCACAGCAAGATCTATAAACTGGAAATCGTCTGTGAGGACAGTAAAGTGGCGGCTATTTGTGACATCGTTCGTCAAAATGGCAAAACAGGAAAAAGTGGTGATGGTCTCATATATGTTTCTGATGTCCAGGATATATTTAAGATAAAAAATACCAAAAACGATAATGTGAAATAACTAATGATTTTAAATTATGAACAATATACTTGTACCTACCAATTTTTCTGAAAATTGTCAAAAAGCAGAGGAGCTGGGGCTCAAAATGGCTAAATTTTACAATTCGGAAATCCATTTCTTCCATTACGTAAAAACCCCGGTTGACTGGGTTCGACTGGACAAACAGAAGGAAGATCTATACCCCGAAACAAAATTAAAGATTGGCAGCGCGAAGGCAGATTTGAGAGAATTAGAAAAAAAAGCAGAGGGCCTTGGACTTAAATGCAGAACCTTTTTGGAATATAATGGTGAAATAAGCAACATCCTAAGCCACTGCGGTCATTTTGAACATGATTTTATAGTTACCGGTAGTAGTGGCACAAAAGGAGGAATTCGTGAATTACTGGGAAGCAATGTAGAAGAAATAGTGAGAAAAGCCGAGGTGCCTGTCATCGTAGTTAAAGATAAGGATGTTTCTTTTCCTTTTAAAGACATTTTGTTTGTCTCAGATTTTAAAGAAGATGTGACAGAAGAATTTCAACACGTAAAATCACTTGCTGAAAAATGTGATGCACGTATCCATTTATTAAAGGTGAATACTACAACAGATTATAATAGTATTGAAAATAGTCTGCAACCTATAAAAGATTTCCTTGAAAATTTCCCAGGGCTCACAACTTACTCAATGAATGTCTATAACGAATCGGGTGTAGAGGAAGGAATAAATGATTTTTTGATCTACAAAAATGTGGATCTTATTGCCATGTGTACGCACGGGCGCACGGGATTTTTAAGTCTCTTCTCCAGTAGCACCGTTGAAAAGGTAACCAACCATTCTGAATTGCCCGTTATGACAATTAAAATGTGACTATGAAAAGATCAGTCCTGGTTAAAAAGTCTTCGGGTGAGTATGAGGATTTCCAAATTGAAAAACTCATCAATTCCCTTAGGCGGGCGGGAGCAAATGAGGTTATTGTTAAGGATATAGCTCATAAGGTGTATGAACAGCTTGAAGAAGGGATGACCACTAAAAGGATCTATGAGGCAGCGTTTAAAATGCTTAAGGCAAAATCGAGAGTAAGTGCCTTTAAATACAAGCTTAAAAAGGCATTGATGGAATTAGGCCCTTCTGGCTTCCCATTTGAAAAGTTGGTAGGCAAATTATTGGCACACGAAGGATTTGAAACAAAGGTTGGTGTGATTGTACAAGGCAATTGCGTTCAGCATGAAGTGGATGTGATAGCGCAAAAAGGTGAAAAACATTATATGATTGAATGTAAATACCATAGTGATCAAGGCAGGTTTTGCAATGTAAAAATTCCTTTGTACATCCATTCCCGTTTTTTAGATGTGGAAAAACAGTGGAGACGTAAAAAGGGTCACCAGAACAAAATCCACAAAGGAGGTTTATATACCAATACACGTTTTACATCTGATGCCATAAACTATGGCAATTGTGTTGGCCTGCTAATGACCAGTTGGGATTATCCAAAGGAGAGTGGACTCAAAGATAGAATTGACCAGGCGGGATTGCACCCCTTAACAGCCTTAACAAGTTTAACGAAAGCTGAGAAAACAAAATTATTGGATGAAGGCATTGTTCTCTGTAAAGAACTCCACGAAAGTCCGAACTTGTTGGATAAAGTAGGGATTCCCAACTCCCGACACAAAAGAATTCTGGAAGATTCACTTGAACTATGCAAAATCTAATCCTAGAACAACCGATGAAAACTAATCAAATAAACATTCACTTTTTGGGGGCAGCAGGTACAGTAACCGGCTCAAAATATTTAGTGGATACAGGAGATAAAAAGATACTCATAGACTGCGGACTTTTTCAAGGGCTAAAGGAATTACGCCTTAAAAACTGGGAGTACCCACCTGTTAATGTTGCAAATATTGATGCTGTTTTGCTCACCCACGGCCATATGGACCATACAGGTTATCTGCCGAGGTTGGTGAAACAAGGCTTCAATGGTTCCATCTATGGTACGAATCCTACTTTGGACATTGCAAAAATCATATTGAACGATAGTGCAAAAATTCAGGAACAGGAAGCAGAACGTGCCAATAAAGAAGGCTATTCCAAACACAGTCTCGCAGAACCGCTTTACGATTTAAAGGATGTAGAAAAAACCATTCCGCATTTTAAGGGCATTCCACAAGCACAATGGATTCCGTTATTTGATGGTATCAGGGCTCGGTTCCAGTACAGCGGGCATATTCTGGGTGCAACTTATATTGAGTTGGATATTTATGGAAAACGCTTTGTCTTCTCTGGAGACATTGGTAGAACCAATGATTTATTGCTCTATCCACCCCTTAAACCAAAAAAAGCGGATATACTTTTCGTTGAATCCACTTACGGAGGAAGGTTTCATCCTGATGAAGTAGAAGCGCTTCCAAAAATCGAAAAATTAATCAACGATACCATCAATAGAGGTGGCAGCTTATTTATTCCCAGTTTTTCGGTAGAGCGTGCCCAACTAATGATGCTTATCTTTTGGAAATTACTCAAGGAGAACAAAATCCCTAAAGTTCAAATGATTATGGATAGCCCAATGGGTGCCAACGTATTGGAACTGTTTCATAGAACTCGGGATTGGCACAGATTGGAAGACAACGAATGTGACGAAATGTGTTCACATTTTACACTTGTTAGCAGTTATCGCGAAACAATGGAATTAAGAACTGATAACAGACCAAAAATTGTAATTGCAGGGAGTGGAATGCTCACAGGCGGAAGAATGCTCAACTATCTTGAAACACAGGCACAAAATCCAAATAACACCTTGCTTTTTGTAGGCTATCAAGCTGAAGGCACACGTGGTAGAAAGCTGTTGGAAGGTGAGAAAGAACTAAAAGTCTATGGAATATGGGTGCCTTTCAATATGCAGGTCGCTGAAATTGAAGGTCTCTCGGCACACGCAGACCACGCAGAACTTATAGAATGGATGGGCGACATTAAAAATAAGCCCGAACGTATATTCATTGTCCACGGTGAAAAAGAAAGTGCAGAAGCATTACAAAAAGGTATCAAGGAAACCTATGGATGGAATACAGAAATTCCGCAATTATACACCATCGAAGAAATAGAATAAATCCCAGCAATCAATAAAATAATGGACCCACACTCAAACATACTAAAATATAAACATCTCGGGATTTACACCCAAAACGAATATGTAGTGTATATGCGTGAGGATTGCCACGTCTGTAGTTCTGAAGGGTTTGTAGCACTAACAAGGATCAGGATATCAAATGCAACCACCTCAATCGTCGCAAGCTTGAACGTTTTGAGTTCCGGCCTTCTTTTACCAAATGAAATAGGCCTTTCGGATGCTGCAGCAAAAAAACTGAATGTTTCCCAAAATGAAATGCTGTATGTTTCCCATTTGGAGCCTATTGAATCGTTAAGCCACGTAAGAGCTAAAATCTATAATCAAAAACTGGATTTTAAAGCCTATAACAACATCATCAACGATATCGTAGAAGGCAATTATTCTAACATTCACCTATCGGCATTTATTACAGCCTGTGCGGGCGACCGAATGGATATTGATGAGATATGCGACCTTACTAAAGCAATGATAGCTTCAGGAAGACAGTTGGACTGGAGTAAAGATATTGTGGTCGATAAACATTGTATTGGTGGTTTACCAGGCAATAGAACAACCCCATTGGTAGTAGCTATTGTTGCCGCTTATGGACTTACAATGCCTAAAACTTCGTCACGTGCCATCACTTCACCAGCTGGTACAGCAGATACGATGGAAGTATTGACCAATGTAACGCTCTCTTCCGAAGAAATAAAAGCTGTAGTCGAAAAAGAAGGAGGATGTTTTGTCTGGGGAGGTACAGCGCAATTAAGTCCTGCCGACGATGTGCTCATTAAAGTTGAAAAAGCTTTGGATATCGATAGTGAAGGTCAGCTCATCGCTTCTGTACTTTCTAAAAAAGCGGCGGCAGGTTCTACTCACGTTGTCATTGATATTCCAATTGGTGAAACCGCCAAGGTTCGCAGTACTGAAATGGCTCTAAAATTAAAAAATCATATGGAAACCGTTGGCACTGCTGTTGGGTTGAAGGCAAAAGCTGTGGTTACTGATGGAACGCAGCCTGTTGGAAGGGGTATCGGTCCCACTTTAGAAGCTATTGATATATTAAAAGTTTTGAAAAATGAAGCTGATGCACCTAAAGACCTAACAGAAAGAGCATTGCTTTTAGCCGCTGAACTATTTGAGCTTTCTGGAAAAGAAGAAAAAGGAAAGGGACTGGAAACAGCACGTCAAATTCTCAAATCTGGAAAAGCTTATGAAAAATTTGTGGCCATTTGCAAAGCACAAGGACGCTTTTCAAAACCTGTTTTAGCACCTCATAAGATGGAAATTACAGCCGAAAGATCCGGAATTTTAAAAAGAATTGATAACCGAAAAATAGCGAAGCTCGCAAAGCTTTCAGGAGCACCTCAATCTATTTCGGCAGGAATTCTATTAAATATCCATTTGGGAGAACAAATAGAAAAGAATCAATTGCTATATACTTTATATGCTGAATCCAAAGGCGAACTTAACTATGCATTGGAATATAAAAATAACCATAACGACATCATAACCATAATTTAAACGTGCTATGAAAACAATATTATTTAGCCTTCCCGGAAATGAAAAACTTACAGAGCTTTTAGCAAAAAAAATGGATGCTGAAATAGGGAAAGCCAACGTGCGTAAATTCCCTGACGGGGAGTCATACACGCGTATATTATCTGATGTTAAAGATAAATGTGTGGTACTAGTATGCACCTTGCACGAACCGGACGAGAAACTGCTGCCTCTATATTTTTTAAGCCACACAGCCAAATCCTTGGGAGCAATGTGCACCTGCTTGGTAGCACCCTATTTGGCGTATATGCGTCAGGACAAAGTATTTAATGAAGGTGAAGGAGTGAATTCCGGTTTTTTTGGAAAATTGATTTCAGGTTTTGCCGATAGCATTATCACAGTTGACCCTCATTTGCATAGAATTAGTTCTTTGGGAGAAGTGTATCAAATTCCAAATAAAGTAATTCACGCTGCTGATGCCATTTCAGAATGGATCAAGAAATACATCAAAAACCCGGTACTTATCGGGCCCGATTTGGAAAGTGAACAATGGGTTTCCGAAGTCGCTAAAAATGCTGGCGCACCTTTTACGGTATTACAGAAAGTACGTCACGGCGACCGTGACGTGGAAGTCTCTGTTCCTGATATGGATAAGTACAAGAATGCCACACCCATTTTGGTAGATGATATTATTTCCACCGCGCGAACAATGATTGAAACCGTACAACATCTGAAAAAAGCAGGAATGAAACCTCCTATCTGCGTAGGCATTCACGCCGTTTTTTCAGGAAATGCCTATCAAGATTTATTGGATTCCGGAGTAGAAAAGATAGTTACCTGCAATACCATTCCGCATCCATCCAATGGCATAAATTTAAGCAATATTATTACAAAAGAGGTAAAGAAATTAATGCACCATATATGAGAAAACAAGGATTTATAGTACTATTTATCTTATTCAGCATCACAATGACTGGACAAACGGAAATGCTTATAGGGCAGATTTCAGGCAGAGTGGTCATTCGTGAGAATTTTGATGAAAAAGGTGCTTTTCTCAATAAACAAATATTTGAAGCGGGTGAAACAATAAAGAAAAATGGATATTATGAAATTGAGGTAGTTACAGAATTGTTGGATAAAGACAAAAAATTGACCGATAAATACACCACGACCTATCTCTGTAAGCCTGATGAAGCCAGTATTATAATAATGGCTTTGCCGTTTTCCAACCCAAAATCAAGGCAGACCAAGGTTAATACCACCTCTGAAAAATTTAAAAGGCTTTACGATTTGGACAACCTTGAAAATATAGAATTGGAAATGACTTTTGATTCGGGACTGCTCGATTTTTTTGGTTCCAAAAGTATTATAAAGATATATGACCGAAAGTTCAATGACAACAAAAAAACTATTAATTCAAAGATCAATATTAAGACCTATGCGTGGGGGATTCGCATTAAGCAACTAAATTATACTGTTAACGAGAAATTAAATGGACAAGGTCTATTGAACTTTCAAGAATTTATCGAAGAAGACAACAGTTATTTTACAATGACTTATAAATAAAAGAAAATGAATAATTATGACACCCTTTCAGAAGCTGTGAATGGCCTCCAGGCCAGAGGTTACAAATATGATTTTAATTTAAAGCCTCACTGTCTTGAGTGCCCCTCTTTAAAGCTGGAGATACACCCACAGGATTTTTTGGTCAATGAAGTATATAGATTTGAAGGAATGAGCAGTACAGATGACAACAGTATATTATTTGCTATCTCTTCCCGTTATGGGGTCAGGGGGATTTTGGTAGATGCATACGGTATCTATTCAGAAAATATTTCGGAAACAATGCGAACCAAACTAAGACAAATTAACCAGTAAATTCAGGAATTATGGAACATCACGACGAACACAAGGAGGAGTCAAAGAATTCAGCGAAGCGGGAAGCAAGAAAAGAAGAAGCTAACTTAAAGGATGACCTTGCTGAAAAAACAAAACATGGGCACAATAAGGCGATGGACCGGGACATGATGGATCATGACAGGGGGAAACATGACGATGATGAACCCGCTCATGGCCATGCAGGTCATGATCACCATAAAATGATGATTGAAGATTTTAAGAAGCGTTTTTGGGTAACTCTTGTTTTAACTATCCCAATCCTCTTTCTGTCGCCAATGATCCAGGATTTCTTTGGGTACAAATATCTTCTACCAGGAAATAAGTACATCCTTTTTGCCCTCTCGACTGTTGTTTACTTCTATGGAGGCTGGCCATTTTTGAAAGGCTTTTGGTCTGAAGTGAAAAAAGCTGCCCCAGGGATGATGACCCTCATTTCTATGGCAATTACAGTGGCTTATCTCTACAGTTCTGCCACGGTCTTTGGTCTCGAGGGTGTTGACTTTTTCTGGGAACTCGCTACGCTTATTGCTATTATGCTGGTAGGGCATTGGATTGAAATGAAATCTGTTTTGGGTGCTTCCAAAGCTTTACAGCTTTTGGTGAGTATGATGCCTGCGGAAGCGCATCGGGTAAACGGAGATCAGATTGAAGATGTAAAGCTGGATACGCTAAAAAAAGGAGATATAATTCTTGTTAAACCTGGTGAAAAAGTGCCTGCAGATGCTATAATCGTAGAGGGTGAAAGCTACCTGAATGAGTCGATGCTTACCGGGGAATCAAAACCGGTAAAGAAAAGTACAGATCAAAAAATAATTGGTGGATCTATTAACGGCAATGGATCCTTAAAGGCTAAAGTCGAACATACCGGGAAGGATAGCTATCTCAATAAGGTGATCACTATGGTGGAGGAAGCGCAAAAATCCAAATCCAAAATGCAAAACCTTTCCGACAGGGCCGCAAAATGGTTGACCTACATAGCATTGGGTATTGGTTTTGGCACTCTTGCGGTTTGGTTGATCTTAGGCTTTCCTTTTGTGTACGCACTTGAGAGAATGGTGACGGTTATGGTCATTGCCTGCCCCCATGCGCTAGGACTGGCAATTCCACTTGTAGTCGCAATTTCTACAGCAGTATCTGCCCAAAATGGACTGTTAATTCGTAACCGAACGGCTTTTGAAGAATCCCGAAAAATTACCGCCTTACTTTTTGATAAAACCGGAACCCTTACTAAAGGGGACTTCGGCGTCACCCGTATCGAATCTGTGAATGATAAATTCTCCAAGGAAGAGATTCTAAGGCTTTCCAGCGCGTTAGAACAGAGCTCTGAACACCCTATTGCTGTTGGGATCATCAAAAAAGTAAAAGATGATAAAGTCCCTATTCCAAAACCAGAAAACTTTAATGCCATTACCGGCAAAGGAGTCGAGGCCACTGTAGAGGGAAAAGAGGTGAAAGTAGTAAGTCCTGGATACTTGCGGGATGAAAATATCAACATCCCCGAAGATGCCTATAGCGATGCAGCCGAAACTGTGGTTTTTGTATTGATCAACGGTGAATTAGCCGGGTATATCGCGCTTGCCGATGAGATTAGACCCGAGTCTGCAGACGCCATCAGGATATTTAAAGAGAACAATATTAAAGTTTTTATGGCAACAGGGGATAATGAGAGGACCGCTAAAGCAGTTAGTGACAAACTCGGTCTGGATGGATATTATGCAGAAGTCTTACCCCATCAAAAAGTGGAAATAGTTAAAGAATTGGAAAGTAAGGGAGAATTTGTGGCCATGACCGGTGACGGGGTTAATGATGCGCCGGCTTTGGCTCAGGCGAACGTTGGTATTGCAGTAGGTTCGGGAACAGATGTGGCTGCAGAAACTGCCGATATCATCCTGGTCAACAGTAATCCTCAGGATATTGCCAATCTAATCCTTTTTGGAAAAGCTACTTATGATAAGATGATTCAGAACCTGGTATGGGCAACGGGTTATAACGTTGTAGCCATTCCATTAGCTGCCGGAGTACTTTATTCCACAGGTTTTGTGTTAGGACCTGCCGTTGGGGCCGTGTTTATGAGTTTGAGTACAGTTATTGTTGCAATTAATGCGCAGTTACTGAAGAAAAAGATTGGAAAATAGGAGAAAAAGTTCTTGGAAAATTTCATTTAATTTTCATGAAAAATTGTGCAATGGAGACACTTGCAAAGGCTAAAATATTTCTTTCTCACTGATTAGAATTATAAAGGGAAATCAAGGGTCCAATTTTTACTTTGAAAAATAATATGTTTAGTTTTTAATGATATGTTTTGAAATAATTAAACCCGATTAAAATTAGGATCCTCATAAAGAAGGGCAGAAGCCATTTTTGAAATTTGTCCAGCCCGTTATTTTCCAGGAGACCGGCTGCAGCTTTTGCCGACAATCTCAAGCCGATGCCAAAGGGTGTCTCAGGTGCCAATTTTTCCTTTAAAGGCAGGATATACTTCTTAAGCTGAGTGAAAGTGGTTGCCCAGTCTTCCCCGGGATGCACATTGGTACAGTAGGTAAGATGATAGTTTTTGTATTTCAAGATGCACCAATTTTTTGATCTTCCTTCTCAAGAAAAAGGATGGATTCCTTCATTTTATCCTGATCTATTTGATGTACCTCTTTCCCCTTGCCAATTTCTTCAAGTGCCGCCTGCTCTGAATCAAGATTCTCCGGATGCCAATTCTTTTTCAGCGTTTGCGCCTTAAAGGTTTCTTCAGGCCCAATATTCAGATCTTTTCGGGTAATTTTTCGAGGAACCTTAGAAAAAGCTAATACCAGATCCCTCTCATTTCCTTGAGATCTGAACTTTTTTTCTTCCTCCTCAAGCCATTTTACTTCTTCTGAAGAACAAACCTCAGCGATCCAATCTAGCAGTAGTTTTTGTGGCTGTTTCATTGTGATTAAATTTTTGGTTGCAGTTCGATGTGCCAATGCCTTTTTAATATAAGAAATCTAATCTTCATCCTCTGTTGTATTTATCTTAATTTCAGCTATAGGAAGAGGTAGAGCCTTTTCTCTGTTTTCGAAAGATCAGGTTTAATAAAAGGGCAAAACTGAGAATAAGAAGCCCGAAAAATTCCCGGGTGGCTTCAATCCATGGTTTTTCATCTGACATTGATCCGGTGATATTTTCTGCAGAATGCAAGCTGAACCAGGTGTAGACGCCGTTATGAATAAAAAACAAATACACAGCGTAAGAAACGAAAACGGCCAGGCCTGCATAATGTAAAATCCTACTATCCTTCCGGAAAATCGCCAGGGTATAGATCAGTGCACCGTAGCCATATATTGACATCCATAAAAGTGGATCCGGGTCGTTGTGTTGTATAGCGGCAGAAACAAGAAAAATTACTGCAAAAAATCCATTGGCTATTTTCACGAAAAGTTGGTTTTGAACATTAGTCAGCTTCGCCCCAAAAGGTGCTGGAGGTTCTCATTTAAAGTTATAAACGTGATTTAAGAAGATTAGCCGATTTAGCAAGAATTTAGTTATTCATATAGATCTATGGTCTCTTTCTCGACCGTACCTTCAAAATCTGGAACCGGACGTTCCTTTTTTTCTTCCTCTGTTTCTACTATGCCGTTTTCTCTTATGTCATTTATTAGCCATTGCATTTCCATGATCTCCCTACGCTGCGCCTTAATGATTTTATCTGCAAGCTCCCTTACCCTAACATCTTCTATTTGAGAACGTTCGCTGGTTAAAATTGCGATTGAATGGTGAGGTATCATGCCTTCCATGTAATCTGTATCTGAAACAGTTACCTGGCTTCGTACCAGCCATATCGAACCACCTATTAGTAAAACTCCGAAAGCAAGAGTGAGCATATTAGCTTTTTTGTTTTTGTACATGTTGAGCATATACAATAACATAATAATGATCATTGCCCCTCCCATGATCATTGTCATAAACAATCTGGTTTCACTATACCAAAAATGATCTATAATTTGGTAAGAATGTACATACATCAGAAAGAACATGGCAATCATTGAAGTTGCTATCATTAAAAAAAACTTTATGTAAGGCTTTTTGTTGTTTTGATTATTTTCCATTTTTAGATTATTTGGTTAGAAGTTATTTCTGATTTAAGCTTAATTTGATTGAGTATTAAACGCTTTTACAAATTAAATAGCTTGAAAATTTAATTACATAAAAATTGTGTTAAATGTAATTTTTGTCTTTGGGAGTGATTTTCAGGATGATTTCTTTACGGTAAACTTTAAAGAGCTGTAGCCCTTGAATTAATAATTTTCCAAGAGTGAAATAGGCCTGACCTCCCGGCTCAATAAGCTTTTTCAAAATAGGGCAAACTTCATTTTATATGAGTACGCCGCGTTCTTTTTTGCTTTTCTTTTTAGGACAAGTATAATAAGCTGAATAATCAAGCGGACCCGTGTCTGTAAGCCAATAGAGTGCTTTTGTGTTAATGCGGAAGAGATAGAAATAAAACAGGTCTTTGAGGTGGTAATTAATTTACTACATTTCGCTTTTCAGGAACATCATCCAGCTGGCCGCCGCCTTTGGAAGGCATTATACGATAACAACTTTGGAATCCCATCAGAATAGCAAAGAGAATTATAATTCTATATTTTACCTTCATCTTTTTAATTTTAACTATTGGGGAGCAGTTTCCCATACAATTGTTGTAGTGGGTCCTGGTAAATCATTTATGTACTGTAGGCCGGTTTTGTTCCTGTGACAATCATAATCTAAATAATCTGTTCCAGGTCTACAGCCCCTGAGTCATAAAATTGTATTGCAGCTTAGGTAGCTTCTGCCCACCACCACCAGATTAGTAGAAGGACTATAATTGTCCCTATGATCCAATACCACATATTCTTTCTTTTTTTTTCTCTTTCTGTTTCCATGTTTTCTGGTTTTTAGTTATTGATAATAAGGTTCTTCCTTTTGAAGGCTGCCTAGGTCTATAGAGTTTATCTTTACTTTTGTATTCTAATTTTTTTTGCGTTTTTCCGCAGAGTAGAACGTATACCTAGACGACTACCAAACAATCCTCCAATCCCACTTCCTACAACAAAGTTCCTACAACCAAGCCAAAAAAAGCTCCCGGACCTCGGTTTTCCTGCCGACATTTGTCCCAAACCTACCACAGACCATACACCGACCGCCAACATTCATGCAATGAATTTATGTAAAACACCACCATCAACGCGGCCTAATCAGGTCACTTTAGGCACCTGCATATTCATACTTAAACGAGTAAAAGCCATAAAGCCAAAACCGCTCCTAGAAAGAGTAAAACTGTAGCTGTAATTTCCATTCCCGGTATTTTTTTATTGTTTGCTTATTTTCCAGATTACACCTGTAAAAGGGTGGGCGTTCATACCCGTATCATCAAATTCGACTACTCCAAAATCTACGATATACAAATTTCCCTGGGAGTCCCACTCTAATTGAATAGGGCGCTCCAAACCAGCCCCTTGGCCCGCCGAGGCTGGAAGTCCGGATTTGTTATAAATGAAATCTTTGGCTTCTCCGGTAGATAGATTTACCTGTTGAACCTTAAAGCCGGGCCAATTATATTGTACACCTTCGGAAGCTTCAGATTCGGGGGGAACACCGGGAGGGCGATTGGGATGAAATTTTTCTCCTTTAAAAACGGGAACAATAGCGCCAAATTCAGCGACCAGGATTTCATTTTCGGGAACGTTCATAGTTCCCTGGCCAAAAACCATGCCCTGAGTTGCTGCATGAGACGACAATTTTGCAAGAGGTTGTATAGGTTTATCTTTACCTTTTAAGAGTTTGCGGTGAGTTTCAGGAGTGAGGACAAATTTTCGGTTTTCTTTTTTGACACCAAAACGTTCGTTTGTAATGGGGATTCCACTGTAAAAGTCGGGCCAGCCATACCATTCTCCTTCTATCACTTCATAAATTGGTTCCCAGTCAAACATCAATCCGCGGGGAGGCATGGGATTTGCACTGTTCATTGTCGTGATCAATCTTCCGTCGGGACTAAAGCGATAACCCAAACTACTGCGCAGCCCCCATGCGATCCTTTCAATATTGGAGCCGTCCAAATCGCTTACATAAAAAGCGCCATTTGCAATCTTTTCACCAGGGATAACCTGCCCCGCAGTAGTGGTCTCTCCTAAAGCGGCATAGGCTCCGGTTTTTACAGAGTCTGCTTCTGTTATTGAAACTTTGGAAGTGGGAACCCAAAAGTTTTGGCCGGTAAGTGTGACATCTTCTCCTGGTATTTCCCGGGCCTGGGGTTTGTTGAACTGGTCTATCACCCGCACCCAATGTGCTTCAATCACTCCACTGTTTCCCTGGGTGGAGAGGAACCAGTACATTTTGTCATCTTTAAAAATTGGCTTTGCATTAAGGAATTCTCCCCAGGAAGGCAACCCGTTGATGATCGTTTCAAATTCCTTTGTTTCGAGATTGTAAACCGAATAGCGACTTCGGTGAGAAATATAAAGGTTCCCTTTGTAATAGGTTACCCCCTGTTACAGGAGGGATTAGCCCTTCTTTCATATCCTCGGAAGACGCTGATTCCTTAATTTCAGCCATTGGAACCACCTTATCATAAAGTACTTCTACCTGCCCATTAGGGAATACTTTTAAGATCCGTGCTTTTGGTGCTCGCGGAGGATTAGTGCCGTAGGTATGGCCTCCTGCTTCAGCAATGTAGTAATTTTCTTCTTCGTCAAAAGTAACATCTACCGGATAGGTGAGCCCTATGTTCACTGCTTCTATACTGTAACCTTCAGGAACAACAATATCTGCTGTGTTAATTTCTCGCTGCGAAGATTGGTTAACCTCTTCAGGAGTGGCGTTGTCTTTATCTCCCCGGGTTTTTTCAGCATTTTTACAGGAGATAATAGCAAAAGAAATAAAGAAATAGTAGAAGTTTAAATTTTTCATTTCGTAGGAAATTTTTGGTTGATATTTGATTCCACTGAAGCTCATGCTTCTTAATGTATAGGTCTTGTTTATGAATCATTTTTATTTAATCATTTTTTACTGTTTATAATGTGATGCCATTTGTTCAGACTAAAAAAAGATACTCAAATAGAGTTCTATTTTACTTTTTGATCAGGTCAAATGGAACTCTTAAGTTAACACCCAATCTTATCTAGTACTGTTTATCTTACTCCTACATTTAATTGACTGCTATATGAACCTGCTCAATAGAACAAAGTGCAGACTAATAGATCTACTTCCAAATTAAAATCATTGTTGTCCGGGGAAAATTTAAAACCACCTTTCTTCCTTCTTAACTTATTGATTTTTAGGGCTTCTTTTTCTTTATGCCAAAACCACCCCCCCCTGTTTTTTACGATGAGGAAAAAAGTGTGAGCTGACCAGGTAGATTGTTTTGATGGAATATTGATTTTTCCGGGTTTTCGAGGAATGAAAACAGGGATGTATAGCTCATAAGATGAATTCTTATCATAGAAGATATGTTCGCAAAGGACCATTTTCTTTTAACCTTGCCCTGTACAATTTTAAGGAGCAGATCAGCTATTAGAGTGCACCAGATTTGTATTCTTATAGCGTTTTCATTGTCTCCAAGAAAATCTTTCAGCTGATTATTCTGTTTTAATCGCTTAAACAAAGTTTCTATCTGCCATCTTCGCTGATAAAGCTGAGCCACAGTAGAAGCTTTCATCCTCTTATTAGAAGTAATAAACTCAAATGTTCTATTGGTTATACCATCATAGAACGTAATGAGGCGCGCTTCAATTCTTTTCTGGTTCTTATTGGTAGTATTTCCTAAAATAATGTCTTCATCTTTTATAACACCATTTAATTGTTCCTGCTGATCTACTGTTCTCGAATTGATAATTTCTACACTCGATATTGATTTTTCCGGCTTACCCAGGTTATCCCTTCATTGGTAAGACGTTCAAATTCAGAATAGCTATTATACCCTTTATCGAAAACCAGTATAGACTTCTTGGGAAGTTGGATTTCCTGAAGAAAAGGAGTGTCACTGGCAGAGGCTTTGGTCATCCGCACAAGACAGGGTACATCCTCCTGCGCATTTATTAAAACATGAGCCTTTATTCCTCCCTTACGCTTACCGTTTGCTGGATTTCTACCGGCATTCTTTAGAATTTCCTGAAACAGTGATATTGTTGTAGAATCCACGATGTATAACTTTTTGTCTAATTGTCCTTTGGGGCGGCTGTCCGATAAATATGCCTTATACTTCCGGTAAAACATGGAATAAATATCTTCAAACACTTCACTATCCCTCCTTTTGTTGGCATCCGATAACGTACTTCTTTTCGGCGGATTTGTCAGTCCCAGGTGTTGAAGCTTTCCATGACAAGCCATCATTCCTGTTACTACCTCTCTCAAAGATCTACAATTATGAAAGCTGCCATACAGCATCGTAACAAGGTGATCATATGTGGAAAAAGTTTTTACGTAATAATCACTATTCCGTTTTTTGGTAATGGAATTTATTTTCTCCTTAGGAATAAATTTTAACAGCTGCGAGAATATCGGCTGTCCGGTAAAATTTGCATTTTTGCTCATGGCTATTTTTAGTTTGTGGTAAAACAAAAATACCATTTAGCGGGCTGATTTTATCGGTCCGCTTTTTTTCCTCGGACAACAATGAATTAAAATTACAATAATTTGCAGTCAGGAAGACTTTAATTTTATGGATAATTCATTAGTTTTTATAGTATTATGAAATTTTTAGTAAAGAATATACCATTTTTTAATTTTACTATGCCAATGGATAGGATGGAAAAATATTCAAGAGGTGGGTAACATGAATTGGAGTTTCGGGAATAGTTGTCGGAAGGAAGGAAATATTGCGCTACACAAAAAAGCGGTGAAAGCTAAATTTTTGAATCCTAAGACCGGAACGGAGCGTTCTGAATTCGAATTGTAGCTGTTTATTGGGATCAAACGTAGATTTCAAATTATTGAAATTACCGGGGGCGCGAAAAAGTTTCTGTATCAGATATAACGGGTAGAAAAAGAAAGGCTGCTTTTTTTTAGCAGCCTTTAAATAGTTTGAGTTTACAAGGATTAAGCTGTAAAATTTCTGAGATTTTTAGCACATTCCCTACAGGCTTCTGCGCAGTCTTTACAATGCTTGGAATCAAATTTCTCACACTCTTCCGCACATTTTTCACACATTTCAATACAGTAATCCACCAATTTTTGAACATCCTTGTATTCTGTAACAAGAATGTCGTTTAATGCCCTGCATACTGCTGCACAAGCTTTGTCCAGTCTTATGCACTCAACCATATCCTTTAGGTTTTCTTCATTTAAACAAGCGTCCGCACACCAGTTGCAGTGATTTACGCAGTTTGACATGCCTTTAACTAATTCTTCATTTCTCATCGTTATATTTTTTAAGTTTATTTCGAAATTACAGTTTAACGATGTAAAAGACCTTTTGATTTTAAATATAAAACCTTAGTTATAATGGGTTTATCACATTTTTAGCATATTTTAACTTTCTGTTTAATACACAACCTGCATGCACGTTCTGCTATAAATGTTTAAGGTGAAGAGCGTTTATGTTTAGGTTATTGAGAGTAGCATTCAGCGTTCATAGAATTCTTAGTCGCCCAATTTCTGAATTGCTTGGCTATACAAAAGCAAAAGGCGGCAGGCCATGTGGTTTCGGTGAATTATTACGAAAAATTCAAAACGTACAATTTTTCAAAATTGGTTAGATATTATATGTGCTCGTTTTTCCCGGAAAAAATAAAATTTACCTACAATAAAGATCAAAAAGTAACAATTCAAATGCCAACCCTGAAAATATCAAAGTTCTGTACTTATTCTGTACTTGATAAAAGAAAAAAGGCTTTCGATTTCTCGAAGGCCTTATTTTTATTGGTAGCGAGAGGGGGCACGATCCCCCGACCTCCGGATTATGAACCTATCTTCATTAATAAAATTAATCGTTGTAACCGAAGATGTAGATATTTTCAACCATAGCCGTTGAAAAACCATGGCAGCAACAGATGAAATCCAAAAATTTTTCTATTTCCGTACTTCAAAACGACCAAAGTATCCCTATTGCAGAAACGGCGCTCGCTTTGTATTTACCCGTTAACGGAGAAATTAATAACTTTGTCTAAAGCATCATCGGCATCTTTATGAATAAAATTTGCCTGATAGTTCAAAGTTGTTTTTAAGTCACTATGTCGATATAATTTCTGAAGCATTAAAGGATGTATTTTATCCCCAGCTATATTCCCGAAACTATGACGTGCAATATGATTTGATAAATTCTTATCAATTTCACATTGGCTGGCAATTCGTTTCAAATATTTATTAAACAGTTTTGTTGAATTTCTAGTTTTTATAAAAATATCCTCTGCGTTGTCACTCTTTGAATCCTTTAGAAAGGGAAATACATACCCATTATTTTCTTTTTGATTTTTTCTGTAAAAATTCAATATGACATTAGCTTTATCAGGAATTTTAAGACTTAAGGGTTTTTCGTTTTTATTCATAACATAATAAAGTCGGTTATCCTTAAAATTAGCCCATTTTAATTTGACCACATCTGAAATACGTATGCCAGCAAAGTAAAAGGCAATCAACCATACGTTGTGCGTATGCCAGATTGATGATTGAGGCTCAAATTGTAGGGATTCTATTTTTTCAACTTCCTTAGTTGTAAGGCCAATTTTGTTACCCGAACCGATTCGTATCTTTTCCTTTTCTCCCGCAAATGGATAAAATTTCGAAGCTACAGTTCCATCTTTAATAGCAATATTAAAAAGCGTTCTAATGAAAATTAGTTGATTTGATATAGTACGTGTTTTCTGATTCAAGTAGGTAGAACAGAAAGTTTTATATCTCTCTATAAATGCTTGATCGATATCCCGGAACTTCAAAGTCTTATTTTTCTTAAAATGATCTATGCCATCCATAAAAGAGTATTGAGATTTCCGTGCTTTACTCACCCTATCCTTTCTTCTTTGTTTTATAGCTTTAATTACATCATTTTTGGAGGACGAGGATTTAAGAGTAAGAAACTCTTCAATATTATATAAAATGGAAAGCTCTGATTTAGCAACCGAAAAAGTTCCACGATCATGTTTACTCTTAATTCGTTCTGCTGCAACTGCAAAGAATGACTTAGAGCCACCTGGTCCTTTCAATTTTTGTTTAGCCTGTTTTGGTGTCATGCTTTCATCTTTAGAATCAAAGTAAAGATCATTTGCCTCTGTCAACTTCTTCATCAAAAAGTTGTTCAGCTTTTTATGATTAGGATAGGTTCTCTTGGCTTTTCCTGCAACTTTATCCCAGTCCTTTTCGGAAATATATTGACCCAGCCACTTGTAATTTGTCTTATAATTTTCGCTAATTCTAAGAGCCAAAGGAATAGTGCCGTCCTTTTTCATCATATTTTTGCGCAATACAATTTTGATACTTGCCATAACCATCTTATTAGGAGAGTATAAAGATAATAAAAACTAGTACAGAATAAGTACAGAATAATTTTATTTTAGATGATATTATTTGATTTCCAAAAATATTAACGACCTTGAAAACAGTTGATTATAATGGCTTTTGGTCAAGTTTGATGATGTTAAGTGTCAAGCTCATAACCCGAAGGTCACTGGTTCGAGTCCAGTTCCCGCTACTAAATCTGAAGCCACTTAGCTGTAAAACTGAGTGGCTTTTTTCTTTTCCGATTTTTTCCCGAAAACATTTCGGATCAAGAACATCTACTCTCACTTTCCGACTGCCAATTCAGACGATTACTACTCTATTCCATACGATTACTAAATCAAAACTTTTTGTTAAAACAGTTATATAGTTTTGTAAAAAATTTACAAAATAACATTAAACCAATTAAAAATGAAGAAAATTTTACTTACCACTATTTTATTCTTAACGACATCCGCAATTTTTGCGCAGGAAGAACCTGTAGCAGAAGGAACCGCAGGTAATCAACAAGAAGAAATTTCTGAAAAACAGGAGGGAGAAAAAAATAGGAAAAATAGATTTGGTGTGAAAGCAGGTTACTCAAGTGTAGCAGTAGATTTAGGTATTATAAGTTTATCAGTAGATGGATTTTATGCTGGATTAATGGCTGAATTTTCAGCCACTGATAAAATTTTAGTCCAGCCTGAAGTACTATATTCCAGAGCAGCCGAAGCTAACATTATTCATGGTGCTGTCTTGGCTAAGTATTATGTAGTCGAAAATCTAAGCATCATGGCTGGTCCTCAAGCTACCTATTTTATTGGGGAAGAAGATGTAGATGACAATAGTTTTGGTGTTGATGTTGCTGTGGGTGTCGGATTTGATATCACGGATAATTTTTTTGCTGACCTCAGATATGGTTACGGTTTGTCAGAACGAGGGGAGGAAAATGATTTTATTCCTTATAAAGTAAACACTTTCCAAATTGGTTTGGGTTATAAATTTTAATCTTTTATTTAATGAAGTTTTCAGAATGCTTTTCAATTTTATTTTTCTTTTTACTATTAACAAGTTGTAGCATAGATGAGGATAAGCCACCTCAGGAATTTTATGGTAGCTGGGATGTGATTACTAAAATATATGAAAATCCCGATGGCTCAGAAGATTATACGCGTAATGAAGGCAAAGGAGGAACAATTTGGACTATAGATGAGGAATCTATAAATTACGATACCACATTTGGAACAAGTGGATTGGGGTTTGGTTGGGGTGAAGCATATAAATATCACAATGGTGAATTAAATATGTTTTTAAGTGGAAGACATCAGCTGGTTGATGTTAACAACAGAAAACTTCATCTTATAAAGTTAGATGAGGATAATGGTAACATTCATCTTTATTTTGAACGGTATGAGGAATGAAAACTTAGGTAAAACCTTTTACATTTTCCTGTTTAAGGTTCTTTGCCTAGAGCGGCCATCGTAATTAAATCCTAAAAAAAATTGTTTGATATTTCAAATTTACCCGCTACTAAGAAAACCACCTTAAAAGAGGTGGTTTTTTATTCATAGGAGGGTAAATACCCCGAGGCTTGCCTCGCGTGAAAAAAATAGTAATCTTTGAGCGTGAGCTCAAGTAAACACCTCCATAAAAGTCATAATGTCTCTTTGTTGCTCTACCATTTGGTGTGTTCAACCAAATATCGTCGATTTGTTTTAAGTCCAAAAGTAGATCGAATATTACAGAAGACATGTCTGGAAATTGAAGACCGGTATGAAATTCATTTTTTAGAAATAGGTTCGGATAAGAATCACGTTCACTTTCTTTTGCAGAGTGTTCCAACTTATAGCCCAACCAAAATCGCAAGAACAATAAAAAGTCTCACTGCAAGGGAAATTTTTGCTCAAGCCCCAGGAGTTAAAAGAGCTTTATAAGGAGATGCATTCTGGGGCAGTGGTTTCTATATCAACACCGTTGGGAGACATAGTAATGAAAAGGTGATTGCTGCTTATGTGAAAAATCAAGGTTCTGAAAAGGATTATCAGGTATTGCATAAAAGGGCACTATATTAAAAACTGTGTAAGTATTGAATAACGGGGTTTGTTAGCCCCGTTATTTTTTTAACCTTGCCTGCAAAATCCAGGCACTAATATTTACACATTGATGAAAAAAGAAGATCTATTCGATGATGAGTTTTTAAAACAGTTTAAATCCGGAGAAGAACTTAGCAGCTTTCTCAAGCAACTTCAAAAACGAGGATTGGAGAAAATACTTGAAGGTGAACTTGATGGCCATCTGGATTACGACAAGAACCAAAAGTCTGGATCTGGAAATACCAGGAACGGTTATTCTCAGAAAAAGGTTCGCAGCTCTTACGGTGAAGACACTATAAAGGTTCCCCGCGACCGTGATGGCTCTTTTAATCCCATGATCGTTCCCAAACGAAAAAACATGGTGGACGGGATTGAAAATGTTATTGTATCACTATATGCAAAGGGAATGAGCAATAGCGATATTGAGGAGCAAATCTCTGAGGTGTATGGTTTTGATGTCTCTACTTCTACTATATCCAGAATTACAGACAGAATCAGCAATGATATCGTAGCCTGGCAAAATCGTCCTTTAGAGCCTGTGTATCTGATCGTTTGGATGGACGGAATCGTATTCAAGGTTCGAGAGGACTCTAAGGTAGTCAACAAAACCATTTACATAGCTGTAGGCCTTAGAAGAGATGGTAAAAAGGAAGTTCTTGGCCTTTGGTTAGGAAAGAATGAATCTGCCGCCTTCTGGATGAGCGTATTGACCGATATGAAAGCCCGGGGAGTTGAGGACATTTTAATCACTGCCACTGATAATCTCAATGGATTTACGGATACCATTAAGAATGTTTTTCCACAGTCTAAAACTCAAATCTGTGTGGTTCACCAGATCAGAAACGCCTGTAGGTATGTAGTTTGGAAAGATAAAAAAGCCTTTACCAGGGATATGAAGTTGATATACGATGCACCTACCAAACAAGCCGCAGAAGCTGCCTTGGAAGATTTTGCCACCCAATGGAACTCTAAATATTCTTATGCGATAAAAAGCTGGAGGGACAACTGGGAAGACCTTACCGTCTTTTATGAGTTCCCGCTGGAGATCAGGCGAATCATTTACACCACCAATCTTATTGAGAACCTGAATGGTAAGATCAGAAAGTACACTAAAAACAAATTATCCTTCCCAACCGATGATGCTGTAATGAAATCTGTATATTTGGCTCTGAGGGAAGCAACCAAAAAATGGTCTATGCCCATTAGAAATTGGGGAATCGTCCTCAATCAGTTCTTGACTATATACGAAGAAAGGGTTCAACTTTAGATAAAAAGTCAAACCCCTTTATTTAAAACTTACACACTTTACGGGATAGTGTCCATAAAAGTGACAACTCACAATTAAAACTATTCTAGCTAATGCCTCGGGGCTTGCCCCGAGGATTATTTACTTTATATGCTTTAGTTACTTTCCCTTTAATAACCTCTTTTCTCTTTTTTCGCATGTAATTCCTTCTGAGTAAAATTGTTACCTTACCCGGTAATCATTAAATCTAAAATCATGAAAAGAGTTTTTACATTGCTTCTTGTTCTTTTTGCCTTCACCGGTTGCGATGACACAGATGGAGGCATTCTTTGTGAAACAGGGCCTGTAGGGTTTACGTTTGAAGTCGTGAATGAAACGACAGGTGATAATCTTTTTGAGAATGAATTATTTGAAGAGAGTCAGCTTCAAATAACTAACAGTGATGGGGAAGCTGTTGTGTTCGATTATGAAACAGATCGAAATGTAGTGAATGTACTATTGGGCTGGGAGTCAAAATCTGATGTGTATACCGTCACAATTGGAGATGAAATAACTTTTAATTTTGCCTTTACTCTGAAGAAATCGAGTAGTGGAGGTTGCACTTCAACAAAACTTACTGAATTGGAAATGAGCGGTGCCACTTATGAAACCAGTGAGACGAGTGACGTTACCACTATATTTGTTAGTGCTGGAGGTAGTCAATACTAGTAGTGTAAGAGGTTTTAATGGGAACCAGGACTTCTATGAAATCAATTGTTTTTTCTGCTTTTTTAGCCCTTAAACAAGCCGCTCAAAGGAGTGGCTTGTTTGTTTAGTGAACGTGAACCTTTTTTACGTCTTGTTTGTTCTCAAAAAAGATTTTACCCGATGGAATTTCTTGGGGAAGTTGAGATTTAGTTGTTAGGCGGAAAAATGGAATTCATTTTTAGATCTGAATAATGAATCCTTTCTCCCTTCCAGAGCAGCACTTTTTCTTCCTCATCTGTGGGAAATTCGGGGTCCATGTGTTTGTCTATGACCGCAGAGTTTTCGTTTGTGATTACCCAAAAGGTAGCAATGTCACCATTGGTCCCGGTTTTAATCCATATGTATTGGTGCCACTGGTTCTTTTTTGAATCGAATTCCAGGTGGAGTGCAATTTCTTTTTCTTCCAGGGGAATATCAAATGCCGAAGGGTTGTGTGGCTTTAAAGTGCCAAGGTCGCTAAACTTCCCTTTTTGATCCAGCTGTAAATTTTCCTTCCCCGAATAGTTGAAAATGACATTTCTCCTGAGTTTTAAATTGGGGATTGGATCCTGGCCATTGAGAGAAATAAGAACTGTAGCTACAGCCGCTTTTAACTTAGAGACCACAGTAGCCTGCGGATAGCTGTAGATGCCTCGGGAAGTCAATTCTTCCGAAAGCTGCTGATTTTTCTTCTCAAGGATTTCTATTTCTGCAAGGCGTTCTTCCAGCAGTTCTTCGTTTTTAAGTTTTTCCTTATTCATTCCTAAAAAGAAGGATGCTGCTGCCACTGCAAGTAAAGCAAGTGCCCAAATAAGATCTGAATTTATCTTCATTAACTATCAAGGGATTTTGATGCAATATAAGATTATCCCTTAAACTACCCTTAATCTAAGGCTTCTAGAAAACAGGAAAATAAATATTGCTGCTTCAGTACCACTTCAGCAGCAATACAAAGCCCGGTAAATATTAGGAAGTTCCTTTAGAAGAAAGATGTAGATACTCCTCCTTTTTTTCCGAAGAAAAGGGCAATAGAGAAATTTTATATAAGAGGTGTCCGTCTCTGGCACTCAATTTGCTTTCAAATAAGAAAACCGATATATGTCAAAAAGGGATCTCATAAAGCTTTTCAATAACTCTAATGTGAGGTTTATCGCTTTATTCCTTTTTGCGGCAGTGGCGGGTATTTTTCTTATTCTTTCCCTCAACCAGTTGTGGTCTCTATAAGCTGTATCTATTCCACAGGCTTTCCATTAAACCAGGTGCTGTACATGATGTAATTAGCAGCGGTTTTTTTTAGGTTAGCTATTTGAGCTTCAGATAATTTTTTCACCTTTTTTGCAGGGATTCCGGCGTAGATATGTCCGGCTTCACATACTGTTTTTTCGAGCACAACGGCTCCTGCAGCAATTATGCAGCCTTCCTCAACTATGGCATCGTCCATCACAATAGCTCCCATTCCAACCAATGCCCGGTCTTTGATGTGGCAGCCGTGAACTATCGCCCTGTGCCCAATCGAGACATCGTTCCCTATAGTTGTTGCTGCTTTTTTATAGGTGCAGTGAATAACAGCCCCTTCCTGGATATTGGTTCTGTCTCCAATGTGAATTGAGTTGACGTCCCCTCTTATTACGGCAGTGAACCAAACTGAACAATCCCTGCCTAAAATGACATCTCCAACTATGGTCGCATTTTCAGCAATAAAACAGTTTTCGCCTATTTGAGGTCTTTTTTCTTCTACGGGTAAGATAAGTGGCATAACAAATATTTAGTACGATAAAGTTACGAAACACGCGGGGTTTATCTGCTGCCTGGCCATAATTTTAAGCTCTTTTCATCAGGGTTGATTTGAAAAATAAATTTTACTATCTTCTGTTTTCCTGAACCAGAGAATTATGGAAGAGAATATTCCTGATAATAAGTACAATGTGGTTTTGCGCCTGCCGGTGAGAATTGATTACCAGGTGCTGGAAAACTATCTGCAAAAGAAACTACAGGGAAAAATCCTTAGTAAGGGAAAAGCCGATGGTGAAACCTCCGATCATGCCAGAATTCGCAACATTAACCTGCGAAAGAGTCATTTAGAAGATTTTGATTTGGCTGTGCATGTACAGCTAAGCCTTCTCACCACATTATTCAAAAATAAAGAGATCACCGCCGTTGCCCATCTTTCTATTCAGTTTCGCGAAGCAGAGCAGGAGGTGCTTATCAGTCATTTTAAGGTAGAAGGAGAAAATGATGGGTGGTTTGTGAACAGGCTGGTAGAGGCACTTATCAATAATTTTCTGTATTCTAAGCTCAAATCGAAGATGAAGTTTGATATTCGGCCTGTTGTTAAAGTGCAACTTGAAAAAATAAATAACAAGTTGGCCGATGCGCTAGAACTTACCGATGGGATTAATGTCACCGGAAAAATAAACGAATTCCGGATTCAGGAAATTATTGCAGGCCAGAGAAAATTACTGGTTTCTGTAAGTATCCTGGGGAGCAACGTGCTTAATGTTGAAAATATTGACTTTTAAAATATAAAGAGGTTCCCAAAATACCTTTTTTGGATACTATGGGAACCTTTGTTTTTGCTAAAGCTTCAGTGTAGCCCTATACTGTGGTTACATCTCCTGGCTGTTGCTGTCAATAAGACTCTTCCGAATTTCATCGTGCTTGTTCATCATTTCTTCATGCTCACTCCTCATGCTGCTGTGCTCATCCATCATAGTTTGGTGCACTTCTTTCATTTTAGAGATCTGCGCTTTCATTTCTGAACTGCTCAAATTTCCGAAGTTATCCTTTAATTCGCGGTGTCCTTCCATATATTCTTTATGCCCGGCTAAAAGTCCTTCGTGTTTCTTGATGATCACTTCATTCTGGGCCATTTGATCATAATAGGTAGAGTCCGATACCTGCATGGTGTCCAGCTGTTGCATAAGGTCCTGGTGATTTTGCTTCATCCTTTCGTGGGTAGATTGAAATTCTGAATTTACCTGCGCAATGCTGTCATTCTGGGTCATTAATTCATCAAATTCTTTTGAAAGGTTCTCTTTTTCATTATCTCCACATGAAGCCATAAGTGCCATGCTAAAGATTAAAATCATAAATTTTTTCATTATTTTCTAATTTTGTGGGTTAGTACCTTTAAAAATACAAAAGATAGGATTTACTTCTTGTAATTATCTGTTAAAAGGGAAGTTGGGTGAAGATGGTGAGAAAAAATTATCTTCTAAATTATAAGAGCAGGTTCAAATTTTTGCCACTGGTTGCCTGCTTTATAATTGAGTATCTTTGCAAAGAAAAATTGAATTATGGCACATAAAGCAGGATTTGTAAATATTATAGGAAACCCAAATGTGGGTAAGTCTACTCTAATGAACGCCTTTGTGGGGGAAAAACTGAGTATCATTACCTCCAAGGCACAAACTACACGACACCGTATTTTGGGAATAGTGAATGGAGAAGACTTCCAGGTGATCCTTAGTGATACGCCGGGGATCATTAAACCGGCTTACCAGTTACAGGAGTCGATGATGGATTTTGTGAAGTCGGCTTTTGAAGATGCCGATGTCCTGGTGTACATGGTTGAAATAGGCGAAAAGGAATTAAAAGATGAAGCCTTTTTCAACAAGATCATCAATTCTGAAATTCCTGTTTTATTACTTCTGAATAAGATCGACAAATCCAATCAGGCTGAACTGGAAGAACAGGTGCAGCTTTGGAAGGAAAAAGTTCCTAATGCCGAAATTTACCCTGTATCTGCACTTCAGGGATTCAATGTTGCCGAAGTATTTAATCGCATAGTAGAATTCCTTCCCGAATCTCCTGCCTTTTACCCTAAAGACACCCTTACCGATAAGCCCGAGCGTTTCTTTGTAAACGAGATCATCCGCGAAAAGATTCTGATGCACTACAAAAAGGAAATTCCTTATAGTGTAGAGATCGATACCGAAGAATTCTTTGAAGAAGAAGAGATCATTCGCATGCGTAGCATTATCATGGTAGAGCGGGAAACTCAAAAAGGGATCATTATTGGCCATAAAGGCGCAGCTTTAAAAAGAGTGGGCGTAGAGGCCCGTAAAGACCTTGAAAAATTCTTTGGAAAGCAGGTGCACCTTGAGCTGTATGTGAAAGTGAATAAAAACTGGCGAAGCGATATAAAACAGTTGCGACGCTTTGGCTACTCTGGAGACAAGAAGTAAATCTGCCTTTTTTGACAGGTTAATAATTTTTCAGGTGGAAGGGCAATCCTTTATCAAAGGATTTTCCTCTCTGTAATTCCTGAAAATTAGGCAGCTGTAAGTACAGAGCATTTGTTTTAAATCCCCTAATTTTGCACTCTTATTTAAGAGAATATATTTATGAGCAGTATTGTAGCTATTGTAGGACGACCTAACGTTGGGAAATCTACCTTTTTTAACCGGTTGATCCAGCGCCGTGAAGCCATTGTAGATTCGGTAAGTGGAGTGACCAGAGACCGGCATTATGGAAAGACCGACTGGAATGGCCGCAATTTCTCTGTAATTGATACCGGCGGATATGTGCTGGGAAGCGATGACGTTTTTGAAGCCGAGATTGATAAGCAGGTAGAACTTGCTATTGGTGAAGCCGATGCCATTATTTTTATGGTAGATGTTGAGACCGGCGTCACACCTATGGATGAAGACGTGGCACAATTGCTTCGGAAGGTGAACAAACCTGTATTTCTTGCTGTAAATAAAGTAGATAATTCCAAACGGCTTGAAAATGCTGTAGAATTTTACGCTCTTGGACTTGGGGAGTATTTTCCAATTGCCAGCACCAATGGTAGTGGTACAGGAGAATTACTCGATGCCCTTGTTGATGCCCTGCCCGAAGATACCCGCCCCGAAGAAGCCGAGTTACCCCGCTTTGCAGTGGTGGGAAGGCCCAATGCAGGGAAATCTTCGTTTATAAATGCCCTTATTGGAGAAGATCGTTATATAGTAACCGATATCGCCGGAACTACGCGCGACTCTATTGATACAAAATATAACCGCTTCGGATTTGAATTTAACCTGGTTGATACCGCCGGGATACGCCGCAAATCTAAAGTAAAGGAAGATCTTGAATTTTATTCGGTAATGCGCTCGGTTCGGGCTATTGAACACTGTGATGTGTGCTTAATAGTCATGGATGCTACCCGTGGTTTTGATGGGCAGGTGCAAAATATTTTCTGGCTTGCGCAGCGCAACCGTAAAGGTATCGTGATCCTGGTAAACAAATGGGATCTTCTGGAAAAGGAGACCAATACCATGAAAGAATACGAGGCCAATATTCGCCGCGAAATGGAACCTTTTACCGATGTGCCAATCGTCTTTATGTCGGTACTCACTAAACAGCGAATCTTTAAGGCCATAGAAACTGCAGTTGAGGTATATAATAAGCGAAGCAAAAAGATCAAGACCAGTGAGCTTAACGAGATAATGTTGCCTATAATAGAATCAAATCCGCCGCCAGCCTATAAAGGCAAGTACGTGAAAATAAAATTCTGTATGCAGCTGCCTACGCCACAGCCCCAGTTTGCTTTTTTCTGCAATCTTCCGCAGTATGTGAAAGATCCGTACAAAAGGTTTTTGGAAAATAAATTGCGGGAGAAATTTGATTTCAACGGTGTGCCGGTATCGGTGTACTTCAGGAAAAAATAGTACGTGATGTAACTTTTGCCCTTTTTGGGAGTCCAATAAATGCTGTTACCTAAAGTAGCAGCATTTAATATTTAAGACCTCCCTTATAATGAAGCATTTTTTCTTCCTATGCCTGCTCCTAATCTCTTCAGGTGCAATGGCTCAACAATTCTCTATCTCGGGTAAAATTGTAGATGCAGAAACTCAACTCCCTTTAGAATCGGCTACACTATTTGTTGAAAAGGTGCAGGACAGTAGCCTTGTTTCCTACACTATTTCTAATAAAGCAGGAGAATTTGTAATTGAAGGTTCCGGGAAAATGGATAGTTTAAGGTTAGTGGGCACGTACAACGGCTACGATCCGCTTACCCGATTAATAATCCTGGAGCAGCCAAATATAGCTTTGGGACAGCTAAAAATGCAGGTGGCCAACAATATGCTGGGAGAGGTTAACGTAGTTTCTCAAAGAGCTCCTGTCACTATAAAGTCAGACACCCTTGAGTTTAATGCAGGTTCCTTTAATACCAGGCAGGATGCTAACCTTGAGGAAGTGATGAAAAAGCTTCCGGGGGTCGAAGTAGATGCCCAGGGAAATATTACCGTCAATGGGAAACCTGTTTCCCGTATCCTCGTAAACGGAAAAGAATTCTTCGGAAATGATCCCAAGATCGCCACTAAAAACCTTCCGAAGGAGATTATAGATAAAATACAGGTTGTAGATACAAAGACCAAATCTGAAGAATTTACGGGCAAAGCAGGAAACCCCGATGATAAGACCATCAACGTTACTATTAAAGAAGATAAGAACAAAGGTTATTTTGCACGCGCAACTGCAGGTGGGGGAACAGATGACAGGTACGAATTGAGCGGAATTGGGAATTATTTTAAAGACGATATGAGGCTGAGTGTGCTTGCCAGCTCCAATAATATTAACTCTTCGGGTTTTTCTTTTGATGAGGTTTTTGACATGATGGGGGGCAGGGCGCGCAGCGTCTCCTTTAATCGTAACGGTAGCTTCAGCATTAACGGGAATAGTTTTGGCGGCAGCGGTGGTATCACCAAAAGTGAGACTGCCGGCTTCAATTTCACTAACGACTGGGATAAAAAATATGAGCTGACTGCCGATTATTTCTTCGGAAAAAATGACACCGAAACCTATTCAGTGGTAGAGCGGGAGACTTTTCTTCCCAATAGTACTTTCTTCACTAATTCTGAAACTTCAGGAAATATGGTGAATGAAAGTCACCGGGCAAACCTGGCTTTTGAAGTAGACCTGGATACATTAACCAGGATTTCTGTAAGGCCGTCGATAACTATTAATAATGGATTTTCAGACCGTAACAGTGCTTCCGAAAGGATCGAAGGTACCTCCCAAATTCTTTCCAACACCTTTGATAATGAAGAGTTGTACAGCAGCGACTTCCGTAATAGGATAGATTTTATAAGAAAATTTGGCAGTCGCGGCGCCTACCTGCAACTTGATTTTAATAACCGGAACGAAAAACAGGAGAGCGACAATTTCTTCTATTCTGAAAGGTTTACGGTAGAAGGGGGCGGGACCATAGGTACTGCGATACAGGATCAATTTATTGATGAAGAGAACAGTTCAAATGAATATGAGGCCGGTATTACCCAGCGCTCTGTTCTTGCTGAAAAGCTCTTCCTGGATCTTTCATACGATTTTACTGTTCTTAATCTATCCAATACCCGTTCTGTTTATCAATTTGATGAAGACAGCGGCAATTATGATATTTTAGAGGAGGAGCTTAGTAACGACTTTGAAGTTACGAGCTATAAACATATACCAAATGCAGGGATTAATTACGAAGGCAAAAAATTAAGGGGAGGGTTTAACCTGGGACTTCTAAATACGTCTCTTGAAAATGAGGATTTTCTGGTAGAGAGCTCCTTTAAGAAAAATTACAACGAGCTTTTTATGGAAGCCGACATTAGGTATGAGATCACCCGTGGTAAATCATTTTACTTCAGGTATCGTACCGATAATAACATTCCTTCAATTTCACAGTTGCAGCCGGTGCCCAACCTTACCAACCCACTGAACATTATTGTGGGAAATCCCGAACTCGATCCAACCTACTCCCAAAACCTGAATTTTGGGTACCATAACTTCGACTTCGCCACCCGCAGCGGAATGAATATCTATGCTTCGGCAACATTTTACGACAACCAGGTGGTGCCTTATTCAATTACTGAAGACCTTATCACAACCACCACTTACAGGAACCTGGATGGAGGTTTGACTTCCTATGCCGGAGTTTTCTATTCAAAGCGATATAAAAAGGAAAAGCAGGAGTATAACTATCGCGTTGGTCTTAATGGAAATTATAACCGACAGTTAGGATTTTCAAACGGTACCCGCTATAAGGCAGATCGTTTTGGAGCTAACCCTTCATTGAGGCTGGGCTATAATTATGAAGAGGTTATCGAGATCAATCCACGATATGAGCTGAGTTATGTCAACACGCAATACGGTATTAACAACAACAGGGAAGAAGAGTATGTGAATCATACGGTGGCCCTGGAAGCGACAACATACTGGCCCAAAAATGTTGTTTTTGGCAATGATTTTTCCTTTAATTCCTACGGAAATGTTGCGCCTGGGTTTGATGATACCTCACTTTTATGGAATATGAGCCTTGGCTACAAATTCCTGAAAGACGATGCCACATTAAAGCTGAAGGTTTATGATTTGCTAAATGAAAATGTGAGCACATCCCGTACCACGGGCGAAGATTTTGTGCAGGACACCCGCGAACTCATCCTTGAACAATATTTTATGCTTAGCTTCACCTACAAACTAAGTAAGTTTGGAGGAAAGGATCCAAACCGAAGAGGCGGAGGGATCATAAAATTGTAGGGGAAAGTAGAAGGTAGATTTTAGAAGTACGAATAAAAGGAGGGGTTCAAAAATGCCATTTTTGAACCCCTCCTTTTTTAGTTTGCAGTTGTTAGTAAGCAGTAAATAGGAAGGTTAAATCTCAGCTGGCGCGGATTTACAATCCGTGCCGTCTACATATTGGAATTTATTTTTTCGGAATTTGGTGCTTGAACCATTGCTGGCACAGATTTGCAATCGTGCCATGCACTAAATCATCTTTCAATTTTTCAATATGCCGTCCCTCCGGGACTTTTTATGATACGGGAATAAAATGCTATAAATATGCCGCCCCTCCGGGGCTTTCCATTGGAATTTGTTTTTTGGGATTTGGTGCTTGGAATTTGAGATTTGTACTCCCGATGGCGCAGATTTACAATCCGTGCAATGCACTAGATTATCTTTCAATTTACCAATATTCCGTCCCTCCGGGATTCTTCATGATTCGGGAATGAAATGCTATAAATATGCCGCCCCGCTGGGGCTTTCAATTGGAATTTGCACTATTGTTGGAGCGGATTTTCAATCCGTGCTGGGGTATAAATTGGATTTTTTTTGGAATTAGATGCTTGAAAATTGAGATTTGAACTCCCGCTTGCGTGGATTTGCAATCGGTGCCATGCACTAAATTATCTTTCAATTTCCCAATATGCCGCCCCCTCTGGGGCTTTCCATTGGAATTTGTTTTTTGGGATTTGGTGCTTGGAAATTGGTACTTGAAAATTGGAATTTTCAATATTGTTGGCGCGGATTTGCAATCCGTGCCGTGTATAAACTTATTTTTTGGAATTAAGTGCCTGAACTATAATATTTGAATTTTCCTGACAACTGACAACTGACAACTGACCAGTGATCACTGAGCACTGAACCCTACTGCCTACTAAAAAATTACCATCCCCCGCCGGCACCACCGCCGCCAAAGCCACCGCCGCCGAAGCCACCACCAAAGCCACCGCCGCCGCCAAAACCGCCTCCTCCGCCACCAAAGCTGCCACCGCCAAAGCCACCACGACCAAGGCTGCTAAGCACCAGGATGTCGAGGAGTCCGCCGCCACGACGGAATCCGCCACGGCCACCGCCTCTTTTGTTTCGGGAACTAAGGATGATGAGAAAAACGATAAAAATGAGGGCAAGGACAATGAATCTTGGAGAAGCTCCATCGCCCGAAGCGGGTCGGGAACCTTCAAAAGTGCCGTCAAGCACCTGGAAAATTGCAGTTGTACCCGCATCTAATCCGCGATAATAACTTCCGGAGCGAAATTCCGGAAGGATCACACTTTCAATAATTTGTTTAGAGAGGGCATCGGTAAGCGTACTTTCAATTCCGTAGCCCGTAGAGATCCAGATCTTGCGCTCGCTTTCGGCCAGTAAGATCAATATTCCGTTGTCTTCTTTTGCCTGCCCCACGCCCCATTCATGAGCCCATTCGGCAGCATAGGTGCCAATATATTCCCCCTGCAGGGATTCTATTGTAGCAATTACTATTTGGGTGGAGGTAGTATCGGCGTAGCTAATAAGCTTGCGTTCTAAAGCCTGCTCTTCCTGTGGCGAGAGTACTTCGGCTTCATCATAAATACTGGTCTCTAAAGAAGGTCTTGCGGGAATGTCCCTTTGAGCATAGGTAGTAAAGCCGAGGCTGAAAAGGATGATTGTAAAAAGGAAATTCCGAAGTAAATTGTTCATTATTTGGATATTTTATCCGAAAGTTCATTGGTGTCATCTTCGCTCCAGGGAAAATGTTCCTGTAATTCCTTTCCGGCCATAAGGATTCCGTCAATGAGACCTTGTTTAAATTCCCCATTTTTGAACCTTGAAGAAATGGCATCTTTGGTGGTTTCCCAAAAACCTTCGGGCACCACTTTATTGATCCCTTTATCGCCGTAGATCACAAACTGCCGGTCTTCAATGGCAACATAGATGAGCACCCCATTGTCTTCTTTGGTGTTATCCATCTTTAACAAATGAAAAACCTCCATTGCACGGTCCCAGATTTTGCCCTTGCTGGTTTTCTCAATATGTACCCGAATTTCTCCTGAAGTTTTATTCTCGGCCTCTCTAATGGCTGCTACCACTTCGGCTTCGTCTGCTTCGGAAAGAAACTCTTCTATTTTTGACATTTTTGGAACTTTTAGAAATCAAAATCTACTTCGGGTGCGTTTTCTGAACCTGGATCGGCTTCAAAAAGAGGCATTCTCTCAAAACCATACATGCCTACAATAAGGTTGTTAGGAAACTTCCTGATGTAGGTGTTGTAATCCCTTACCTGTTCGTTGTAACGGTTTCTCTCTACGTTAATTCGGTTCTCTGTGCCTTCAAGCTGTGACTGTAGCTGCTGAAAATTCTGTGTAGCCCGAAGCTCCGGATATCTTTCAACGGTTACCAGTAATCGCGACAAAGCTGAAGAAACTTCTCCCTGTGCCTGCTGAAACTGCTGAAGGTTCTCCTGCGTGATATTGCTGGCATCTACATTTACAGAAGTTGCTTTTGCCCGGGCTTCAATAACATCGGTAAGTGTTCCTCTTTCAAAGTCTGCCGCACCTTTCACGGTATTCACCAGGTTTGGGATGAGGTCGCTTCGGCGTTGGTATGCACTCTCCACCTGTGACCAGGCTGTTTGTGCAGTTTCCTGCTTTACTACAGCATTGTTGTATTTTCCAACGGTTAACAGGTAAAGACCTAAGACAATAGCCCCAATGATCAATACGGGGACGAGCCACTTTTTCATATTACAATTCCTTTTTTAAGTTTATTAGTGTAGATTTTATATTTTCTAACTTGCGAATGACTTCAAAGTTAGACAATGTTTTCCGGCTTTTCTCTTCCTTCAGATGGATTTTTGCCCCTTCCAGGGTAAAGCCTCTTTCTTTGACCAGGTGATAGATCAATTCGAGGTTTTTAATATCTTCTTTAGTGAATTTACGATTGCCCTTGGCGTTCTTCCGCGGTTTTATGGCATCAAATTCTTTCTCCCAAAACCTGATGAGAGAGGTGTTCACGTTAAAAGCTTCGGCCACTTCGCCAATAGAATAATACAACTTATCGGGCAGGTTTACGTGCATTAATCCAGGGATTGGTTTTCAAGTTGTGCCTGCTCCAGGATTTCGTCATATTCAGCTGGAGATAAATGTCCGTAGTAAAAGTTAATAGGATTGATCTTTTCATCATCCTTAAAGATCTCGTAGTGCAGGTGAGGCGCCTGTGAACGGCCGGTGCTGCCAACAAAGCCAATAAGATCTCCTCTTTGCACCTTTTGTCCTCTCTTTACATTGTACTTGTACAAATGTCCGTAAAGGCTCACATAGCCATAGCCGTGATTAATCCTAATGTGGTTGCCATACCCGCTTGAACGGTTGTCTGCACGTTCTACAACCCCGTCACCTGTTGCATAAACGGGGGTGCCACGGGGTGCTGTAAAGTCCATTCCATAATGGAATTTTCGCACCTTGGTAAAAGGATCTGTGCGCCAGCCATAACCTGAAGCCATCCTTTTTAGGTTTTCGTTCTTCACCGGAATAATCGCAGGAATTGAAGCCAGCAGGTTTTCTTTATCATTGGCCAGCTCTACGATCTCGTCAAGGGAGCGGGACTGTACTACCAGGCGCTTGGTAAGCATATCCAGCTTTTTGTGGCTTTCTATAATGAGTTTTGAATTGTCAAAACCTTCCAGGTCTTTATAGCGGTTTATACCACCAAATCCGGCCAGGCGCTGTTCTTCGGGTATAGGGTTTGCTTCAAAGTAAAGACGGTAAATGTTGTTGTCACGATCTTCTACATTGGCCAGTACATTCTCAATTTGCTCCATTTTACGGTTAAGCATGCTGTACTGTAACTTCATATTTTCCAGCTCGCGGGAAAGCGCTTTTTCTTTGGGAGTTTCCAGCTGCGGGATGTTGAGGTAGATCACCAAAAGAACAAAGCCTGCCAGGAAGGTCCCCAATACACTAAGAGCAGCAATTCCAAGGCGGCGCCCTTTTTTGCGCTCAATCTTTTTGTAAGATAGCGTCTCGCTGTCGTAATAATATTTAACCTTAGACATATAAGTTAAATTATTCTATTTTTGCGTTACTTAATATGTTGCAAAAACAGTGCAACAATCAGCTTGAGAAACGAACAAATATAAAAATTGTTTTCCCGACAGCATAATATTAAATTCTAGCCTTCATGAAATCCCAGGAGATACGTTCTAAATTCCTCGAATTCTTTCAAAATAAATCCCATAGCATAGTGCCATCGGCACCCATGGTAGTAAAAGATGACCCTACGCTCATGTTCACCAATGCCGGGATGAACCAGTTCAAGGAATTCTTTCTTGGAAACGGAACCCCAACCAGCCGCCGCATCGCCGATACCCAAAAATGTCTTCGCGTGAGCGGGAAGCACAACGATCTTGAAGAGGTGGGTAAAGACACCTATCATCATACCATGTTCGAGATGCTGGGCAACTGGAGTTTTGGAGATTATTTTAAGAAGGAAGCGATACATTGGGCATGGGAACTGCTCACGGAAGTTTATAAATTGAACAAGGAAGACCTTTATGTATCGGTTTTTGAAGGCAGTGAAGAAGAAGATCTGCCAGTAGACCAGGAAGCATTAGATCTTTGGAAGGCAATAGTGCCCGAAGACCGCATTATCTACGGAAATAAAAAAGATAATTTCTGGGAAATGGGTGACCAGGGGCCGTGCGGACCTTCTTCTGAAATCCATATTGACCTTAGATCGGCTGAAGAGAAGGCGAAAACACCCGGAAGGGACCTGGTAAACAATGATCATCCGCTTGTAGTGGAGATCTGGAACCTGGTTTTCATTCAGTTTAACCGAAAAGCCGATGGTTCCCTGGAAAAACTTCCGGAGAAACACGTTGATACCGGGATGGGCTTTGAGCGTCTCTGTATGGCGCTGCAGGGCGTAAAATCCAATTACGATACAGATGTTTTCACCCCGCTCATCAAGAAGATTAGCGAGGTGACAACTTCAGAATACGGGAAGAGCGAAGAGACCGACATCGCAATTCGCGTAATTGCCGATCATGTGCGGGCGGTATCTTTTGCCATTGCCGACGGGCAGTTGCCGGGTAGTACCGGCGCCGGTTATGTGATTCGTCGTATCCTTAGAAGGGCCATTCGCTATGGCTTCACTTTCCTCAACCAAAAAGAAGCCTTTGTTTATAAACTGGTTGAAACGCTGGCAAGCCAGATGGGAGAAGCATTTCCCGAACTTCGTTCTCAGCAAAACCTCATCACAAACGTGATAAGGGAAGAAGAAAATTCCTTTTTACGCACGCTTGATCAGGGGTTGGTGCTGCTGGATCAGATCATGCAAGAGAGCAATGACAAAAAAGTTTCCGGCCAAAAAGCCTTTGAATTATATGACACTTTTGGATTCCCTATTGACCTTACCGCACTAATTCTGAGTGAAAAAGGCTACAGCCTTGACCAAAAGGAATTTGAAGCCGAGCTTCAGAAGCAAAAAGATCGTTCGCGAAACGCATCCAAGGTGACTTCGGGAGACTGGCAGGTGGTGAAGGAAGCAGAGACCGAAGGTTTTGTGGGTTACGACAGCCTTGAAGCCGAAGTGGAGATCTTGCGCTACCGCAAAGTGGAATCTAAAAAAGAAGGGGAGCTATACCAGCTGGTCTTCAGTAAGACGCCTTTTTATCCTGAAGGCGGAGGTCAGGTAGGTGACAAAGGAACTCTGGAGTCAAAAAATGGCGCTGTAAATTACATTTTAGACACCCGTAAAGAGAACAACCTTATTATTCACCTCACCAAAGAACTTCCCGAAGATCTTTCGGGTACTTTTTCGGCCAAAGTAAATGCGGCTCAACGCGCACGTACTGCGGCCAATCACAGTGCCACGCACTTATTGCACCAGGCGCTCAGGGAAATTCTCGGGCCGCATGTAGAGCAAAAAGGTTCTATGGTGCAAAGCGATTATTTAAGATTTGACTTCTCTCATTTCAGCAAAGTTTCTTCGGAAGAATTGCAGCAGATAGAAGATTTTGTGAACACGCGGATTGCCGATAAACTACCGCTTGTTGAGAACAGGGAAATGCCTTATCAGGATGCTATAAACGAGGGTGTAATTGCTCTTTTTGGAGAGAAATACGGAGATAAAGTCCGCGCTATTCGCTTCGGAAAATCTATGGAACTCTGCGGCGGAACGCATGTAGGAAATACAGCCGATATATGGCATTTTAAGATCATTTCTGAAGGAGCCGTGGCTTCGGGGATTCGCCGGATTGAAGCTATTACCAACGAGGCTGCCAAAGAATATTTTACTGCCCAAACCCAAACCTTCAGCGAGATCAAAGCTGTGCTTAAGAACGCCAAAGATCCCGTGAAAGCAGTGGTGAACCTGCAGGAAGAAAATGCCGAATTAAAGAAGCAGATCGAATCTCTGCTTCGCGATAAGGCAAAAAACCTGAAGGGAGATCTTAAAAACCAGATCAAAGAAATTAACGGCATCAACTTCCTGGCTCAAAAAGTGGATTTAGACATAGGCGGCATCAAAGACCTTTCTTTCCAGTTGGGAGATGAAATGGATAATCTATTCCTTCTTTTTGGTACCCGGCAGGATGAAAAAGCAATGCTGTCCTGTTACATTTCAAAGAACCTGGTACAGGAAAAAGGTCTTAATGCCGGAAAGGTAGTAAAGGAACTCGGTCGCTACATCCAGGGCGGCGGCGGCGGACAACCATTTTACGCCACCGCAGGAGGTAAAAATCCTGCCGGATTGGACGAGGCCTTACAAAAGGCTGAGGAGTTTGTGAAGTAAAGATATCGCAAACCTAACAGGTTTTGAAAACCTGTTAGGTTTAACCTTGTTCTAACCTGCAAGGTCTCTTTTTGACCTTGTAGGTTTTAAATTGTCTGGCTAAGACCTACAAGGTTTTTAAAACCTTGCAGGTCTGCAAATAGAAACAAATGGAATTCCTAACTCAAGTTCCCGTAACTCCGCAAGAACCAAAAATCGGTTACTCTTCAAAAGTGCTGCTTTTGGGCTCTTGTTTTGTGGAAAATATCGGAAAGAAACTGGAGTACTTTAAATTCCCGAGCCTGCTCAATCCCTTCGGAATTCTTTTTCATCCTGCGGCCATTCACAACTTCTTAAAAAGGGTAAAAGAGCAGCATGTTTTTACTGAAGCAGATATTTTTTACCACAATGAAACCTGGAAATGCTATGAAGCCCATTCCGATCTTAATTCCGTAGAAAAAGAGGAGATCCTGAGTAAATTGAACGCTGCCGTGCAGGAAACCCGCGAGTTTTTGAAGACAGCCACTCATGTGATCATCACGCCGGGAACAGCCTGGGGCTATAGGCTAAATGAAACTGGCCGGCTGGTGGCTAATTGCCATAAAGTGCCACAGGCGAATTTTAGCAAGGAAATAACAGATGTCAAAAATGCCATTTTTGACATCTCAGAAATTGTGAGGTCGCTCAATCCTTCAGCCGAAATTATCTTCACTGTTTCCCCTGTGCGACATTTAAAGGATGGTTTTGTTGAAAATCAGTTAAGCAAGGCAAAACTCATCACTGCGATTCAGGAAGTAGTGGCTTCAGAAGAAAATTCTGGCTATTTTCCGTCGTATGAGATCATGATGGACGAGCTTCGGGATTACAGGTTCTATACTGAAGATATGGTGCACCCTAATAGTGTGGCGGTAGATTATATTTGGGAAAAATTCAGGCAGACCTGGATAGCTTCAGCAGCTTCCGAAGTAATGAAACAGGTAGATACCATCCAAAAAGGGCTTTTACACCGGCCTTTTAATGAAACTTCTGAAGCACATCAGAAATTCCGAAGAAATCTTCAACAAAAAATAGAAAAACTCGAAAAAGAAGTGCCTCAGATTAATTTTTAAGGGAAATCTTCACATTTTCTTCAAAAAAAGCAGGTTCCTAATTTGTATTTTTAGAACATGAAGAAATACATTCTTGGTGCTTTTGCAGTACTGCTTATTTTCATGGTTTATCGCTATTTTGAGAACCAAAACGCCGAAAGAGATCGCCTGGAGGAAAGCACTGCGCTTATTCAGCAGCAAATTAAGAACGTTGGGAAACTTGTGGTGACCGAGGGAACTTTTTCGCAGGTTTATACTTATAAAGACACAAAAAACAGGTTTCTGGATGTGCTCCCGGCCCGAAAAAGGGCACTAATTATTGTGAATACGAAAGCGACGGTGGCGTACGACCTGAGTAAACTGGTCACTGAGGTTGATGTTGAAAATAAAACGGTTCACATAAAACATATTCCGGAAGAGGAGATAAATATCTACCCCGATATAAAATATTACGACATCACCCAGGATTACCTTAACCAGTTTACGGCCGATGATTATAACAAGATCAAAACGCGCATCAATAAATCAATGCGGGAAAAAGTGGAGAATTCCACTTTAAAATCCAACGCCAAAAACCGGCTGATAAGTGAGCTGCAAAAGATCTATATCCTCACCAACACCCTTGGCTGGACGCTTACCTATAACGATCAGGAATTTAGCGCAGAACAGGAAATGCAGGAGTTGAAGCTGTAATTAGTGCGTTACTAACCCGGGTTTTACCAAACCGATCCCGTTATCGATAAGGTGTGAAACTTCTGGTCTTCTTTGTTTGATATCTTCCAGATGTTCCAGTACTGCCGAAGCCAGTTTCTCATCCTTCCCGCTGGCAAGTTCAAAGATCTCTACGGAAAGCAGCCAGTCTTTAGGATGATATTTTTTCACAAGATCAAAAGCTGCTTCCAGCGAGAATTTGGTGTTTTTTCCCTGCCTTATATTTCTAATAGATTCATAGAGGGATTCCAATTCCTCCCGCTCCGGTGTTTTTTTACTTTTAATGGTGGTCGAGGAAGGAGTGTGAGTGATAAGATTAAAGGATTTTGCATCTGCAGGTCCTGCAAAGGCCGAGATCACTTCTTTTCCAATGGCCATGTCATAATTACCCCACTCTGTCTTAAACAGTACCTCATCTTTCCAGGTGACGGTGCAATTCTTTAAGCTTATAAGTATGATCTTTCCCTGTAAATTCCTGGTGCCGGTGATGATCTCCCCCTTAACAGTTATCCCGCCTTCAAATTCAAAATTCACCTGTTCGCCTTCATAAATATCGTAAGCTCGCAGGTCACGCGGACTCATATCTTCAATGGCAAGGTTGATGCCTTTTAACCTTCCAACGGGAGAATCAAAGCCATCGGGATGGTTTTTCTTGCCGTGGCCCACCAGTTCTTTCTCTCTGGCAGCCAGGGCAGTTTCTCCGGTTGTTTGGAAATAAACCGGTTTTCCATGATCTTCAATCACGCGGGTGAAATTACCCGAGATTTGTATCCCGGTGCTGAGTTCTATCGTACCAATATTTTTGGAATTTATAAGTTTTTGAAGGCCTTCCAGGCCGCCAACGCGCAGTGCCATTTTATTGGCGAACTGTTCCAGGACAAGACTCAGGTGAGCAAAGTCGGGTGTTACGTACAGCTGTGGCTGAGGTTTTGTAATGTCGAATTCCTGCTGTGCAGCTTCAATGGTATAAGGTATTTTCTTAACCTTATCGGTCATGCACCAGGCGCTTTCCCCAATCGAGGAAAGGAGTCCGGCGCCATAGATTTTAGGATCTTCGGGCGTACCTATGAGTCCATATTCCACGGTCCACCAGTGCAGGTTTCTAATCTGGGCCATCTCGCTTTGCTCCCGCTGGTCATTCTGCAGTTCGTCAACTTTTTTCTCGGCAGCTTCGATCTCTTCCTGCGGTATATCTTCGGCTTCTTTGATGATGGAAAGGTGGCGAATGGCTTCGTAGATCTCGTAATCTTTTGCGCTGGAAATGGCTTTGCAACCAATCTCCCCAAAGCGCCGGAGGTATTCGGCGTATTCGGGATTTGCAATAATAGGAGCGTGGCCTGCACCTTCATGGATAATATCAGGTGCCGGGGTGTATTCTATGTGCTCGAGTTGCCTGATGTCACTGGCTATCACCAGTACATTAAAAGCCTGAAATTCCATAAAAGCTGCCGGCGGAATAAATCCGTCAACCGCTACGGCGGCCCAGCCAATTTCCTTGAGGATCCTGTTCATCCCGTACATATTGGGAATATGATCTATGGAAATTCCTGTTTTTTTGAGTCCGTCGAGATAAGAGGAGTGGGCAACCTTGCTAAGGTAATCTACATTTTTGCGCATCACATACCGCCATACCGCTTGATTGATTGGCGTGTAGTCTTCGTAATTCTGAGGCTTTATGAATTGCTTCAGGTGTGCCGGAAGCCGGTCAATGATCTCATTCGATTCAAATTCTTTTTCCATAGCTATAGGTAATGAACAGGTTTTAAAGATACAAAAATATAAAGTTTGTAATCTATTGAATGCCATTTGTATAGGCTTCAGTGTAAATCAAAAAAGCCGCTAATCTTTTAAGTTTTTAGCGGCTTTAGGTGGGGGACTTAAAATGTAAATTAGTTCAAAGAAGGTGGATATTTCTCCAGGATCTCTTCCACAATTTCGTTAATCCTTTCCTGTTTTTGTTCCACTTTTCTTGATAGTGCAGCAGTGCCCATTCCCTGCCAAACCAGTTCTTTTTTTCCTGCATCAATAAGGTCTATATACAAAGTACCTTCGGTAGTAGAGCTTACGGTGTTATATCCAGATCCCCAATACCAAGGGTGCCAGCCCCATCCGTAACCATAGCCGTAGGCGTTGTTATAGATGTTCACGTTCTCCTTGGTCTTGGTGAAAATGCTTACAAGCATGTCCGGATTATCTGACTTTGTAAAGCCTTTTTCCTGCATTTCCTGGTCTATGGCTCTTAAAATCCTTTTTTTGTCAAGATCAGAAATTTCTGCTTTGTCAATACCGGGTTTGAAGAAGGCATAGGTCTGGTACTTTGAGAAGTTGACTTCCCTGTCGTAATCTGTCGCTACTTTCACGGTACTACAGGAAGTCATTACCAGCACGAACAGAACGAGTACCGAAGTAATTTTAATCGCTCTCATATAAATATTGTTTTTAGGTTAATTGTCCAACAGGCGATCATCTACAATGTTGGGCATAGTGACTTTTAAACGAGGTTCTACTTCCATCGCGCGTTTTATGGCGAACACAGCACCTTCGTTTCGGGCCCATGATCTACGGGCAATCCCGTTGTTTACATCCCAGAATAACATTGAGTTAAGTCGTCTCTCCGACTCTTTATTTCCTTCAAGAACCATACCGAACCCTCCATTGATCACTTCACCCCAGCCTACACCGCCGCCGTTGTGAATGCTCACCCAGGTGGCGCCTCTAAAGCTGTCGCCAATCACATTTTGTATGGCCATATCGGCTGTGTAGCGGGAGCCGTCGTAAATATTGGAAGTTTCGCGGTAAGGAGAATCGGTGCCCGAAACATCGTGATGGTCACGCCCCAAAATTACAGTTCCAATTTGCCCTTTTTCGATGGCTTTATTGAAGGCACGTGCGATTTCAATCCTGCCTTCAGCATCGGCATAAAGAATTCGGGCCTGTGAACCTACCACCAGCTTATTCGCCCTGGCACCTTCGATCCACTTGATGTTGTCCTGCATTTGCTGCTGAATTTCTTCGGGAACCTCTTGTTTTAACTTCTGAAGTACTTCCCGTGCAATCTGGTCGGTTTTCTCCAGATCTTCTTTCTTTCCTGAAGCGCATACCCAGCGAAAGGGACCAAAACCGTAATCAAAACACATGGGCCCCATAATGTCCTGCACGTAACTCGGGTATGCGAAATCTTTGTCTTCTCCTGCTGCAGCTCCGCTAACAAAATCACCTGCCTCGTCTTTATAGATTTTGGCACCTGCTCTCGAAGCCTCCAGTAAAAAGGCATTTCCATAATCGAAAAAGTAGGTGCCTTTTTTGGTGTGGCGGTTAATGGCTTCGGTTTGTCGCCGCAGACTTTCCCGTACTTTTTCTTTGAACCTTTCGGGATCGCGGCTCATCATGGTGTTTGCTTCTTCCATCGTGAGGCCTGCCGGATAATAACCTCCTGCCCACGGGTTGTGCAGGGAAGTCTGGTCGCTTCCTAAATCAATATGAATATTCTCTTCATCAAATTTCTCCCATACTTCTACCACATTTCCGAGGTATGCAAAAGAGATGGTTTTTCCTACTTTTTTTGCTTCAGAAACTTTTTGGACCAGCACATTGAGGTCTTTAACAACTTCATCTACCCAGCCCTGAGAGTGACGTGTTTCTACTGCTTTTGGATTCACTTCGGCACAAACCGTAATGCAACCGGCGATATTTCCGGCTTTGGGTTGTGCGCCGCTCATGCCACCAAGTCCTGAAGTAACAAACAAAGAACCCTCTCCTAAAATGCCCTTTTTGACACCCTTGCCCTGGGGAGAGGTGGACGTTTGAGCAATTTTCCGAAGCGCATTCAGTACCGTAATCGTGGTGCCGTGAACGATTCCCTGAGGGCCTATATACATATAGCTGCCCGCAGTCATTTGTCCGTATTGAGTTACGCCAAGCGCATTGAATTTTTCCCAGTCGTCCTGTTTGGAGTAGTTGGGGATCATCATGCCATTGGTTACCACCACGCGCGGTGCATCTTTATGTGAAGGAAAGAGTCCCAGCGGGTGACCTGAGTTCATCACCAAAGTTTGTTCTTCGGTCATTTCGGCCAGATATTTCATCACCAGGCGGTATTGTGCCCAATTCTGGAAAACAGCGCCGTTGCCGCCATAGGTGATCAACTCATGCGGATGTTGGGCCACCTGAGGATCCAGGTTGTTCTGGATCATGAGCATGATCCCTTTTGCCTGCTCACATTTTCCGGGATATTCAGAAATTGGCCGGGCATACATCTCATAATCGGGACGCAGGCGGTACATATAGATCCTTCCGTAGGTATCAAGTTCCTCGCGGAATTCGGGCAGCAGCTTTTCGTGATGTTTGCTGTCAAAATACCTAAGTGCATTGCGCAGGGCGAGTTTTTTTTCTTCAGCAGAGAGGATGTCCTTGCGTTTTGGAGCATGATTTACATTGAGATCATAATCTTTTGCGGGAGGCAGGATGTTGGGAATACCTTCTAAAATGGCATTTTTGAAGTCCATATAGAATTATTTTTTCTGTTGATTCGTTTTTTTATTGAAGCCGTAAGGGCAGTGACGGCAGCCACTTTCACAGCAATAACCTCTTTTGAGGTGGTATTGTTCGGTAAAGCAGCGGTAGCCTTCGGGGGTGAGATAATAATCGCCTTCTTCAAGCGGAATTTTTTTTCTTGAAAAACTCATATCACAAAAATAGCATTTTCTTATCTTGCCCTAATGTTTGTGGTGGTTAATAAATTTATTCTTGCCAAACACTTTGATGGCGTAGTCCTTTGGCCATTTATTATAATAAAGCGAAAAGATCTTAAAAGTAACCCGGTCTTCATGAACCATGAGCGCATTCACCTCAAGCAACAGGTGGAGCTACTGGTGATCTTCTTCTTTGTGTGGTACTTTTTCGAATATTTCATCAGGCTCATAAAGTACAGGGACTCCTATAAAGCTTATAGTAGAATTTGTTTTGAGCGCGAAGCTTATGCCAACGAAAGAAACCTGAATTACATTCCCCGACGTTCATTCTGGGGTTTCAGAAAATATCTCTAAAAGGCCTTTTCAAGGCTATAGCTCCCGAAGATTTTCTAGCATGGTGGGAATAAGTTCGCTTACCGTGGGGTGAATATGTACGGCATCCCGCATTACCTGGTAGGTTGCGCCTGCATACATCTGGTCTATTACGGTGTGGATGTATTCATCTGCCCCGGTTCCTAAAAATGTTGCTCCCAGGATCCTGTCTGTTTTGGCATCAATGAAGATCTTCATTTTTCCGGCGGTCTCTCCTTTTTCTTTAGCACGTGCAACCTTCTTCATGGGCATTTCAGCAACTTTAGCTTTTATTCCCTGAGCTTTGATCTGTTTTTCATCAAGACCTACCCGGGCAAGCGGCGGATCGATATATGCGGCATAACAGGGAAAACGGTCAGTCAATTTTCTCTTCCGGTCTTCATACAAAGTGGAATTTACAATTTGAAAATCATTGTAGGCGGTGTGGGTAAAGGCACCTTCTCCATTACAATCTCCCAAAGCCCAAATGTGCGACACCGATGTCTGCAGTTCATCATTCACTTTGATGAATCCACGGTCGTCCAATTCTACGCCGGTTTTTCCCAGCCCTAGATCATCTGTATTTGGAACTCTTCCCACTGCCAGTAAAAGGTGAGAGGTGGTTATTTTTTTACTTCCTGTTTCACAGTTATAGGTTACTTCAATTTCGCCATCTTTTTCAGCAGCTTTGATACAATCAGAATTCAGCAGCACATTGATGCCACTTTTTTTGATGATCTCGGTAATGGCTTCAGCAATATCGTCATCCTCTTTTTTCATGAGGGCCGAACCCCGCTCCAAAATAGTCACTTCACTTCCAAACCGGCTAAACATCTGTGCAAATTCCAGCCCCACATAACCACCACCCACGATAACAAGATTTTTGGGCACTTCTTCCAGATCGAGCATACTGCGGTTGGTGAGATAGTTTACAGCTTCAAAATCTTTTGGCACCCTTGGCCTGCCTCCCACATTGATAAAGATCTTTTCTGCCGTTAATTCTTCCCCGTTAACCAAAATAGTATGGTTGTCCAGAAACTCAGCTTTTCCTTGAAAAAGAGTAATATGCTCTTCTTTTTCAAAAGCTTTTTTGAGGCCTTCATGAGAATCGGCTATTAGTTGATCTTTCCGGGTCTTGATTGTTTTGAGATCTACCTGCACCTCTCCTTCAATATTCACCCCCATTTCCCGGCTATTTCGGGCAATAAAGGCTCTCCTGGCCGAGGCCACATAAGCTTTGGTTGGCGTACAACCTGTGTTGACGCAAGTACCGCCAAGTTCACTTTTCTCAATAATGGCAGTTTTTAATCCGTTTTTGGCAAGGCTGGAAGCGAGGGGAGGGCCTGCCTGTCCCGTTCCAATTATAATGGCATCAAATTTTTTCATCGGGTCTAAATTAATTTCAGAAATTAAATATACTTTTTGACAATCCACCCTTTGTTTCTTATAATTAGTTCTTAATATTTGCAGCCTCGTGGTTAGTCCGCAATAGTTTATATTCTGAAAATGTCTCAACCCACAAACCTTTTTACCAGTTTTACAAAAGTGCCCAATCAGTTTATTGCTGAAGTGAATGGTGTTTCAATTCACCTGAAGCGGGAAGACCTTTTGCATCCTGAAGTGTCGGGCAACAAATTCCGGAAGCTGAAGTATAACATCGCTGAAGCTACCTCTCAAAAAAGGCAAATTTTGCTCACCTTTGGCGGGGCTTATTCCAATCATATTGCGGCCACTGCAGCTGCCGGTAAGATCTCGGGTTTTAAAACTATTGGCGTCATAAGAGGTGAGGAGCTGGCAGAAGATCTTGAGAAGACGCTTCAGGAGAACCCGACCTTAAAGTTTGCGCATGGCTGCGGAATGGAATTTCATTTTATAAGCCGAAGCGATTACAGGGAGAAAACTTCCGAAGTATTTATTGAAGATCTGCGGAAGCAATTCGGAGATTTTTACCTGGTGCCCGAAGGCGGTACTAACGAGCTGGCGGTAAAAGGCTGTGAGGAAATTTTACTTCCGGGAGATGCCGAATTTGATGTAATTTGTTGCGCTGTGGGCACAGGGGGAACCATCAGCGGACTCATAAATGCTTCTGAAGAGCATCAGCAGGTATTGGGATTTCCGGCGCTTAAAGGGGATTTTTTGAAGCCGGAAATTGCCCGCTTCAGCAAGAAAAATAACTGGGACCTTATAACAAATTACCATTTTGGAGGTTATGCTAAGGTGGATGAAAAGCTTATAAACTTTATCAATGACTTCCGAAGTCGTTATGGTATTCAGTTAGATCCCGTGTACACTGGGAAACTCCTGTACGGCATTTTTGATCTCGCCCGCACCGGATATTTTTTGGAAAATACTCGTATTTTAGCCATTCATACGGGAGGTCTCCAGGGCATTGCCGGAATGAACAAGGTGTTAAAGATGAAAAATCTACCTACAATTTTGACTTATGATGAAAGCAGCATTTAAATTTCTAACACTTTTTCTCCTCGTTTTTACGGTTTCCTGTGGGACAGGTAAAAAAGCCTCAAAGCGATCTTCTAAAAAGGAAGTTCCTGCTGTTGTAGATAGAAATGCTCCCCGGGAAGAGAAGACCCAGGTACCATCTACGCCACGTACCTACAGCGATAAAATTGAGGCTTATATTCACGAGTATGCTCCTATTGCCCAGGAAGAAATGCAGCTTTATAAAATTCCCGCGAGTATAACGCTTGCGCAGGGAATCCTGGAAAGTGGGGCGGGAGAAGGACAATTGACCCGCAGGGCTAACAATCATTTTGGAATTAAATGTCATGGCTGGAGCGGCCAAAAAGTATATCACGATGATGATGAAAGGCAGGAATGTTTTAGGAAATACAAGGATCCTAAATATTCTTACAGGGATCATTCACTTTTTTTAGCTGAAAGGAAACGCTACGCAGCGTTATTTGATCTCGACATCCAGGATTATAAAGGCTGGGCCAGGGGCTTAAGAGCTGCCGGATACGCTACCGACCGGAAGTACCCCGATAAACTCATTAGCCTTATTGAGAGATATCAATTATATCTTTACGATGGCGATGCCCCTGCACGGGAAATAGCCTATTCGGCGCCGCAAAGTGCTGGGAATTCTTCAACGAGAGAATATACCGTGCAGCAGGGAGATACTTTGTATTCCATAGCCAAAAGGCATAATTTAACGGTAGAGCAGTTACAAAAAATGAACAACCTTAGAGGTACGAACATTGGCATTGGCCAAACACTTTACGTACCTCAATAAATTGAAATTATGATCTATAAAAGAAGCAGCGAATTGTTTGCTGCAGCTAAAAAAGTTATTCCCGGCGGGGTAAATTCTCCTGTACGGGCTTTTTCCGCAGTTGGAGGAGAACCTATTTTTATAAAAGAAGCTAAAGGAGCTTACCTGTACGATGAAGATGGGAATAAATATATTGACTACATCAATTCTTGGGGGCCGCTCATTCTTGGCCATGCTTATGAACCGGTAGTGGATGCAGTGGTTGAAAAGGCCAAAAAAGGAACTTCTTTTGGAACTCCCACACAGCTGGAAACCACCATTGCCAAACTTGCAGTTTCTATGGTGCCAAATATCGATAAGATTCGCATGGTGAATTCGGGTACCGAGGCCACTATGAGTGCCGTGCGGCTTGCACGTGGCTTTAAAGGCCGCGATAAAATCATCAAATTTGCCGGTTGTTATCACGGGCACAGTGATTCATTTCTTATCCAGGCAGGCAGCGGGGCAGTGACTTTTGGAACACCTAATAGTCCCGGTGTCACGAATGGTACGGCAAAAGATACTTTGCTGGCAACCTACAACGATCTGGAGAATGTAAAGGAGGTACTTGAAGCGAACAAAGGCGAGGTGGCCTGTATCATTTTAGAGCCTGTGGCAGGAAACATGGGCTGTATCCCTTCAAAAAAGGGATTTTTGGAAGGTCTTCGTCAGCTCTGTGATGAGCACGATGTGCTGTTGATCTTTGATGAGGTAATGACCGGCTTCAGGCTTGCCAAAGGCGGGGCACAGGAAGTATATGGCGTGAATGCCGATATCGTGTGCTTCGGAAAGGTTATTGGTGGCGGACTCCCTGTAGGGGCTTTTGCTGCACGATATGAAATTATGGATTACCTGGCCCCAACAGGACCTGTGTACCAGGCCGGAACTTTGAGCGGGAATCCGCTGGCAATGGCAGCAGGATTGGCCATGCTACAGGAACTAAATAAAGATGCTGAAATTTATAACAGGCTTGAAGAGAAAACCGCTTACCTGCATAAGGGACTTGTAAATGTGCTTAACCGCAATAAGGTAGCTCATTCGATTAACCGTCAGGGTTCAATGATTTCGGTGCATTTTGGAGAAGAACAGGTAACAGATTTTGCATCTGCAGCACGATCTGCGGGTAATGGGAAATTCAAGAAATTCTTCCACGGGCTGCTGGAACACGGCGTCTATATTGCACCCAGTGCTTTTGAAACCTGGTTTATTACAGATGCGCTCTCTTATGAAGATCTTGATGCGACTATTGAGGCCGTGCATCAGGTGTCTAAGGAGTTGTAAGGCTAGAATATATATGAAGCTAAACCTCACAGGTTTTTGAAACCTGTGAGGTTTTTTTGTTTAAAACAGGAGCTCGTAGCTTAAAACACTCACTACTCAATTCTAACTACTCAAATCTATTTCCCATTCATCTCCAGCAGTTCTTCCAAATAAACACGTTGGTTGGAAAGTCGTGGGATCTTATGCTGGCCTCCCAGTTTATTCTTTTTCTTGAGCCAGTCGTAGAATAACTTTTCTCTGGCTACATGCACCCTGGGGGCGTTCAGGGTCATGTTGTTGAAGCGCTTGGCCTCATAATCGCTGTTAATGCTTTGCAGATGATTGTCAAGACATTCAACAAAGAAGCTAAAATCCTGCGGCGGTGTCTTAAATTCGATCATCCATTCATGTGCGCCCTTTTCCTTGTTGTGCATAAAGATTGGGGCAGCCGTATAATCTACAATCTCACAATCGGTTTGTTGGGAAGCTCTTTTTAAAGCTTCTTCGGCGTTTTCAATGATGAGTTCCTCGCCAAAAACGTTGATGTGGTGCTTCGTTCTGCCCGTAATTTTTATGCGGTAAGGATCCAGGGAAGTAAACCGCACGGTATCCCCAATTTTATAGCGCCACAATCCGGCGTTGGTGGTAATGAGCACCGCATAATTTTTTTCCAGCTCTACTTCAGAAAGAGGGATTACTTTTTCTTCGGAAGTGCTGAAGCTTTCCATAGGAATGAATTCATAAAACACTCCGTAATCGAGCATTAGTAGCAATTCTTTAGATTCATTGGTATCCTGAATGGCGAAGAATCCTTCCGAGGCATTATAGATCTCAAAATACCTGAAGCTGTTTGAAGGTAGTATCTTTTGATATTGATCTACATAAGGTGCAAAGTTTACGCCGCCGTGAAAATACACTTCCAGGTTGGGCCATATCTCAAAAAGGTTGTTCCTGCCCGAAGCTTCAAGGGCATTGTTGAGCAATACCAGCATCCACGAAGGCACGCCGGCAAGGCTGGTAACGTTTTCGTTGATGGTTTCGTTTACAATAGCCGGCATCTTCACTTCCCAATCGCTCATAAGGGAGATTTCATTGCTCGGGGTGCTGCTGTATTCTGCCCAAAAAGGCATATTGTCAATGAGAATAGCCGAAAGATCGCCAAACTGGGTTCCGTTTTGTCTGTACAATTCCTTACTGCCGCCCAGCCTCAGGCTCTTACCGCTAAATAACTGCGAGTTGGGGTTGTTGTTGAGGTACATGCACAACATATCCTTGCCCGCGGCATAGTGGCAGTTCTCCAGAGATTCATCGCTTACCGGAATAAATTTGCTTTTGGCATTGGTGGTGCCGCTGGATTTTGCAAACCATTTGATGGGCGTAGGCCAAAATATATTGTTCTCACCCCGGCGGCTACGTTCTATTTGAGGTTCAAAATCTTCGTACTGTTGTAGCGGTACCCGTTCTGCAAATTCCCTATAGGTTTTTATAGAGGCAAAATCGTACTGTAGGCCTACTTCGGTGTTTTTTGCTTTCTGAAGGAGTTTTTTCAACAGTTCCAGCTGAACGTCATGCGGGTATTTAATGAACAATTCCATTTGATGAATACGCTTCTTGAGAAACCAGGAAGCTACAGAATGTACTAACGGAATTGGCATTTTTTCTTTTTATCTTTGACCCCTTCAAACCGGGATGTAATCGGTTAAAATTAAAACTATTCTTACAGCTGGCAAAAAATTAAGCGGCGATAAAAATACTCTTTTCTATGACTTATGAAGGTGTGCTCAGAAAAATGAAAACTGAATTGGCAGAAACAGTGCAGTATTATCTCATTTTTGAGCAGGATTTCCTGAATGTGAACCAGGTGCTTGATAAACGCCTTGCTATCAATTTCCTCAATTATGAGTGTACGGGTTGTGGTAAGAAAAAGAAGGTTTTTGCTAATGGCGTTTGCTACAATTGCTTTATGGAACGGCCCGAAATGGGGGAGTGGGTAATACGCCCCGAACTCAGTAAAGCGCATCTTGACCAGGAGCATCGTGACCTTGAGTTTGAAAAAAGGGTGCAGCTACAGCCGCATGTGGTCTACCTGGCCAATTCAAGTAACGTAAAAGTCGGAGTGACCCGAAAAAGCGAAATCCCAACCCGCTGGATTGACCAGGGCGCACATGAGGCCATAGAAGTAGTGGAAGTTCCCAACCGTTACCTTGCCGGGATTACAGAAGTTGCCTTAAAAGAACATCTTTCAGATAAAACCAACTGGCGCAGTATGCTCACCAATGACCTGAAAGATCTTGACCTGGCAGCTATCCGGGATGATATGAAACAATACCTGCCGGCCGAAGTTCAGGACTACTACCTTCCAAATTCCACAGAGCTTGAAATTAAGTTCCCTGTTCTTAGTTATCCCGCAAAGTGCAAAACCCTTAACCTCGCAAAAACGCCATTTTACGAGGGTGTTTTAAAAGGGATCAAAGGGCAGTACCTCATATTTGAAGACGGCATGGTATTTAATGTACGAAAGCACGAAGGCTTTAACGTTAATCTTTCCCTGAAATAAGTGTTCAGTGTTCACTGTTCAGTGTTCAGGAAAATTCAATGTCCAACATACACCCTGCTGAAAATTCAGATCCGGAAGATTAAGCCTAAGCTACATCTGCAAAGTTTTGTACAACAACTAAACAGGTGTTATTGATTCTGTGTTGTGTCTTTTTTCTTTCTGGAACCTCCCAGAATGCCACCCAAAATGTCTCTTGCAGTTTCTTTTACAGCGTCGCTGGTGTTCTTGCGAACAATAGAATCTTTTTGCGCGGGTGTCCGTGTGGTTGTGGTATCTGCGGTGTCCTTGTTTTTTCCGCCGCTAATAATGTCGCTCAAAACATCCCGTCCTTTTTCTTTTAGCGTCTCTTTTTGATTATCAATAATTTGTTGGGTAAGGCTACTCACCGCCTGCTGCATATTGAGGTTGATGTTAGGGTTGCTAAAGCTACCTGAAATATTTATAGGCAAGCCAACAGTCATATTTTCCTGCTCCTGGGCGCTTAGGCGGGAGAGGGTAGTTCCTATCTGGCTTCCTAAATATTTTGCGGGTATTTCAAGAGCAATTTTGTAATTCATGTCCATATCAAACCCATGAGTACCCGAGGCCCTCGCTTTAATTCCTTTAATATTAAAATCGAACGGCTGCACCTCTACCTGCCCGTCATTAAAGGTAAGCCTGGTCTCCAGGTCTTTTAAATTTAGATCGTTAAGATCAATAAAGTTGAGGTTTTGATCCAGCTTTGTAAGCAGCGGAGTTTGTGCAGGGTTTACCTTTGCCCCCAGTATTTTTGCAAGCGCATTTCCGGTTAGCGTTTGTAGCTGCGGGGTGAGGTCATCGTTCAGGTTCCCTCGCAGGTCGATGTTGGTGCTAAGTTCACCTTGTAACGCCTGTGCAATTGGGGCGAGGTTTCTTAACAACTCCATGTCTTTAAACGCCTGAACAATATCAATAGATTGTAAACCGAGTTGCATCGAGAAATTCGGAATAGCAGCTCGTGTTGAAACAAGTCCGTTTAACAGGATCTTTCCGGCAAAAATACTGGAGGAAACATTAGACAAAGTAGCCGTTTCGTCTACTATTCTTAAACTTCCGCTAGTGTTTTCGAGCACCAGATTATCATAACGGACTTTCTTTGCCGAAAAGTCTATGTTGGCATCCAAAAATGACGGAATTTTAATGGCTTCATCTCCCGGTACTTCAGCTGTGGTAGCGGGTGTAGCTTCAGCTCCTTCGGTTGCAGTTTCTTTAACCATAAAATCATTGACCGAAAAAGTATTGGAAGTTGCAGTAAAGTTTCCTTTAAGCTTTTGGTCTGTGAACAAAAATCCCATGAAGTTTTGTATGGTACCGTTAACGGCAAGGTCGGTTTCTCCTGTGGTCAACACGGTATTGTCAAGGCTCACTGTTGTGGGATTGAATTTTAGATAGGCAGTAGAGAGTTTTATCTCATTGGGAATTTCGGGAGAAGTGTAACTAAAATCCCTGATCACTGCAGTACCGCTGCTCTTCACATTTTGATACTGTTCCTTCTCTAAAGAATTCATGTCAAAACTGGTAGTGAGATCTGCCGTGACAATTCCGTTGAGGTCCTGTTTCAGGTCAAGCGGGTAGGCCCGGGTGATGTTTGCAAGGTTGATGGTGCCCTGCAAAGCCAGGTTCACGAGCATATTTTCGGTAAGGTTTTTAATGCTTCCGCTGGCTCTAAAGGCATCCTCATCTATCCTGAAGTTAAGCTTGTCGATATTCAGATAAGTATCTTCAACCAGCCCTGTATCATTTTTAAGCACAGCTGCTATGTCTATATCTTTTACAGCCTTCGGAAGGTCTGGATATTTAAAAGCAGCATTATTTGAAACAATGTTGATCTCCATTTTAGGAATGTAAGTCTCATCTACAATTCCGCGGATGAATCCATCTACCACAAAATCTCCTGTGGTTTCCACGGTCTCAATATTCTTTGCGTATTCCTCAGGCATTACAGCCAGGAAGTTTTTAAAGGAGGAAGTAGGGGTTTTAAAGCTGATGTCTACTTCATTATTATCTTCATTTACCTGCACGTAACCGTCAAAAGTGAGCGGCAACTGATTAATAAGGGCCTCATTTTCGAGAAAGGTGTATTTCTGTTTATCAAGATCCATCGCAAAATCGGCTTCCAGTTTCAGTTTGTTTCGGTTCAGGTAATTTACGCTGTCCATCTCGAAGCTCACCAGGGCCGTAGAGTAGGTGCTAAGGGTTGAGGTGCTGGCCGAAAAATCGCCTGTTCCGCGGTGGTTCAAATCTTCCACCAGAAATGCCATTTTTGACCCTTTATCGACGTATTTCACTCGTGAATTGTTGATCTCGTAGTGGTCCACATCAAAGCTAAAGCCGCCGCCCTGCGAAGTTTTAGTAGAAATCGTGTCCTGTATGGCAATGTCGTAATTGCTGTTTCCCAGGGTATCTATTGCGATGTTAAGAAAGGTATTGTCAATTTTTAAAGCATCTACTTTTTTGGGTTCATCTCCACCTTTAAAAAGTTCTGCAAGTGACATTTGAAGAGTCACTTCCTCGCTTAAAGCCAGCGTGTCACCTTCAAAAGGAGCATTGTTGATGATCTTTAGATTTTGAATGGCAAGCGTAGCATCGGGAAAATTCCTGAAGATGCTAAGGTCAATATCTTCAAAAGTGACTGTGGCGTTAACGTTTTTGTTGATGGTTTCCTGCACCAGGTCCTTCAGTTGCTTTTCGAATAAAAAGGGCGTTAAGAACAAGAGAAGCAATATTACTCCTAAAACAATTCCCAGTATTTTTAAAAACTTTTTCATTTTTTACCTTTTTTAAGTTCCATTTTCCTCAAAGTCTGCTTTTAACTGCAAGTAACAGGAAGCGTTAATTTTGTTGAAACTCTTTAAAACAAAGTTAAGGGTATGTGCATTTGTTTTGTTTAATTTGCTGTGAAATACTTGATCCCGTCTTACTAAAATTCTCTTAAGATCTCTTGAACCCTTTAAAAACCGTATTTATAGCTCTAGGAAGCAATGAAGGTGCCAGACTTGTTTTTTTACAACGCGCTATTGAAGAAATTCATCAAAAAACAGGAGATGTAAGGGCAGTTTCGGCGGTTTATGAAACCCCAGCGATGGGATTTGAAGGCAACGCTTTCCTCAACGCCTGTATTCTGGTGCAAACCAGGTTTAAGCCACATAAAATTTTAAAACAACTGCTCGCGATAGAGAAAAAGCTGGGCCGCGAGAGAAAAATTGGTAGTGGATATCAAAACAGGCCTATAGATCTTGATATTTTACTTTTTGAAGATGAAATAATCACTTCGGAAGATCTTACAGTGCCACATCCCGAAATGCATCACCGCAATTTTGTACTGGCGCCGCTTGCCGATATTGCTTCGGAAGTAAAACATCCCGTAAAAAAGCTGTCTGTAAATGCCCTTTTTGACACCTTAGAAAAATCGGGTTTAAAATGTATTTCTGAAGAACTTCAGCTTCCGAAGAAATTCTCCTTTTCCAATTTTAATTATATCGCGGTTGAAGGAAATATTGGTGCCGGGAAGACCAGCTTTGCGACCATGGTCTCGCAGGATTTCAATGCCAAACTGATTTTGGAGCGGTTTAAGGATAATCCTTTCCTTCCGAAGTTTTATGAAGATAAATCGCGATATGCTTTTCCGCTGGAAATGTCTTTTTTGGCCGACAGGTATCAGCAGCTTTCAGATGATCTGGCGCAATACGACCTTTTTAAAGATTTCGTGGTTTCAGATTATGATGTGTTCAAATCCCTCATTTTTGCCAAGATCACGCTGCACGAAGACGAATATTCGCTTTACCAGAAGCTGTTTAACCTCATGTACAAGGAGCTGGTAAAACCCGATCTTTATGTGTATTTCTATCAAAATACCGAAAGATTGCTGGCAAACATCAAAAAACGTGGCCGGGAATACGAGCAGAATATTGAAGCCGATTACCTGGCAAATATCAATCGCAGCTACCTCTCCTTTATCAAGTCGCAACCCGGACTAAACGTCAAGATAATCGATATTTCTGAACTTGATTTTGTGAAAAGAAGAGAGGATTATTTGAAGTTGCTGGAGGAAATTACGGGTTAATCCGGTTCAATGTTCAAAGTTTAAGGAGATTTGTGTTGCCGGGAAGTTATGAGTTCACGCAGAGACCGCTGAGGAGGCGCAAAGCTCGCAAAAGAAATCTCCTATTTTTTCTTCGTACTTTTAATTTCGTACTTCTAACTTCTTCAGGTTTCCCGCTGATTCCGCAGATTTTCGCAGAATTTCTCTTTTTGCAGTTTTGAATTCCGTAGGATCGATTTAAACGTAAGCTTTATTCTAAGGGGGTAAATACTCCGAGGCTTGCCTCGTTAGTAAATGTTTAAAGTCTGAAAACGTGTTCTCCTATATAATGCTCCGTGGGCTTGCCCCGGAGAAATTTACTTTTAAAAATTGATAAAAAGGATTAAAAATTCGAGGTTGAACCTGACCTCTACACGCTAGTTCGATAATGTGTTTAACGGCCTAAGAACATTTGACGTAAAATTTGAAGTGCAGCTGCCGTAAAATTTTAGGCTGCCTGCCTGCCGGTAGGCAGGTTTGAGCGTGAAGATTGTTTCTTTTTTGCACCTTAATTCCCGCGAGTTCCTAAAATTTAGGCAAAGGTTCTTAAGCCTAGATTTTTTGGTTCTTTTTCATCAATGGAAAAAGAACAGGGTAAATTTATTTAGGAAGAATATTTCATCTTCGAAAACACATCCCATAGCACCACTCCGGCGCTAACGGCAATATTTAAAGAATGCTTGCTGCCCAGTTGCGGAATTTCCAGGACGCCGTTGCTGGCCGATACTACTTTTTGCTGTACGCCTTTTACTTCGTTACCAAAGACGAGGGCGTATTTTTGCCCTTTTTGAGGAGTAAAGGCATCGAGGAATTCGGCGCCTTCGGCTTGTTCTACCGAGTATACTTTTACTTCTTGCTGCTGCAGTTCTTTTACCAGTTCCAGAACATCTTCACGATGCTCCCAGGCAACAGTTTCGGTAGCCCCAAGGGCAGTTTTATGAATATCTTTATGTGGCGGAGTGGCTGTGATTCCGCAGAGATAGATTTTTTCGATTAAGAAAGCATCGGCAGTACGAAAAACGGAACCTATATTGTTCAGGCTCCTCACGTTGTCTAAAATGACAATTACCGGCGTCTTTCTGGCCGACTTAAATTCTTCAGTAGATTTTCTATCGAGCTCGCTGTTCTTCAGCTTTCGGTTTTCCATGTGCCAAAAATAGAGAATTCAGCAGTACTTTCAGAAAATAGCAGGGCGTTGAATTTCACTTCAGCATAAATTAAGAATGTTGGTTGACAGGTTGTGGATAAAAGTTTGAAAATGAGAAAAGGGAAGATTATCTTTAAAGGGAGAGAATGTATATTTTAGCCCTCAGCAAAAAAATTGAGTCCAGTGTCAGGAAAATCAGAGAAGAAGGTCACGCCTTTAATGCAGCAGTACAACAAGATCAAGAAGAAATATCCTGATGCCATGTTGCTGTTTAGGGTGGGCGATTTTTACGAGACTTTTGGAGAAGATGCTGTGAAAGCTTCGCATATTCTCAATATTGTGCTCACTAACCGCAATAATGGGAGTGAGCGCAGTGAACTGGCCGGTTTTCCGCATCATTCCCTTAACACTTACCTGCCAAAGCTGGTAAAAGCGGGGGAGCGGGTGGCCATTTGCGACCAGCTTGAAGATCCTAAACTCACCAAAAAGATTGTAAAGCGTGGGGTGACCGAACTGGTGACACCCGGTGTGGCTATGAATGATGAAGTGCTGCAAAGCAAGACCAACAATTTTTTATGTGCGGTTCACTTCGGAAAAAAGTCGCTGGGAATATCATTCCTGGATGTTTCTACCGGAGAATTTTTGGTTGCAGAAGGAACGGCAGACTATATTGACAAGCTACTTCAAAATTTTAGTCCCAGTGAAGTGCTGGTGCCAAAGCAGAAGAAAAAGGAATTTTACAGCAGTTTTGGGCAGGATCATCACGTATTTTTTCTTGAAGACTGGGTGTTTAAGCACGATTACGCTTATGAAAACCTCAATACCCACTTTAGTACAAAATCTTTGAAGGGTTTTGGAGTGGAGCACCTGCTTGAGGGAATTGTTGCGGCAGGGGCAGTACTTTATTATCTGGGCGAGACCCAGCACCATCGCCTGCAGCACATTACCGGGATTACGCGCATTGCCGAAGAGGAATATGTGTGGATGGACAGGTTTACAATCCGCAACCTTGAACTATACACTTCTAACGCCCAAAATGCAGTTACGCTGCTAGATGTTATTGATCACACTATTTCGCCCATGGGCGGGAGAATGTTGAAGCGCTGGCTGGCGTTACCTCTTAAGAATTCTGAAAAAATTAAAAGACGGCACCGGGTGGTGGCCTACCTGGTAGAGAAGACCAAAATTCTCGAAAAAACGAGAAACCATATCAAGAAGATCAGTGACCTGGAGCGGCTTATTTCTAAAGTAGCCACTGGGAAGGTTTGTCCGCGGGAGGTGATTCAGTTAAAGAATTCCCTGGAGGCTGTGATCCCTGTGAAGGTCCTGGCAACAGAGTCGGGGGAAGAGGCGCTTAAAGTGCTGGGGGAGAATTTGCAGAGCTGTGATTTGCTTCGGAATAAAATAAAAGAGACGCTCTACGAGGATGCGCCGGTGAATATTCAGAAGGGGAATACTGTTGCCGAAGGATTTTCAGGCGAGCTGGATGAACTTCGAAAAATAGCATTTTCGGGCCGCGATTATTTAGATAAGCTGCTGGAGCGGGAGAGTGCCGCCACCGGGATCACGTCGCTCAAGATTGGGAGCAACAACGTTTTTGGCTATTATATTGAGGTGCGCAATGCCCATAAAAATAAGGTGCCCGAGAGCTGGGTGCGAAAACAAACCCTTGTAAACGCCGAACGTTATATTACCCAGGAGCTAAAAGAATATGAAGCGAAAATTCTGGGGGCCGAAGAGAAAATACTGCACCTGGAGCAGGAGATCTTTACAAAGCTGGTCACCTGGATTGGAGATTATATTCAGCCGGTACAGCAGAATGCTACTATAATAGGTCAGCTGGATTGCCTGTGTTCTTTTGCACAGCACGCGATCCTCGCAAACTACAGCAAACCCGAAATAGATGACTCTTTTGAACTGGAGATCACTAATGGAAGGCACCCGGTAATAGAGAAGCAGTTGCCGCTTTCGGAAGCTTATATTGCCAATGATGTTTACCTGGACAGGGAGAATCAACAAATCATCATGATCACCGGGCCCAATATGAGTGGTAAGTCGGCCATTCTACGGCAAACAGCACTTATCGTACTCATGGCACAAATGGGCAGTTTTGTACCTGCCGAGACGGCAAGAATTGGTCTTATTGATAAGATCTTTACCAGGGTGGGTGCCAGTGACAACATTTCTATGGGAGAATCTACTTTTATGGTAGAAATGAATGAAACGGCGAGTATCCTGAATAACCTTTCGGAAAGGAGCCTTATTTTGCTCGACGAGATTGGGCGGGGCACAAGTACCTACGACGGAATTTCCATTGCATGGGCAATCACCGAATTTTTGCATGAACATCCTGCCAAAGCAAAAACGCTCTTTGCTACCCATTATCACGAGCTGAATGATATGGGAGAAACTTTTAACCGTATTAAGAATTTCAATGTTTCAGTAAAAGAGTTAAAAGACAATGTGCTGTTCTTAAGGAAGCTGGTGCCAGGAGGCAGTGAACACAGTTTTGGGATACATGTAGCCCGAATGGCCGGAATGCCGCAACAGGTGTTGAGAAGGGCCAATAAAATTTTGAAGAAGCTGGAAGACTCCCACGGGATGAAAGAAAAATCGGGAGCCTTAAAGAAATCGGCAGAAGAAGATATGCAGCTTAGTTTCTTTAATCTTGATGATCCTATTCTTGAGGAGCTCAGGGAAGAGATTCATCATCTTGATATTAATACACTTACGCCTGTAGAGGCTTTGATGAAGCTCAATGAGATCAAGCGGATGCTTACCAGCAGACAGAAGGCGGGGGTTTAGGGATAGAAAAAACCCAGTTGTTTTTTCAAAAAAATCTTTGCCAGTTTCAGAAATGTATTAAATTTGCACCGCAATACTCTCTGGAAAGAGAGATGTTCTTTTAAAACGCGAAAATAGCTCAGTTGGTAGAGCGCCACCTTGCCAAGGTGGAGGTCGCGGGTTCGAATCCCGTTTTTCGCTCTGCATGGAGAGACCCGGGTTGCCCGGGTTTGTTTTTTAAACACGTTGGTCTTAAAATCCAATGAGCTTCATATAAAGTTCCACGCTCGGATGGTGGAATTGGTAGACACGTTGGACTTAAAATCCAATGAACAGCAATGTTCGTGCGGGTTCAAGTCCCGCTCCGAGTACAGAAACCCTCTTTATCTTATTGATTTAGAGGGTTTTTTGGTTTTTACCTCTATCTTTTTGATATTAACTTGTGCAGTCGAAGAGTACAGGATGCTTTAGATGTAGATGCCTTTATGACTTTCCTGATTTACTACATTTAAAAAACTATTTACCTCCTTACCTGGTGATCAACACCATTGATCTTTTCTCTTTGGCCTGAAACCGGAAGAGCAGTAGAGAGCTAATTATCAGGCAAATGAGGATGGTAAGTGCCAGCGGGAGCATGCTAATACCGGTGAGCTTACTAATGATAAAAGAAGCCACAGCACCAAGGATCATTTTTAGACTTCCTACCAAAGCCGATGCCCTTCCTGCTTTCTTTTCAAACGGATACAGAGATAGGGCGGTAGTATTTGGGTTTTGAAAGCCCAGCAAAAACAGGATCAGGAATAACAACAGGATTGTTGTATAGAAATTTCCTCCAAAAAAGCTGTTTAGCACGAAGAGCGCAGACAGGCCTACCAGGATCACGCTTATTACCATGGTCACTCTAAAGGTGGTGTAGCGTTTTAATACCAGCCGGTTTAGCTGACTTCCGGCTATTAATCCGGCGGCATTGAGTCCGAATAACCAGCCAAAATGGGTTTCACTCATATTAAACCTGTCCATAAACAAAACAGGCGCGTTTGAAATGTAGGCGAACATTGCACCTATGGTCAAACTCCCGGCCAGGGAAAAAGTCAGGAAAATTTTGTTTCTAAAGATTCCCCAGTACTTAGACGTCATGTTTTTTAATTCCAGCTTGACCGATTCATCGGGAGCTACACTTTCAGGAAGAAATTTTAAAACACTAAAAAACATCAGGCCGGCTAAAATTGCCAGCACCAGAAAGATGCTATGCCATGAAAAGTAAGCGATTACCATACCTCCCACTGTAGGAGCAATAATTGGCGCACCTCCCATGATCAACATGAGGAAGGAGATAGCCCTGGCCACTTCTTCGGAAGGAAAAATATCCCGCACTACCGCTTTAGAAGCCACCATTCCTGCAGATGCTCCTACCGCAAGGAAGAAACGGGAAATGATGAGCCACGTAAGGTTTGGTGAATAAAAGCAGCTCATTGCTGCAATTGCATAGATTACGAGCCCAATGAGCAGGGGGCGCTTGCGGCCATACCTGTCCATAATAGGTCCGTAAGCTAACTGCCCCAGGGCAATTCCTATAAAATAGCTGGTTAGTGAAAAGCCTACCTGGGCTTTGGTAATACTAAATTCTTCTGCGATACTCTCAAAGCCGGGAAGGTACATGTCTATGGAAAATGGCCCGAGGGCGATTAAAGTTCCCAGTACCAGGAGTATTATCTTTTCCCGCTTTTTGTCTCTTACACCATAATCTTCTTGCATCGTGCAAATTTCTGCTACAGCTGGCTTAAAACCAATTAGAATTGGAAACTTAACAAATAATTATCCTAAAAGGTTATAGCGTTGAGAATGTGTATTGAATTGTGGTTTCCAATCTTTAGTGCTTCCGGGTTTTATATTTTTGTCTTAGTTTGATTACTCGCGCTTCTAAAGAAAAATTTTTTTTCAGCTGATAATGTCCAAAAATAGTAAAACAAAGAAACCATGGCCTACCAAAGATGCCATGGCGCAGATCTATGAAAACAACTTGTGGGGTGGTGATAAATCTGAATTCTATTCTGGTTTGGGCTCTCATCAACCCGAGACAGTTAATCCATATTTAGCTGTGGTATCTGCTTTTTTATCAAAATTTGAAACTCCTCCGATAGTGTGTGACCTTGGTTGTGGGGATTTTAATGTTGGTAAAGACCTGGTGAAATACTCGGAGAAGTATATTGCACTGGACATAGTTCCAGAGCTTATAGCACATAATAAGAAAAAGTTTAAAGCAGAAAATTTAGAATTTTGTACCCTGGATCTTGCAAAAGATGAATTGCCTTTGGGAGACGTTGCAATTCTTAGACAGGTCCTGCAACATTTATCGAATGAGGAGATAAAAAGCGTGGTTGAAAAATTATACGGTTTTAATTATGTTCTTCTCACCGAACACCTTCCGGAAGGAGATTTTGAGCCTAATATGAACATTATCTCCGGGCAGGGTACCCGATTAAAAAAACAGAGTGGTGTTGTCCTTTCCGCATCCCCGTTTAATTTTCAGGCCAGGGAAGAAAAACAATTGGTATCAGTTCAATCCCCCGGATTTAAAGGAGTTTTAGTAACTACTTTGTATAAGCTTAAGTAAGCCATGAGAAGTTAGAGACAGTTGCAAATTTAGCAACAGTCATTTGAAGAAGGATCCTCAAACTTGTTGAAGAGGCCATTAAACTTCTCCTGAATTTCCTTCCATCGCTGCGGGTTGATGCAATAGCACACCTTCGTGCCTTCAATAGTTCCCTGTATGATGCCAATATCTTTTAGTTCGCGTAGGTGCTGACTTATAGTTGCCTGCGCCAGGCCCAGTTCATTTACCAAATCTCCATTAAAGCAGGTGTTCGACTTTAGCAGGAATTCAATAATGGCGATCCTGGCAGGATGAGCCAGTGCCTTGGCGGCCAGTGCCACCTCGTTTTGAGCTTCTGTGAAGAGGTCGCTTTTCGTTACTCCCATTTTTTACATTTTACATTGAGCATATGTACATCAAAATCAAATTTACATGGACCCCGGGGCCACAATTATTTTTCGGTTTTTTTAGTAAATGATGCCGGGCAGCCAATTTACTTAATCTATTGTAATATTACGATATAAATTATTTTTGGAAATAAAAATATCAGGGAAGTTTCTGTACTTAAGGAGAAGTCTTTAGGGAAATTATATAAATGTTTCTGTACTTTAACTCTAATTTAAAATTTTGAGATTTCTTTTGTAAAATAGCATCCCGAAAAGTTTATTTTAGCTTTTTTCCTAACAAATATCTTTTTTATGAAGAGTAGCCAGGTTCCTTTTAAGGAAGATCCTGAAAAGATAGAATTTGTTAAAAATATCCTCATTTCCCTGCGTGATCCTGTCGTGGTGATCAATGAAGAGGGAATGATACTGGCTGCAACTCGCAAAATGTATGAGGTTTTTGAAACGCCTCCTGCTACTCTTCAAGGAATGAACCTTCTGTCTTTACTTGAAGATAAGAAGGAGTCTTCGCGAATTCCCGAACTTCTGGAGACCTTAAGAACTTCAGAAGAGGCGGTTAAAGATTTCCCGGTTCTGTTATCTTCAGCCAATCTTAAAAGGCATCGTTTTTCAATTAATGCTAATCGGCTGCCCCTTTATAATCAAAAAACTTATTTTCTTCTGTGTTTTACCGAAGTGCATGTTCTTCCCGATGGGAATATTGACTACCGTAAATTGTTGCATGAAGTACTTTCTGAAGCACCTGCTTTAATTTGTACTTTGAGAGGGAAAGACCATATTTTTGAACTCGCTAATCACAAATACCAGGACCTTTTAGAATTTCGTGAAATTATAGGGAAATCTGTCAAAGAAGTTCTTCCTGAAGTAGAGAATCAAGGCTTCATAAAAATGCTTGATGGGGTATACAATACCGGCAAACCCTTTATTGGTAAAGAAATAAGCCTTGATCTTAAGGGAGAGAATGGGGGAAAAACTGTGATGCTCGATTTTGTGTATCAGCCCATAAAAGATGCAGCCGGAAATGTGGAGGGAATTTTTGTTCATGCCATAGACGTCACCGAAAAAGTGCTTAACCGTCAAAGCCTGGAGAACAGTGAAAAAGAACTGCGAAATGTCATTGATACTGTACCCGTAATTATTTGGATTACCAATCCGTTGGGAGAAGGAAATTATCTCAATAAAGAATGGTATCAATATACCGGGCAAACCAGGAAAGAGTCGTTGGGTGCCGGGTGGGTGGAGGCATTACACCCTGAAGATCGCGATAAGATCTATCAAAATTTCATGGAAGCTCACCGGGAACGAAAAGAATATCACGCAAAATTCAGGCTTCGGAATAAGAATGGTTCCTACAGGTGGGTGGTAGATCGTGGCCGACCCAAATGGACTTCTGAAGGAGAATTTGAAGGCCTCATAGGTACGGTGACCGATGTGCACGACGACTATCTCAAAGAACAGGTGATCAAAGAGAATGAGCACCGCATTCGCTCTATAGTAGAACAGGCAACTGTAGCCACGGCTGTCTATACGGGGAGGGAAATGACCATAGAGCTTGCTAACGATGCTATGATCGATCTTTGGGGGAAAACACGCGAGGTAGTAGGCAAATCGCTGCGGGAGGCGCTTCCCGAACTTGAAGGGCAGCCTTTTCACGATCTGCTGGACAAAGTTTTTACTACAGGGGAGACTTACTGGGGTAAAGAAGACAGGGTAGACCTTATGCGAAATGGCAGCTTGGAAACCGGATACTATAATTTCACTTATAAGCCTCTGCGGAATGAGGAAGGTGAGATTATAGGCATACTCAATATGGGGCTGAATGTCACCGAAATGGTCGAGTCAAAAACACTTCTGAAGGAGAGGGAGCGCCATTTTAAACTTATGGCCGATCTTATGCCGGGGAAGGTTATTAATACAGATGCCAATGGGAAACCTATCTTCTTCAATCAAAATTGGTATGACTTTGTAGGTCTTGATTTTGAACAACTAAAAGAGTATAGCTGGGAGAACTTCATTCACCCTTCCGAAGAGAACGAGGTTAGAAAAAAATGGAATCATTCCCTTAAAACCGGGAAAACCTTTGAAATGCAGTTAAGGCTTAGGGACAAAGATGGAAATTACTTGTGGCACCTAAGCCGGAATGAAGCGGTTAAAGGGGAGAACGGAGAAATTACCATGTGGATTGGTATAAGCACCGAAATACAAAGGCTTAAGGAAGAAGAAAAAAGAAAAGAAGATTTTCTCAAGATGGTGAGCCATGAACTAAAAACTCCCGTAACTTCTATTAAGGGCTACGTGCAGCTCTTACTAAACCTGCTTGAAAAGTATAAACTGGAAATCCCCGGTAATGTTCCGCTTAAGCCGTCCCTGGAGCGCATAGATAACCAGATTGTGCGCCTCACAAGGCTCATTGCCGAAATTCTTGATCTATCAAGGCTCGAAGAAAACAAGCTGGAGCTAAAAGAAGAGGTATTTGATCTCAACGAGATGGTAGAGCAAACAATTCAGGATATAAAGCTTACCAACACACAGCACCAAATGGAGATTTTCCACTCCCATAGGGCCCGGGTATTTGCCGATAAAGACAGGATAGGGCAGGTGCTTATTAATTTTATCACCAATGCTATCAAATATTCACCCGACAGCCAGTACATCCAGATTCACGTTATAAAAGTAGGTTCAGATAAGGTAGCGGTGAGTGTAAGGGATAAAGGAATAGGCATTGATGCAAAATTCCATAAGAATATCTTTAAAAGGTTCTATAGAATAGGGGTGGAAAGTAAAGAGACCTACTCAGGGTTTGGAATAGGTTTGTATCTTGCCAATGAAATTATTGAGCGCCACAACGGCTATATAGAAGTAAAAAGTAAAATAGGGGAAGGTTCAGACTTTAGTTTTGTGCTTCTTGAAAATAAACATGAAAATGAATAAAAAGAAGATACTGGTTGTCGATGATGACTCCGGAATAGGGGAAATGCTCAAGACGCTTCTCGAGTTTTACGATTATGACGTGATCGTTACGGCAAGACCTGAAGAGACTGAAAGGCTTATTCTTGAAGAAAACATCGATTTGGTAATGCTGGACATGCTCATATCTGGCATTAACGGAACCGATGTTTGTGCCCGTCTGCGAAATAACCCCGAATTAAAAGATACTCCGGTGCTCATGATGTCTGCCCTGCATGATGCCGGTGCAAGATGTAAGGAAGCGGGGGCAAATGATTTTATAGCCAAACCTTTTGAAATGGATGACCTAGTGGAAAAGATACAATCAATCCTGGGGCAAAAAGTGGCTAAATAAGGAGGTGATTTTCTGCGGAAAACCTAACGGAACGAATAATCTAATTTCGATTCGGGCTGAAGTAGTCTACTTCAATATTTAGGCGTAAAAAGGTGCTGATTATATGCCTTTTCCTCATGAGTAGGCCCAAAAATGCCATTTTTCAGATGCAATTTCCTATGTATTTGAGAAATTCAGATAAACAGGATCATACAGCTGATGCTTTTTAGGGATTTTCAGTATAAAAAGTGTATTTTTTGTCTCATTTTTCGCTTCGGAAGCTCTTTTTTAATGCTTCAGCGATAAATAGATCTTCTGAAATAAAATAGGTCACGGAAATGTATTTCATCTGATTTTAAGTGCTTTATTTTTATTTAATTGAGAAAACATTCCTCGAAAATGCCCTTTTTGACACTTTTTATATAAAAAAAAGCTGCTCAGGGGCAGCTTTTTAGGTAGTTATTCGGATCGTTCTACTGCTCCGGTTCTTCCTGCTGAATGTGATCATCGGTTTCGTGAATCTCTTCATCGATCTCCTTTTTTACCTTTTCAGCACCTTTTTCTACCTCTTCGGCAGCACGCCTGGTTCCGTCTTCAATATCTTCACCAATGGCCTCTACAGCATCTTTGGTTTTGTCTTGTGTAGATTCCCTGCAGGAGTAGGTCGTTAAGACCATCCCTGCCACTGCAAAGCTTAAAATTATTTTTTTCATACTCACTTTTTCAAATTAAAAGAGGCTGTCTAAAAAGCTAGAGTAAGGTCTTACTGATTTTACTTCAGAATCTAAAAAATCTCATTCAAGATTTCAACAGAACCTGAAAATATGCTCAGGTTGACACCAACACGGCTTTTTAGGCAGCCCCTTAAAGTTTTTAAAGAAAATCTTTAAAGAAAAAGTCTACTGAATATCGTCAGTATCGTTAATTTCTTCTTCAATTTCCTGCTCAGTCTGTTCTCCAGCCTGCTCTATTTCATCTCCTGCTTCTTCAAGACCAGACTCGATGTCTTCTCCTGTTTCTTCAAGATCAGTTTCTACTTCTTCCAAGTTAGTTTCTACATTCTCTTCTGTAGTCTCTCTACAAGAGTAGATAGAAAGAGTAAATGCAGCTACAAGCAATCCTAAAAATAATTTTTTCATGTTAGTACGTTTAATTAGTTGGAACAAATTTAAACTATTTTTTATATATGCAAAACACACTTTCAATAAACTCCCCCTCATGGTGTTAAAGCGAGGTTATTTTTCTTTATTTTTTAAGAAATAATTATAAATTTTATTTGTGGCGCCTTTGTTTTTTTCAATAAAAGCAACTGAATTTTTGCCGGCTTTCTCTCTAAAGCCCCTGTCGTTAATGAGCTTATCAAGAATGTCATTCGCTTCGTCACTGTTTTTTACTGAAAAGAGTCCCCCGGCTTCCTTAAGCTTTCCGGCTTCAGGAAATTTTTCAAAGTTTTGCCCAATGATCACCGGAACACCAAAAGCCGCGGGTTCGAGTATATTGTGCAAACCGGTGTTGCCGGCCGCACCTCCTACATAGGCAATGTGGGCATAACTGTAGATCTTCGTCAACAGGCCAACAGTATCAACGATCAATACATTGGCATCTTTTAAAGTTTTGCCTTCTTTTTCTGAAAAAAGTATGGTGTCTGCCTCCAATTTTGACTGTAAACTCTTTATTTTTTCTGGTTTTATGGCGTGCGGGGCAATAATAACCTTCACCTTCTGATGTTCCTTATTTACAAAATCAATAATCAGATCTTCGTCTTCGGGCCATGTACTTCCCGCGACTATGCGGAGGTGATCGTCTACAAACTCTTCCACAAAATCCAGGTGATTGTCCTGCTGTAGTTGGGCGTACACTCTGTCAAAACGGGTGTCGCCGCTCACGCTGCAATTCTCAAAGCCTATTTGCTGTAAGAGCTGTTTTGATCTTTCATTCTGAACAAAAAAGAATTCAAAGGCTTTAAGGTACTTCCGCATCCATTTTCCGTAGGGCTTAAAAAACACCTGATTTTCCCTGAAAGCACCTGAAATTAATAGGCTTCTTAGTTCTCGCTTTTTTAGCTCTTTTAAGAAGTTGGGCCAGAATTCATATTTGATGAACAGTGCCCATTCGGGATGAACAATATTCAGGAATTTTTCAGCATTTGCAGGGGTGTCGAGCGGGAGGTAAGTTACCACATGGGCCAGCGAATTTTTTTTCTTTACTTCAAAACCTGAAGGGGAGAAGAAGCTTAAAACGATCTTATGTGTCGGGAATAAATCTTTTAATTTGATAATAACCGGAACTGCCTGTTCATATTCTCCCAGAGAAGCGGCGTGAATCCAGATAGTTTTTTCGGTGGGGGCAATTTGAGCAGCCAGACTCTCAAAAAGGTCTTTTCTGCCCTGGCTAAACTTCCCAAGCTTTTCATTGTACCTGCCGGCCAGGGGGAGTAAGAAATCTGTAGCTTTAATTGCTATGTTATAGAGATAGTGCAAAATGGGGTATTTTGAGTGCTAAATTAAGAAATTACCATTGGGAATACTGGCATTCTTCGTATTTTCGTAAGCCTAACTTTTTAAGATGAAAAAATTACAAATGGTTGACCTTAAAGGTCAATACGAGAAAATAAAAGATACAGTTACTCAGTCGATGTTAGAAGTTATTGATACCACTGCATTTATCAATGGCCCCGAAGTTCATGCTTTTCAGAAAGAACTGGAAGAGTACCTGGATGTGAAACATGTGATTCCCTGTGCCAATGGTACAGATGCTTTGCAAATTGCCATGATGGGCCTTGGTTTGAAACCAGGTGATGAGGTGATTACGGCCGACTTTACTTTTGCGGCAACTGTAGAGGTCATTGCCTTGCTACAGCTTACACCTGTACTGGTTGATGTGGAGCCAGATACCTTCAATATAAATCCTGAAGCCATCAAAAAAGCTATCACACCAAATACCAAAGCCATAGTGCCGGTGCACCTTTTTGGGCAGGCAGCAAATATGGATGAAATTATGGAAATTGCACGGGAGCACGATCTTTACGTGATTGAAGACAATGCCCAGGCTATAGGTGCAAATTACCATTTTAAAGACGGTGCAACAAAAAAGGCCGGGGCAATAGGCCATGTGGCATCCACGTCTTTTTTCCCTTCTAAAAATTTAGGTTGTTACGGTGACGGTGGTGCTATTTTTACAAATGATGATAAGCTGGCCCACACTATTAGAGGGATTGTGAATCACGGGATGTATGAACGTTACCATCACGATGTAGTAGGGGTGAACTCCAGGCTTGACAGTTTACAGGCTGCAGTATTGCGGGTGAAACTTCCTCAACTAGATCAATATAACAAGGCACGGCAGGAGGCTGCGCAAAAATATACCGCGGCTTTACAAAATGTAGAAGGGGTGACAGTCCCTTACACCGAAGATGCTGCTGATACACATGTTTACCACCAGTACACCATAAAGATTGCGGACGGGAAAAGAGATGCTTTGGCTAAACACCTTTCAGAAAAAGGTATTCCCTTCGGGATTTATTATCCCATCCCACTCCACAGCCAAAAGGCGTATAAAGATGACCGGTACAGGGAAGAAGATTTCACGGTGACCAATCAACTGGTAGAAGAGGTGATCTCACTGCCCATGCATACCGAATTGGATGATGAGCAAATTTCTTTTATTACAGAGACAATTGCTGATTTTCTAAAGAAGTAATCTTTTTATAAGACTTTAGCCTTAGGGCAACAAAAAACCCGGAGCTAAAAACTCCGGGTTTTTTGTATCTATCTATAATATAAATTAGAAGTTTCTTTGGTAGCATTTCCAACTCGCAACCCGCACCTTGCAACGTTTTATAACCCGCAACCTGCAACATTTCCAACCCGCAACTCCTATACTTCCGCAGATCTTACTTCAGCACTTCGGTCTATCTTCTTTACCAGTCCCTGTAACACTTTCCCCGGGCCTACTTCAATAAATTCTGAAGCCCCGTCTTTGATCATATTCCGCACACTCTGTGTCCATTTTACAGGAGCCGTTAATTGAAAGATCAGGTTTTTCTTGATTTCGGCACTATCGGTTACCGCAAAAGTCGAGACATTTTGGTAGATAGGACAAACTGGTTTATGGAATTCAGTTTCTTCTATAGCTGCCGCCAGCTCCTCTCTTGCCGGTTCCATAAGGGGCGAATGAAAAGCTCCTCCCACAGGAAGGATCATGGCCCTTTTAGCACCTCTTTCCTTTAATTCTTCACAGGCTTTTTCCACCGCCAGCAGGTCTCCCGAGATTACCAGTTGCCCGGGGCAGTTGTAATTTGCAGCAACCACTGTACCTTTAATATCGGCACAAATCGCTTCCACCAGGTGGTCTTCAAGGCCTAAAACAGCAGCCATTGTAGATTCCTCCAGTTCACAGGCCTTTTGCATAGCCAGTGCTCTTTTGGAAACCAGTTTTAAGGCATCTTCAAACTTTAATGTTCCATTTGCAACCAGGGCCGAAAATTCTCCCAAAGAGTGCCCGGCAACCATATCTGGTTTAAAGGTATCGCCTAACACCTTAGACAGGATTACCGAATGAAGAAATATTGCAGGCTGGGTCACTTTTGTCTTTTTAAGGTCTTCAGCGGTTCCTTCAAACATGGTTTGAGTTATAGAGAACCCCAGAATATCATTGGCTTTTTCAAAAAGTTCTTTCGCTAGAGGGGACTTCTCGTAGAGATCCTGTCCCATTCCTGTGAATTGGGCTCCCTGTCCCGGAAATACGTATGCTTTCATAACTTTAGTGATTAGGCTGCAAAATTAAGAAAATAAAAAAATCCTTACAGCAAAGCCGTAAGGATTCCTAATATGTTAATGGGTTTAAAGGTCTAATTTGCCTTTTTCACCCACATCCTGTTTCTCACCGGTTAAAGCTCCTATACCCATTTTAAAGAGGGTGACATATTTATTGGTTTTACTATCCCAAAAATATGCATCTACAGGCTTTACCTTTATTGCCGTGAGGTTGGGGTCATCTACGCCGTCAAACCAATTGTCGGAAGTTGAACTGTAAAGATCTTCCAGTATTTTTTTGTCTTTGGTGATCTCTGCTTCTCCATAGAGGGTAACAAATTCGTTATCATCGGGGTCGCTGTATAAGAGATGTACCTGTTCGTTGATTTGCAGGTTTTTATTGTGTTCACTATTACCTGCACTCACAAACCAGATATTTCCATTATCATCAATTTTTTTTGTCCTCATGGGAATGGCGTTGATTGGCCTTTTTTCAAGACCGGTAACCATCATCGCTACCTTGATGTCATCTACCAGTTCCCTTAGTTTCTTCCAAGATTCTTCTTTATTTAGATTTTCTGTGTCCATATCTTATTTTAATTTAACTATTTAAATATAAAATAATTAGCGCCCTATGTGCACTAAAGAACTCCTAAAAGAAGAGCGCGGGCTGTTAAGATTATGAAAAGCGACGGATTATTTCCTCAACCTGCGGAAGGTAACTGCGGCCAAAAATGTTGAGGTGCACCAGGAGATAATAAAGTTGCCAAAGAGGGATTCTTTCTTCCCATCCCTGCTGAAGCGGAAAATGAACATTGTAAATATCAAATACTTCTGAAGGAAAACCACCAAACAGCTGCATCATGGCAAGATCCATTTCCCTTGGTCCGTAGCAAACTGCAGGGTCTATAAGGCACGGTAGGCCTTCTTTATTGGTAATGTAATTTCCACTCCATAGATCTCCGTGGAGCAGGGCAGGAGCTTCCCGCGGAATTTCTTCTGAAATATTCCTGTAAAATCCTGATAGATCGCCCAGCGAAAAGCCTCTTTCTGAAGCCATCTTCACCTGCGGTTCCAACCGCTGACTCACATAAAAACCGGCTGCCGATTCTCGCGGCTCATTGTACTGCGGAAGACTTCCAATATAATTGGGTGCTGCAAAGCCGAAGCTTTCAGCAGAAGTTTTATGAAGTAGGGAAAGCTGCTCCCCAAATACCTTCCAAAAATGCCCTTTTTGAGGCTCTTCTTTTTTGTATTCCAGTAGGAGGTAAGCCTTATCACCAACTTCCCCGAGACCAATAACAGCCGGTACATCAAAAGCATTCGCCTGCTTCAGGGTTTCCAGTCCCTGTTTTTCGGCTGCGAACATTCCGGGAAATTTGTGGGCAGAGTTGACCTTCACCACTTTTTTTCCTTCCGAAGTATTTATAAGGTACACCTGGTTGATGCTGCCGCCGGCAAGGGAATTGATGCTTTTTACGGTAAAACCATGGCTGCTTGCCAGTTCGTGTATGACCTGTTGATCATTTGACACGTTCATAGGTGAGGTAGGTGAAAGCGTATTTGTGGCGCTCATCTGCAGGGTGTTCTTCTTTTGCTACCAGTTTCCAGTTCTTCTCATCAAAATCGGGAAAGTGGGTATCGGCGTCAAAACTCCCGTGCACACGCGTGAGCTCAATGGCATCAGCTTTATCCAGAGAAAGCTTATAGATCTCACCGCCGCCAATCACAAAAGGTTGCGGATCATCTTTCGCTGCTTCGAGTGCTTTTTCGAGGGAATTTACTACGATGGTGCCTTCGGGATTGTAATCGTCCTTGCGGGTGATGATCACGTGGGTGCGATTGGGAAGCAATTGAGGAAATGTCTCAAACGTCTTGCGTCCCATTATAATATAGTGGCCGGTAGTCAATTTTTTAAACCTCTTAAAATCGTCGGGCAGGTGCCACACCAGGTCTTTGTCTTTCCCCAGTTCATTGTTCTCACCTGCAGCTGCAATCAAAGTAACTTTTCCCATTGTTAAGAATTTATTGGAGCATCAGGATCAATCGGTTTTTGGGTCGTGGGAGGAATGTATGGTTCTCCTTTTGTAGGGAGGGGATAGTCTTTTTCCACTTTCTTCTGAAGTTCGGCAATTTTCTTTTGCTGCTTCGCCACCAGTCGGTCAATCTGCTCGTTTTCCCAGTCTTTTCCAAAAAATTTATTGGTGATAAACACGTTGAAAACATGAATAAGCAGTAGCAAAGCCCAGAAGATGATGGCCCATACAAACCAGTCTATCCCAAAAGGATTGATGTTGCGGCCTATGTCAAAGATCACATTGAGCAGGATCAAAACCACCGATCCCAGTAGAAAGACTATAAAATGTTGGTACAATCTTCTTTTTTGCCGTGCCCGCATTTGTGCCCTTTCAATAAGTCTGCGTTGCTCCGGATCTATTTTTGAAGCACTATTTTTTTCCAGCCCCATATTAAAACGTAATTTTAAAGATATTCTCAAATTTATTGATTTTACTACGGAATCTTCCTTGTTTATGAAGAATTTTAAAAAACAGTTTCCTCTTTTAGAACAGTATACTTATCTCAATACTGCGGCTTCCGGTTTGTTGTCTGAAAATCTGCTGGAATTCAGGCAGGACTATGATCTCGACTTTCTCATTGGCGGCAGTTTATTTCGTGATAATCGTGACGCTCTCTTTCTAAAAGTAAGAAAGGCGGTGGGAGATCTGTTTGGCTGTGCACCCAATCTTGTAGCGCTTATGCCCAATTTTTCCTTAGGATTTAATACGCTACTGGAAGAAATTGACCACAGTAAAAAGGTGCTATTGCTCAAAAACGATTATCCGTCGGTAAATTGGGCTGTAGAATCACGCGGGTTCAAGGTGTGTTATGCCGAAATAGATGAAAACCTGGAGCGCAATATTGCTGAAGCAGTTTTCCGCGAAAAGCCTGATGTTTTTGCTTTCAGCCTTGTGCAGTACATCAACGGAATTAAAATAGATCCCGATTTTCTTCTGAAGCTTAAGAAAGATAACCCCGGGCTTCTCCTTTTTGCCGATGGCACCCAATTTTGTGGTACCGAAAAATTCGATTTTGAAGCCTCGGCTCTAGATGTGCTTGGGGCCAGTGCTTATAAATGGCTTAATGCCGGTTACGGGAATGGATTTTTTCTCTTCAAGGAACATATGCAGGAAAAAGTAAAGTCGGGAGAATTTGAGATCAAAGACCTGCAGGGAAAGAACAAGCCTCACAAAGGCAGTTTTATTGGCAAATTTGAACCAGGGCACCTTGATACTTTAAACTTCGGAAGCCTTAAAACCGCCATAGATATTATAAAACAGGTGGGAATATCAGAAATTGAAAACGGTATCAAAGAACTTGCTTTCGTTGCCAAAGCTAAACTCAGTGAAAAAGGAGTGCTGGAATCTGCAGTGGTTAACCGGGAACTGCATTCGTCTATCTTTAACATCAGGGGAGATGATAAATTGTTTCAGAAGCTTCGTACCAACAGGATTATCTGCTCTCAACGAGGTGAGGGAATTAGGGTTAGTTTCCACTACTTCAATTCCGAAGAAGACCTGGAAAACCTGCTGAAGCAGTTATAAAAAGGGTGTCCAAAAATGCCATTTTTGAAAGGTTTTATTTTGTCTTTCCCTTTAAAACGATTGACGATAATTTAGACCTCACAGGTTTCAAAAACCTGTGAGGTCTTTGTGAAGTCTCTGTGTTTTTAAAGTAAAAACACACCTTCGGTTTTTAATTCCTGTCTCATTTCATCGGGCCAGATGCTCGCCTGTACTTCCCCAATATGTCTTTTTTGAAGCAGGAACATGCAAAGCCTTGACTGTCCTATCCCGCCACCAATGGTTTGAGGGAGTTTTTCTGAAAGCAGCTGGTCATGGTAGTATAAACTTTTACGGTCTTCGGCTTTTCTTTCTTGTAGTTGTAGCTCCAGGGTCTTTTTGTCTACCCTAATTCCCATTGAAGACAATTCAAAAGCCTGTTCCAGTACACTGTTCCAGACTAAGATATCGCCGTTTAGGCCTTTTGTAGAAGCCGAGGTAGGAGTGCTCCAGTCATCATAATCGGGAGCCCGGCCGTCATGAGGTTCTCCGCTTTCCAGAATTCCACCTATGCCAATGAGAAATACGGCCCCAAATTCTTTAGCCGCCCTGTCTTCGCGTTGTTTTGGGCTGAGGTGAGGGTACTTTTGCAGCAGGTCTTCGGTGTGTAAAAAGGTGATTTCTTCAGGCAGGTCGAGGGAGAGGAGAGGGTAATTTTTGGTGATGGCAGCCTGTGTGGCGAGTAGGGAAGAATATATGCTGCGTACCTGGGTCTTTAGGAATTCCAATTGACGGTCTTCGGGAAGTATTACTTTTTCCCAATCCCACTGGTCTACCGAAATGGAATGTATTGGCCCCAGTTCTTCATCGGGCCGCAGAGCTTTCATGTCGGTCACTATTCCCATTCCGGGTTCAAATTCATATTCCCGCAGTCTTAATCTTTTCCATTTCGCAAGAGATTGCACCACTTCGGCGCGGCGCTCCTGCATAGCTTTTATAGGGAAACCAACCGGTCTTTCAATTCCGTTTAGATCGTCGTTGATGCCGGTGCCGTGAAGTACAACTGTGGGAGCCGATATTTTTACCAGTGAAAGTTGTGATTTCAGGTGTTTTTCAAATTCAGATTTTACGAACTCAACGGCTTCTTCAGTTTCAAGTTTTTGTGATAGTTGTAGTGTAGGTTTCATAATGTTTGTTTTTAATGTTTAAGAAATAAAAAAGCCTGCCCCGGGAAGGAGGCAGGCTTTAAAGCACAGAGATCCTCTCCCCCGGGTGGCGGACTATTATTATTGATATTATTATTTTGAAGTAGTTTCATTATTCTGCAAAAAAAAGCCTTTCCGTGTGGCGGAAAGGCTTTTGAATATTGTTTAAGGGACTTTTTTTTATACAATAATAGCTCTCCGCAATCTGATTTGATTCAGATTGTTATTGAAATTATTATTGTTATTGTTTAAAATCACCTGGATTGTTCTTTTTTGATTTTGGTAAACTTAGGGCATTTTTTTTAAACCTCAAATTTATTTTTCAATTTTTACACCTTTCCAAAAAGCCACGTGGTTCTTAATTTGTGCTGCTTCGGGTTTTGGATGAGGATAAAACCAGGCTGCATCGGTATTTTTCTCATCTCCTACCTTTAGGTGGAAATAAGAGGCTCTGCCTTTCCATGGGCACACTGTATGGGTATCGCTCAGGTTGAAGAATTCAGAATTTATAGATTCCGGGGGGAAATACTGGTTGTTTTCTACTTCAACAGTTTGATCACTTTCGGCTATTACGGTGTTATTCCAAATTGCTTTCATTATTTTATTCTTTTGAAAAGATAGTTTTTAAAGCAGCTGTCTTTGTCGGCCCAACAGCCTGAAATCTCCAGTCCGGCTTCTTTGGCCAGCCAGGCTATGGAGGTGTCGTCATATTTTTGGGATACTTCGGTGTGTATGGTCTCCCATTTTTGAAAATGCACTTTAATGTCAAGAGCATTTATTGCTACAGTTTGTTCCTTTTTGCTCACCAGGAAGCTTTTGGCTACTCCTGATTCGGGATCATAAAGGGGCCAGTGCATAAAATCTTCAGGATCAAATTCGGCATCCAGTTCCCTGTTCATTCGCGTGAGCAGGTTTTTATTGAATGCTTCGGTAACTCCGGCGTCGTCATTATAAGCATCCAAAATCACCTTAGGGTCTTTCTTTTGATCTACTCCCATAAAGAAAAGATCTTTTTCATGCATTGCAGAAGATATCTTCTTTAAAAAGTTCACAGCTTCTTCGGGTGTGAGATTCCCAATATTCGAACCCAGGAAAAGGATCACTTTTTTGCGCTCCCGGTAATCGGCCAGGCGGCTGAGTACTTCGGCATATGTGCCCTGCTGTGGTTCTACCTCTACAGCAGGAAATTCCTGTTGCAGGCTGCCTTTTAACTGCTCGAGCACATTCTTACTGATATCTACGGGCAGGTATTTATAGTCATAGTTCTTTTCTTCAAAGTGACTTAACAGCACCTTTGTCTTTTTCCCGTCCCCGGCACCAAGTTCTATAAGGTCAAATCCTTCTAAAGAGGCAAATTCATCTCCTAATTCTTTCCTGTGGCGCTTAAGAATTTGATATTCCTTGCCCGTAAGATAGTACTCGGGCAGATCCATGATCTGCTGAAAGAGCTCGTCTCCCTTTTCATCATAAAGGAATTTTGAGCTAATTTTTTTAGGATATGAAGTAAGGCCTTTAAAGACGTCTTCGGCAAACTGAGTCTTGAATTCCGGAGGTTTGGTGTTGTTCATAAGGAAAAAAATTTCCGGCGTAATTACCTTTTTTGGGAAATAAAAAAAGGAAACCCGCAGGTTTCCTTCAAATTTAAACTTTTATGTATCCCTTTTAGTTAAAGGAATAATAAGAATAGGCTTAGAATGTAAAAGGAACTTTATAGCTCACCTCTACAGGTTTCCCGGCCATCTGCCCCGGTGTCATTGTTGGAATGGCAAGAATGATCCTCTTTGCTTCTTCATTGAGTTCCTTTTTAGAGCCTTCAACTTTAGAAATTACCGGCTTCCCTTCTTTATTGATCACAAAAGAAACTATCGCCTTTCCCCAAATGTAGTTGCCAGCTTTATCTTTTGGGAACTTGTAATTCTCCTTGAGATGCTGGGTGAGCTTCTCCTTAAAACAGGTTTTTGAATTCCCCGAAAAATCTTCACAACCCGGCCAAACCGGAGGGGTTTCTTTGGTAGTAAGCGTATTTTTGGATACACTTACGCCTTCCTGGGCAAATGTTGCTCCTGCGCTAAACAGGAAAAGGACAAAAAATAATTTTTTCATGATCTGGGGCTTGTTCTTAGAAGCGGTAGGTAGTGGTAAAATTCCGGGAATCGGGCTCTCCGTTTAAAGTCCCGGGCTTCATATCTGGAATCTTTTTGAGCATTTCCCTGGCAGCTTCATTCACCAGTGGCTCCGATCCTTCAACCGAATTCACAATAACTTTCCCTTCTTCATTAATATTGAAAGATACTTTTACTTCTCCCCGAACGTAGGCGTTCTGCTTCATGGGGTATTCGTAATTTTCCCTTACATGGGCATTTAGTTTTTCGTTAAAACATTCCGATTTATCTTCAGCGTCTTCACAGCCCGGCCAAACTGGTGAGGTTTGTTGCGCCTGGGCACCTGCTATTCCTCCAAAGAAAAAACATGCAATAACTAATAACTTCTTCATAATGCTTAAAAAATTTAAAATTGGACAAAAATTAAACCGCTACCTGCCCTTTTATAGCCGGATGCGGATCATAATTTTCCAATTTAAAATCTTCAAACTTAAAATCAAAAATATTTTTCACCTCAGGATTCAGTTTCATGACTGGCAAAGGCCTCACATCCCGCGACAGCTGCAGGTTTACCTGCTCCAGGTGGTTGTTGTAAATATGTGCATCACCAAAAGTGTGAATAAAATCTCCTGCTTCATAACCACATACCTGCGCAATCATCATAGTGAGCAGGGCATAGGAAGCGATGTTGAACGGTACACCTAAAAAGATATCTGCACTTCGCTGGTAGAGTTGACAGGATAATTTGCCGTTAGCAACATAGAACTGGAAAAAAGCATGACATGGAGGAAGCGCGGCTTTTCCATTCGCTACATTTTCTGAAAAGGATTTTGAGGTATCGGGCAGTACCGAAGGATTCCAGGCGGTAACCAGCATGCGGCGGCTGTTGGGGTTGGTCTTCAATGTTTCTACCACCTCTTTTATTTGATCTATATCTTCACTGTTCCAGTTGCGCCATTGATGCCCGTACACCGGACCCAGATCGCCGTTCCCGTCGGCCCATTCGTTCCAGATACGCACTCCGTTTTCCTGTAAATATTTAATGTTGGTATCGCCGTTGAGGAACCAAAGCAGCTCGTAAATAATAGATTTTAGATGGAGCTTTTTTGTGGTGACCATGGGAAAACCTTCACTTAAATCAAACCGCATCTGGTAACCAAACACGCTTTTTGTGCCGGTGCCGGTGCGGTCTCCTTTTTCATTTCCGTTTTCCAGGACATGTTTTATCAAGTCGTGATACTGCTTCATTATGAATTGATTCTGAAGGGTTTATATTTTAAAGATAGTGCTGATGCTTACCTGCCAAAAATGGCAAATTCCGGATCAATTTCAGCTAAAATAGAAAACTGTACTGAATTAGAAAGTGTTTTTAACGACCGGAATTTTCTATCCAATGATCATCCCTGCAATTGTAGCCGAAAGCAAAGAAGCGAGGGTACCGCCAATAAGCGCTTTCATCCCAAATTCCGAAAGGGTTTTTCTCTGTCCGGGTGCCAGGGAACCAATTCCGCCTATTTGTATTCCAATAGAAGCGAAGTTGGCAAAACCACAAAGCATGTAAGTGGCCATGATGATGGATTTTTCATAGGTAAGGCTTAGCGCATTTACCGGATTCTTAAGTTCAGCCAGCTGGATATATCCTACAAATTCACTCGCTGCAAGTTTTATTCCCAGCAGCTGCCCCATGAGCATCATATCGGCTTTTGCTACTCCAATAAGCCACATGAGCGGAGCAAAAATAATTCCGAGGAGAGATTCAAGAGATAACCTGGCGTATGGGGTGTTTGCTGCCATGATGCCGTTAAGGCTTGTCCAGTCTCCAATTTTTCCGAGGCCGTAGTTGATCATAGCGATAAAAGCGATAAAAACCAGGAGCATTGCAGCGACATTAGCTGCCAGTTTTAAACCTTCGGTGGTACCGTTGGCAATGGCATCTAAAATATTAGATCCTATTTTGTCCGAAGAAACTTCTACATCGGTAGTGATCTTGTCCTGCTGCGGATAAAGGATCTTTGAAATAACGATAGCTCCCGGTGCTGCCATAACCGATGCAGCCAGCAGGTGCTTTGCAAATTCTACTCTAAGCGCAGGGTCATCACCCCCCAAAAAGCCTATATAAGCAGCCAGTACGCCACCTGCTACGGTAGCCATTCCGCCAATCATGACCAAAAGGATCTCCGACCGGCTCATTCTTTCAAGGTAGGCCTTGATCATTAATGGAGCTTCAGTTTGTCCTAAAAAGATATTTCCGGCCACACTTAAACTTTCGGGGCCCGAGATGCCCATGAGCTTGGTTAGTACCCATGCCATTCCTTTTACCACGATTTGTATCACCCCAAGGTAGAACAGAACAGAAGTTAAGGCAGAGAAGAAAACGATGGTGGGTAATACCTGGAACAGGAAGATAAAACCATAGCTTTCTACACTCATCAATCCGCCGAGCAAAAATTCGCTTCCTGCAGCGGTGAAATCAAGAATAAGTACAAAGAAGTAGCCTACGGTCTCAAATACGTTTTGAACCACAGTGATCTTTAAAACCCCTATTGCCAAAAGAAGCTGGGCGCCTAATCCTACAAGAATCGTCTTCCAGTTTATGGCCCTGCGGTTGCTGCTAAAGATAAAGGCGAGTAAGATGAGAGAGACCATTCCCAGTGCACCTCTCCAGAAACTTGTGAAGGTAAAACCCTGGTTGGGTATTACGGTCTTTGCGGTATCTACGGGCAGTACTTCCTGTACAGTTTGTGGCACTTCCCTAAGGGAGTAAGTCACATCTCTTGTGCTGAGCACCAGCGTAGAATCGGTTAAGGTGTTGACTCTAAAATTCTGAATACTGTCGCCCGGGCTGTCAAAAAATAGTACCAGTACATCATTTTGAAAAACATAATTCCCGGTTGATCTGGGAACGTCTTCATTGGTAAGGGCGAGTTCAAAACCTCCATTGTCCAGTTTTAAATAGTCATTTCCGGGGGAGATGTCAAAAATGGTGTTTTGGGGGCTGCCTTCTACGGCTTCAAAATCCCAGGTTTTAGAAATTGATTGTGCAAATAATGGGGATAGTCCGAAGAAGATCAGGAACAGGAAGCACCAGATTTTATTCATTATGAATGGGGGTTATTTTCGCTTGGAGATCTCATCTCGTATACGGGCCGCTTTCTCATAATCTTCGTTTTTTACGGCCTGGTCTAGCATGTTATTGAGTTCGTTGAGTGACAGTTTCCTGTAATCGGGTTGGTCAGATTTTATCTCGACTTCCTTAGAAAAGAGTTCATCTACTATAATATCTTCTTTCTCCTGTTCTTCTTTCTCTTTTGCCGTATCTCCCTTGAGGTAGATACCGGCCTTGTCCAGAATATTCTTATAGGTGAAAATGGGCGCCTGGAACCTCAAAGCAAGTGCAATGGCATCGCTGGTCCTGGCGTCAATGATCTCTTCGATTTTATCGCGCTCACAAATGAGGCTGGAATAGAAAACCCCGTCTACCAGTTTGTGAATGATCACCTGTTTTACAACGATTTCAAACCTGTCGGCAAAATTCTTGAAAAGGTCGTGGGTGAGTGGGCGAGGAGGCTTGATCTCTTTTTCAAGAGCGATAGCGATAGATTGAGCTTCAAAAGCTCCAATGACAATAGGGAGTTTACGCTCTCCTTCCACCTCACTCAAAATTAAGGCATAGGCCCCATTCTGGGTTTGGCTGTAAGAAATTCCTTTAATGTTAAGGCGCACTAAACTCATACTTCAAAAATACAAAAAAAAAGCTGTCTAAACGGGCAAAACACCTATCTGAGACAGCCCTTTTAACGGCTTGCAAGTTAAAAAAATTATGAGTTACCAGCCTTAAATTCCTTTAATTTTTCGGTGAGCTTTGGTACTATCTCAAAGGCATCTCCTACCACCCCGTAATCGGCAGCCTTAAAGAAAGGTGCTTCGGGGTCATTATTGATCACCACTTTTGTTTTTGAGGCACTTACCCCTGCAAGATGTTGTATTGCTCCAGAAATTCCAATAGCGATGTACAGGTTTGCCGCAACGGGTTTACCTGTCTGGCCTACGTGTTCACTATGAGGTCTCCAGCCCATGTCACTCACAGGTTTTGAACAGGCTGTCGCTGCTCCCAGTGTGTCGGCAAGTTCTTCAACCATACCCCAGTTTTCAGGACCTTTAAGACCTCTTCCGCCAGATACCACAATTTCGGCATCGGCAATAGTCACCTTATCGGCTGCTTTGTCTACGGAAACCACGTTTATTGCAAAATCTCCTTCAGAAAGAGAAGGGGAGAAATCTTCTTCAGTAGCGTCTGTTTGATTTTCTTTTAATCCGAAGGCATTTTTAGAAAGCCCAATGATCTTCACATCGGTAGATAATTTGGTGAAGTTAAAAGCCTTGTTGGTGAATGCGGTTCTTTTAACCTGTAGTGGATCTGTACCTTCTGGTAAAGCCACAACGTTTGAAGCGTACCCCGCCTCCAGTTGTACTGCCAGTAGTGGCGCTAAATATTTTGCGTTTGCACTCTGGCTTACAACAATCACTTTTGATCCTTCCTTTTCGGCTGCCTGCTTAATGGCATCGGCGTAGGCTTTAGCATTGAATTTTTGAAGCTTTTCGTCATTTACCTTTAATACTTTACTCACTCCATACTTCCCAAGGTCACCTGCACTTTGCGCATTAAAGGAAATAGCTGTAACTTCTGTTCCCAGCATGTCGGCAACACCTTTTGCATAAGAAGCCACCTCAAAGGCAGTCTTCTTAAATTGTCCTTCTTCCGATTCTGTATATACTAATACTGACATATCTTTTTATTGAATATTTTAAATTGACTATTGAATATTAAACCTTCGGTTAAATCCAAAATTCCAAATTCCAAAGCCTTCAGTTCAAACCTTGAACCTTAAACTTTAAACCCTGAACTTTAAATTACTTTAGCCTCGTTGTGAAGCAGGTTGATCAATTCATCAAGATTATCGGCATCAACAAGCTTGATATCGCCTTTTGGTTTGGGTTTTTCAAATTTAACTGCTTCAGAATGTGTCGCTGTATCTACAGGCTCAACCACGTTAAGCGGCTTTTTTCGCGCCTGCATAATTCCGCGCATGTTAGGAATGCGAAGGTCGCTTTCCTGTACAATTCCCTTCTGGGTACCTATTACTAACGGAAGATTTGTCTTTAGTGTTTCTTTTCCTCCATCGATTTCGCGAATTGCCGTAGCTTCATTTCCTTCTACTTCCAACCCTATACAGGTATTCACGAAATTTGCGCCAATAAGACCGGCTACCATACCAGGAACCATTCCGCCGTTGTAGTCAATAGATTCACGGCCTGCAATTATAAGGTCATAACCACCATCCTGTGCTACTTTTGCTATTTGTTTGGCAACATAGATCCCGTCTGTAGCGGGTGTATTTACGCGAATTGCGCTATCGGCACCAATAGCCAAAGCTTTTCTTAAAGTAGGTTCGGTCTCTGTGCCGCCTACGTTCACCACATCTACTGTTGCACCTTGCTTCTCTTTGAACCACATGGCCCTTGTAAGACCAAATTCATCATTTGGATTGATCACGAACTGCACCCCCGCGGTATCGAATTTTGTATCACCTTCAGAAAAATTAATCTTTGAGGTGGTATCAGGAACGTGACTAATACACACTAATATTTTCATATATCTCAGAATTTTGTAAATAAAAATTATAAATGGATTACGAAGATACATAAAAACTGAGGAAAAATACTGTGCGTGCATAAGAAATTTTTGTTCTGAAGTTGGCCGTAATCCTTATTTGAATTACTATTTTTGTGATTCGAAAATTTTAATCAAATACGTGTAATGAAGACAATCCAGTTCAGGGAAGCAATTGCCCAGGCCATGACAGAAGAAATGCGCAGGGATGAATCTGTGTACCTTATGGGAGAAGAGGTTGCTGAATATAATGGTGCTTATAAAGCATCAAAAGGGATGTTGGATGAATTTGGTCCAGATCGCGTGATCGATACACCCATCTCAGAATTAGGTTTTTCAGGAATAGGTGTTGGTAGCGCCATGAATGGAAACCGTCCCATCATAGAATTCATGACCTTTAACTTTTCCCTGGTGGGAATTGACCAGATTATAAATAACGCTGCCAAGATGCGCCAAATGAGTGGTGGGCAATTTAATGTTCCCATTGTTTTTCGTGGGCCAACAGCTTCGGCAGGCCAATTGGGAGCTACCCACTCACAGGCATTTGAAAGCTGGTATGCCAATACTCCGGGATTAAAAGTAATTGTACCTTCTAACCCTTACGACGCAAAAGGGCTTTTAAAAGCCGCCATTCGCGATGACGATCCTGTGATTTTCATGGAATCTGAGCAAATGTATGGTGACAAGGGAGAAGTGCCCGAAGAAGAATATGTATTGCCAATTGGTAAGGCAGACATTAAAAGAGAAGGTAGCGATGTAACAATTGTTTCCTTCGGGAAGATCATCAAGATATGTTACAAGGCTGCTGAAGAACTTGAAAAAGAAGGAATTTCATGTGAGATCATCGACTTGCGTACCATTCGCCCGATGGATCATGAAACTATCCTAGAATCTGTAAAGAAAACCAACCGCCTGGTTATTGTTGAAGAAGCATGGCCATTTGGAAACGTAGCTACAGAGATCACTTACCAGGTGCAGTCACAGGCATTCGATTTCCTTGATGCGCCAATTGTAAAGATCAATACTGCCGATACTCCTGCTCCTTATTCTCCGGTACTACTCGAAGAGTGGTTGCCAAATCACAACGATGTGATCAAAGCAGTGAAAAAGGTTATGTATAAGGACTAAATAAAGCCCTTCCAAAAATGACATTTTTGAGCCTCCTTTTTGGGAGGCTTCTTTTTTTAGGTGCCAAATTCCAAAAGCCAAATTCCAAAACAGATTACCTTGGGATGCTTTTGGCTTCTCTTCCCCTTAAATCCCCGAAGGGGGACCGAGATTCGAATTGGAATTTGAGATTTGTTGTTTTGCATTTGCCCCTGGCATTTGTGAAGAAAAACTTAAACTTTGAAGCAGGGAGCAACTTCTAAATATTTTATATCTGCTTAAAACCGAATGAAGTATTATATTTGCCGCCCCCTAAAGACAAAAACAGACTAAATTATACTATACAGTAATGAGTAAAACATTTGATGTTCTTATCGAGATCCCCAAGGGAAGTCGAAATAAATACGAGTATGACTTTAAGCTAAAGAAAGTCCGTTACGACAGGATGATCTTTTCTTCGATGATGTATCCTGCAGATTACGGGTTCATTCCTGAAACTCTGGCCCTTGACGGCGATCCGCTTGATGTGCTGGTACTGGTAACAGAGCCAACCTTCCCCGGTTGTGTTATGGAGGTAAAGCCAATAGGAGTATTCCATATGGCCGATGAAAAAGGACCCGATGAAAAAGTGATCTGCGTACCGGTTTCCGATCCTATCTGGAACAGGCTTAACGATCTTAGCGATGTGAATGGCCACCTTATAAAAGAAATTGAACACTTCTTCCAGGTCTACAAAGATCTTGAACAAAAGAAAGTAGATGTTGAAGGTTGGGGCGATGTTAATGAAGCAAACTCCATCATCAAAGATTGTATTCAGAGATATAAAGACAGTAACGGGGAGAAAGGTAATTTTTCTATCCTTTAATTTCTTCGGAATATAAGACAGAAGGCTGTCTGGTAAGGCTATTACCGCGTCATTCTTAATTTTTCAGGATCCTATTAAGAACTGAAAGATATCAGGAGCGACAGGGAGAAAGTTTTACCGGGCAGCCTCTTTTTTTTATACACGTCTCATTTTCACCTCTATTTCTAAACCCCGGATTTTAGCCAGTCTGCAATTAAAAATAAAACTTCCTTACATTTTCTTTCAAAAATGTATTTTTTCAGGCTCATCTCCCGTTATGGCTGAGGATAAACAAAGATTTCCTCCCGGATTATGAGAAAGATCATTTTTATTAATCCATATTTATCCCTCTTTTGCTAACTTTAACAGCGAAAATAAATTTAACAAAAAATTATGGAATCATTGATGATTTGGTTGCCGGCTATCCTGGCAATCATAGGGCTCATTTTCATGTGGGCAAAACGCGCCTGGGTTTTAAAACAGGATGCGGGAGATGGAAAGATGAAGGATATTTCGTCTCACATTTATGAAGGAGCTCTTGCTTTTCTTAATGCCGAATACAAGATCCTTACTATTTTTGTTATTGTGGCCAGTATCCTGCTGGCAGGAATTTCCTTTATTGTTCCCACTACTCATATTCTAATTGTTGTAGCTTTTATATTTGGAGCTATTTTTTCGGCTTTCGCCGGAAATATCGGGATGCGCATCGCAACTCAATCTAACGTTCGTACCACACAAGCCGCAAGAACAAGCCTGCCGCAGGCACTAAAAGTGTCTTTTGGTGGCGGTACCGTTATGGGACTTGGGGTTGCCGGTCTTGCCGTTCTGGGATTAACAACTTTCTTCATCATCTTCTTCCATGTCTTTATGGGCGGGGAGTGGACCGATGTTCACCAAATGACCATCGTGCTTGAAACCCTTGCCGGTTTCTCTCTTGGAGCCGAGTCTATTGCACTATTTGCCCGTGTAGGTGGTGGTATTTATACCAAAGCTGCCGATGTTGGTGCCGACCTTGTTGGAAAAGTGGAAGCAGGTATTCCTGAAGATGATCCGCGTAACCCGGCAACCATTGCCGATAACGTGGGTGATAACGTGGGTGACGTAGCCGGTATGGGTGCCGACCTCTTCGGAAGTTATGTGGCTACCGTACTTGCCGCCATGGTACTTGGAAACTATGTGATCAAAGATATGGGAGGTAATATTGTTGCTGAAGGTTTCGGCGGAATTGGGCCTATCCTTCTTCCCATGGCCATTGCAGGTTTCGGAATTATATTCTCTATAGTGGGAACGCTATTGGTGAAGATCAACAGCAATTCTGCCAAGGAAGCTGAAGTTCAGTCGGCACTAAACAAAGGGAACTGGTTCTCTATCGTGCTGGTAGCTATTTCTTCTTTCTTTTTGGTGACCTGGATGTTGCCAGAAACCATGCAAATGGAATTCTTTGGGGAAGGGCCACAACAAATCTCATCAATGCGGGTATTCTATGCTACTTTGGTTGGGCTTGTAGTTGGAGGCGTGATCTCTGCCGTGACCGAATACTACACAGGCCTTGGTAAAAAACCTGTGCTTTCTATCGTACAAAATTCCAGCACCGGTGCCGGAACAAACATTATAGCAGGTCTTTCTACCGGAATGATCTCTACTTTCTATTCTGTACTTCTTTTTGCTATAGCAATCTGGGCATCTTATGCCTTTGCAGGTTTCTACGGAGTTGCACTTGCAGCTTCAGCAATGATGGCTACCACAGCAATGCAGCTGGCTATTGATGCCTTTGGGCCAATTGCCGATAACGCCGGAGGTATCGCCGAAATGAGCGAACTGCCTTCCGAAGTTAGAGAAAGAACCGACATTCTTGATTCTGTAGGAAATACTACTGCTGCAACCGGAAAAGGTTTTGCAATTGCTTCGGCAGCGCTTACCTCTCTTGCACTTTTTGCAGCTTATGTAACCTTTACAGGAATTGACGGGATCAACATTTTCAAAGCTCCTGTTTTGGCCATGCTGTTTATTGGAGGAATGATCCCCGTTGTTTTCTCTGCCCTTGCAATGCAATCGGTTGGAAAAGCAGCTATGGATATGGTGAACGAGGTGCGTCGCCAGTTCCGTGAAATTCCAGGGATTATGGAAGGAACAGGAAAACCACAATACGATAAATGTGTGGAGATCTCTACCAAAGCTGCCCTTCGTGAAATGCTTTTACCTGGTCTTCTTACCATTGGGTTCCCTATTATCATAGTAATTATTCCTATGGTTCTGGGGTATGAAAACCGTCTTATCGCCGAAATGCTTGGAGGCTATATGGCCGGGGTGACCGTGAGTGGTGTGCTTTGGGCAATTTTCCAAAACAATGCCGGTGGTGCGTGGGATAATGCCAAAAAATCTTTTGAAGCCGGGGTAATGATCAACGGCGAGATGACCTACAAAGGGTCTGAAGCTCATAAAGCTGCTGTAACCGGTGATACCGTGGGTGATCCTTTTAAAGACACTTCAGGGCCTTCAATGAACATCCTTATCAAGCTTACCTGTTTGATTGGACTTGTTATCGCCCCTATTTTGGGTCAGGATATGGAAATTGCCACCACGCCCGAAGTTGATGAAGTAACCATACTTCAGGAGGAAACAGAAGTTGAGCCTGTAGCCCAATTTTCAACCGATAAACAAGAAGTTCTTGTTACTGCGGAAAAAATAGCTGCAGCTGTGAAAACTTCCGAAGCCAATACTTCTGAAGCAAAAACTTCGGAAGTAACCTCTCAAAAAGAGTAACTTCCGAAGAGATTTGCTAAAATATTTTTAAAATCCCCTGCAACTGCGGGGGATTTTTGATTTTAAATGTACCTTGAATGAGGTGTCAAAAATGCCATTTTAAAAACCTTTTTATGAAGCTTCTTTCCAGGCTCAAAAATCACCTTACTGCAAAACCTGAAGTAAAACTGGCTACCTACCGCAGTTACGGCACCGCCAGCCACCTTTACCTGCTGGGGCGCGCCATTGATGATGATAACCTGAAGATGCACGAAGACCAGAGTTTCTTTAGAACCCTTGGCAACACCTATAAACAGTTTGACAGTTATGAGATTGCAAATGCCGAAGTGACACTAAGCCTGCCCGACGGTACCGAACTTACCACAAAAACCAATGCCGAAGGATATTTTCTCTTTGACAAAACCATTTCTCTTAACCTAAAAGAATTTGCCGACGACGGCGGGTGGCTAAAGCTGAAATGTTCCTTTTCAAATGAGGTGCCCAACAGTATCATCACCAATGAGAATAATTTTGAAGCCGAACTGCTAATTCCGCCGCAAAAGGCCACTTTTGGGGTGATAAGTGATATTGATGATACCATTTTGCACACAGGGGTAACTTCTTTCTTAAAATGGAGGCTCATTAAAAATTCACTTTTTAAGAACCCTCACAAAAGAATATCCCTGGAAGGCGCGCCAAAATTCTATCGCGACCTGCATGCCGGTAAGAAAGGGAATGAGCAAAACCCTATAATCTACCTGAGTAACAGTCCGTGGAATTTGTATGAGTACCTGAAGCTCTTCCTGGAGATCAATGATTTTCCAAAAGGGCCAATTTTGCTTCGGGATTTTCGTACCCCTTTTGACAGAACACTTAAGCCCGAAAAACCGCATAAACAAAAGGAGATCATCAATATTTTAAAGACCTATCCGCATCTCAATTTTATTCTCATTGGCGACAGTGGGGAGCACGATCCTGCTATCTACACCGAGATCGCTGCCCAGTACCCGGACCGTATCCTGGCTATTTACCTGAGAAGCGTAAAGCACCGCCGACAAATGCGCAGGGTGAGAAGTATTGTAGATAATTTTGAGACCGTTCCTCTTCTTATGGTCGAAACCTCAGAGCAGGCCCGAGAACACGCCCTGGAACACGGATTTATTTAAGGTAGAAGGAATAATGTTTAAGGAATAAGGCTCTAAAGCACCAGGTCCCAAATTCTAAAAGTTCATTCAAACTGCATTGGAAATATCCCCTCCACCGGAGGAAAACCCGAAGGGCGAAGTAAAACCAGTAACAACCAACTTCTATCTACCGTCTATAGTCTACAGACTACTTAAAAAGTCCGTTGAGCTCCCCATCTACCCTGGTGATAATGTTCCCGAGATCTTCAGGGTTATCTACAAAGTTGATATTGTCAACATCTATGATAAGCAGGTTTCCTTTGTTGTAGTTGTGCACCCAGGCTTCGTAGCGTTCGTTGAGGCGGCTCAGGTAATCAATAGAAATAGAATTTTCGTAATCTCTCCCACGTTTGTGGATTTGCGAAACCAGGTTAGGAATACTGCTGCGCAGGTAGATCAAAAGGTCTGGGCCCTGCACTACACTTTCCATAAGATCGAAAAGCGACCGGTAGTTTTCGTAGTCGCGGTTGGTCATCAGTCCCATAGCATGCAGGTTAGGCGCAAAAATATGGGCATCTTCATAGATGGTGCGGTCCTGGATTATCGCCCTTCCGCTTTCCCGAATTTCTAAAATCTGCCTAAAGCGGCTATTCAAAAAGTAAATTTGCAGGTTAAAAGACCAGCGTTCCATTTTGTTGTAGAAGTCTTCGAGGTAAGGGTTTTCCAATACGTCTTCATACTGGGCTTCCCAGTTAAAATGTTTAGCTAGTGATTTGGTAAGGGTGGTTTTTCCCGCCCCAATATTTCCCGCAATGGCTACGTGCATGTTGAGTGAATTTGGCTGTTGATAGATGAGTGGTGAAAACTTCAGGTGGTAAATATAAGAGAATTAACAGATGTATTAAAAACTGAATTCAGATTAATTGCTTCGGAAAAATGCCGTTTTAAAGCAGCAATCTGTAACTGAAGTTTTTAGTTATTGCCATCAAATTCCGTATAAAAGCTTCGGAAAAAATATCTGTCGAAAATGGCATTTTTGAATCACAATCCCCGGAATATTTCCGCAGCAGAACAGGTTTCACATTTTGAAAGCATCCAGAGGCAGTCAATAAAATCGGTGATCATGTGAAAGGTCAGGCCAATCATCACCAACCGAAAGATCTTGTGCCTGATGAAAATCGCACCCAGGAAGTAAAGCGGAATCACATATTCCGAATGTAGTACATGAAACCCGATGCTGCAGCGGCCGGGTTGGAAGATTGGAGTAGCCAGTAGATGATCTACATCAACAAGCATAGTCGCCAGCAGGATGAGCCAGTATTTTTTCCAGTTCGTTTTGTCATACCAGTATGCAATAGCGCCAATAAAGATGAAGTGGAGAAAATAATGGGTGATGGTTTGAAGCAATGGTATCGGGATTATGGTTGGATGTTCAAGTTGCGAAGAATCAGGTTTTCAAAAACATGTTTGTTCAAGGAAAAGTATGGTTTGTTGCTTCACAAATCAAGATTGATAACCAATGCAAGATAGTCAGAAATTGGAATAAGGAATAGAGTTGGATTAAAGCCTCTTCAAAAATGCCATTTTTGAGACCCGGTGCTAAAAAAACCATTCTTTTCCCCAACCCTAAAGGGAGGGAATGGGTTTTACATTTTGATATTTTGAAAAAAGTTGGGCTAAAGCCCTTTCTCTCTGTTCTTTTTATTTCTCCGGCTAAAGCCGGAGGTAATTCATGTTTTGCATGGAAGAGATTTATTTCCGGGATTATGCTGTCACCGGAATTTATGTTGTGCTGCTAAGGCTCCTGCTTTATCCCCTCGTTCGGAGGGGTGCCCGCAGGGCGGGGTGGGTGACGGCTACACTATATTGTCATCAGGAGCAATGATTCTTCTATGTTGTCCCTACAGGACATTTTATTGGGATATATTAATAACCCGGGGCTTTGGCCCCGGGCTACACATATTTTGCCCCTCTGGGGCTATGATTCTAGTGCTGATATTTTTGCGTAAAGCTCTCTAAAAAAAGCCCTTTTTGAGACCCTGTGCTAAAAAATCCATTCCTTTCCTCAACCCTAAAGGGAGGGAATGGATTTTTACATGTTGATACATGGAGGAGATTTAATTTTGGGATTATGCTGTCATCGGAATTTATGTTGTGCTGCTAAGGTTCCTGCTTTATCCCTCCGCCGGAGGGGTGTCCGCAGGGCGGGGGTGGGAAATGTACTTCCCGGGCTTTAGCCATATAACGAGAAATGGATGAACAGTTTGCACTGTCCATCCATCTGCAGACCCAAAATCACTCCCCCAAATGACTTCAGGTCTATATTTAAAATGGTTAAATTTTAGTTGGTTTCAAGGCCACTACAATCCATAGCCTGTATTTGTTCATATGCCTCCTGGTAATAATCTCCCCAATAAGGGCAGTCATTGAAGTCTGCATAAAAGTCAAGGAGTGCATTTTTGTATGCTTCACAATTTGCAGTAGTCTGGTTTTCAGAAAAAGCTGTCAGCGCTGCTGTTACATCTTCGTATTCCGCTTCAAAATTTGCACATCCGGCAGTATCATCATCGCTTCCGGAGTCATCATCTGAACAGGACTGAAAGCCTGTAAATACTGCGAAAAAGATCAGTAAAAAAAATATAGATTTGATTTTCATAATTTTAAATTTTGGTTGTTTTTGACAATCTTATGCAGGGCTTCGAATTAAAAGATCCCTATACATTCCTGAACCACTCCTCAAACTTGTCTCCCAGTACAGGTACTGGTTTCAGCTTTCCGTTAATGGAGTTTATAAGCCCCATGATCCATAGATACAACAGGAAGATAGAACCAAAAAAACTCACCAGCCAACCCAGGATAGGGATCATTCCAACGGCAAAAACAGCGATCCCACACACAGTTAATCCTAAAGACTGCTTGATATGGTAGGCAGCAAATGCATCTTTTTTCTCATTGTTCATCACAAAGGCTATGATTAAACCTATGAATGTCAAATAAGCGATGACTGCCACTGTAGTATCTTTGGTCTTATTGTTTTGAGTTTCAGTTTGTGTGTTTTCGGTTTCCATAGAAGTATTTTTAGGATTAGAATTAAGGCTCTGGTCTCTGGTTAGATGTAGCTTAAAAATTGGTTGGTTAGAAAGCTATTTTCAGAATTATAAAGACTTAGATGCTGAATTTCACACCGGCTCCAATCACCAGCTGACTTCCATCTATGATGACATATTTAACTTCGGCAAAAGGAGTGATGCCGCTTCCAATTTCGAAATTCGCGCCCGCTCCCAGGTTTACACCAAACCTTCCGTCACTGGTTTCCATGGAAGTGTCCCCGAAAGGCGACTCGTCAAAATCGAATTTTACATGGGTGTAATTGAGTCCTGCAATGCCATAAAAATCCAGGCTTTGGTTTTCTACAAAATAATAATTGGCATTTCCGTTTATTTCCCACCAGTTCAAACTCACCCCATATTCATCTTTTGGGAAGTAATAAATGAAGCCGGGAGAGATGTTGAGTTTTTCCATGACAGGTATTTCAGCATTAACGCCAATTCCCACGTTTTCTATTTCAGTGCCATAAGCGACCATGGCCCCAAACCGGGTATCATTTTGTGCGTTGGTCACAAAGCAGGTTCCCAGGAAAATTAAAGCTGTAGTAAAAAGTAATTTCGTTCTCATTCTGTAATAGTTCAAGGTTAGTTTAGAATTTTCAGAAGTCATTTTTTCTGATTGATTGATGTAAAAGTCATAAAATTAGAGGTTTGCGTGGGTGGTAAATGAGTGTAAGGCAGTTGTCAATTAGGGAAATACGGGTGAAAATTATTCAAAGGCTGTTTAAAGAGCTGGCGGTAAGTTATTGTGCTGCCTAACTCATACGGTGTTTTTCCTCAGGCATATCAGTATTTAAGTGGCTGCTTTTTTAAAAGGTCATTTATTAAATCTATATTTATTAGTATAATCTGTTGATTTTTTGAAGTTTATCTAATATGAGAATAGCAATTGTAGACGATGAGGTGCACTGTGTGGAGGGACTGGTCCTGCATATTAAGAGCAAATTTCCCGAAGCGGAGATCGTTTTCAAAGGGACCAAACCTGAAGATGCACTTGTAGCTATTCCCAATGTAAAGCCCGATTTGCTATTCCTGGATGTAGAAATGCCGGGAATGAATGGCTTTGAATTGCTCGACCAGCTTTCCGAAGAAGATTTTGATGTCATTTTTACAACTGCCTACAGCCAGTATGCTGCGCAGGCTTTTAAGGCCAGGGCGGTAAATTACTTACTCAAGCCCATTGATGAAACTGAATTTATATCGGCAGTGCAGCAATGGAAGAATGAAAGGGAATTGAAGAAAGATATTTCTTCAGACAGAATGAATGAGCTGTTGAATTATATGAAAAGGGAAGGCGTCCTGAAGAATAAAATAGCGGTGCCGGTCACCGAAGGATTCGAATTTATCGAGACCAACGATATTTTATATTGCCAAAGCCAGAATAACTACACATTACTGTTTACTACGAACAACCGGAAACTGGTTTTGAGCAAAACCCTAAAGGAATTTGAGAAACTGCTCGATAAATATTTCTTTATCAGAATTCATAAATCCTATCTCATCAATCCGAATTACATGAAGAAATACTACCGGAATGATGGGGGCTATCTTGTAATGCAGGATGGAAAATCCATCCCGGTGAGCAAAAGTAAAAAGGACCTTATCACAAACTTATTTGATGCAATTACCAAAACGGCTTAACAAAATTTGTGTCATCTTTCTTCTGCGGAAGCTTCTGTTGAATATTTCAAAGAAATTCTACAGTACATCAGGCGTGCTGGGCTTCCTGTTGATCCTGCTGTGCGCCACCACCGGTTTTTCCCAATCCCGGCTCGATAGCCTTAAAACATCTTTTGAAGCGGAAACCAATGATTCCCTGAAGGTGGTCTATGGTATACAAATGCTAAGGGAGTTTCACCGGGAAAAGCACACGGAAGAAGAGGAATATGACCTTGCGAGGACACTTATTCAGAAGGCATTAAATACAGGCGATTCCCTGCTATATGCCAGGACACTTGATAACCTGGGGCTGCTTTACAGGTATCATCAGCGTTATGATGAGTCGCTTTCTTTGCATACCAAAGCTTTTGACCTGGTAAAAGACATGGAGGTTGACCCTGTTTTTAAAATGATCTTTGCCAACAATGCAGGAGTGGCAGGGCGTTACAACCAAAAATATGATACGGCCGTTTCGTATTACATGAAGGCCCTGAAGATTGCCGAAAAGGAGAACGATCTTAAAAATATCGCTATAGCCGGGAATGGAATAGGTAACACTTTGGGGAATATTCCCGGAAGACAGGATGAGGCATTGAGTTACTTTGAACGATCTCTCGAAGCCGAAAAGGAAAGGGGCAACAGCCTTGGGGTGGCGATGAATTATCTTTCTATAAGTGATTATTATATTGATAAGGAAGAGTATAAAACGGCCCGAAAGTACCTGGATGAACTGCTTAGGATAAACCGGGAGAGAAACGACGATTACGGTCTTGCGATCACTTATGAATTCTACGGAAAATCTTACCTGGAAGAGGGCAAAGATTTAAACAGGGCTGCTTCTTATTTTGAAGATGCCTTAAGCAGGTTTGAGAAATTGGGTGATGCGCATCAACAGGCGCAAATCCTGGGGAGTTTGGGCGACGTACGCTTCAGGCAGGATAGGTTTATAGCGGCAAAAGATTATTATGAAAGGTCTCTTGACCTCGCCAAAGATCTCAATCAACACGGATTGATCATGCAGAATTCCTATCAGCTCTCAAATATACTTGAAAGGCAGCGGGATCCTTCCGCAGCTTTACAGTACCTCAAACAGGGTAAGGCTTATGAGGACAGTATAAAACTCACCGAGCAAAATGTGGAAATAGCTGCCCTTATTCGCAAGTATGATATTGAGAAGAAGGAGGATCATATTCAGCTGCTTGAAAAGGATAAAGCGCTGCAGCAAACCCTGCTGGACAATCAGCAACAAAAGCTGGAGCGGCGGCAGATCCTTATGTTACTCCTGGCAACGGGCCTGTTGTTCATCCTGGTCATTTTCCTGTTGCAATACAGAAACATTAAAATGAGAAAGAAGATCAATGCGCGGATCTTAGTTGAAGAAAAGGAAAAGATGAAAGCGATCTATGAGCGCAACCTTGCACGGGCAGAGATCCTGGTGACCCGCCTGCGTGTTAACCCTCATTTTATATTTAATAGCCTCAATGCGATCACTTATTTGATACAAAGCAATCAAAACGTCAAAGCCATGAAGTACCTGGTGGTGTTTAGCCGGTACACAAGGATGGTGCTGGAAACCTCTCAAAAACATGTGGTTCCTTTATCTGAAGAACTTAAGCTGACTCAATATTATCTTACCCTTGAAAAGAACCGTTTTGAAAAAGACTTTACTTTTGAAATAAAAGGGGAAGATGCGCCCGAAGTTGAAAAGATCCTGATCCCGCCATTGCTGCTACAGCCGCTCATCGAAAATGCCATTTGGCACGGCCTGCTTCCCAGCAAACGCGAAACCAAGACCCTGCGGCTTGAAGTTATTCCTGAAGGAGAGATCGTTAAGATCATTATTGATGATAATGGCGTGGGCAGAAGCGGCACAGAAAAAAGATCTTCCGAAAAAGACCATAAAAGCATGGGCATGCAGATCATAAAAGAAAGGATTGAGCTTTTCAACAAAAGTTATCCCGGCCATATTAATTGTGAGCTTATTGACAAAAAAGATGAGCAGGGACAGCCTGAAGGCACCAGGATCATCTTCACGCTGGAGCAAAACACCCTCGCCCAAAACCCTGTGGAATTCTTGAGCTGATCGATTTAAAGAGGTAGTTCTGGATCAACTGGAGAAATTCCTCTCAAAAATGCCATTTTTGGGATCCCAACCTAAAAACCCATTCCTTTTCCACAACCCTAAAGGGAGGGAATGAGTTTTAGAAAGAGATATTTACAATTGGGCTAAAGCCCTTTCTCTTTGTCCTTTTTGGTCCTCCGGCTAAAGCCAGAGGCAATTCATTTCTGTTTTATCCCCTCCTTTGGCGAGGTGCCAGCTGGATGGGTGGGAGAGGTCTAAAATCCATCAATTGGTCCCACCTTCAGGTGGAGGATTAATATAAAATTAGTAACAGGGCTTTAGCCCAATCCGAGCTCCGGAGGGGCTATATATTTCTAGCCCCGGATTTTCATAAGAAGAATGAGACTCCCAGAGGGACGGCATATATTAAAGAGGCGGTTCTGGATCAACTGGAGAAATTCCTCTCAAAAATGTCATTTTTGGGATCCCAACCTAAAAACCCATTCCTTTTCCCCAACCCTAACGGGAGGGAATGAGTTTTAAACAGATATATTTACAATTGGGCTTATATGATTCAAAAAGCTCCTTTTCCGAAGGAAAAAGAAAAGCCGAAATCCAAAGGGATCCCGGCTTATCCATTTCTAAAATCTAACGTCTCATGTCTAACGTCTAACAGCGCAGCGGTCTAATCACCCATTATACAATATTCATTATACATTATACAATCCCTAATGCGCCATACATCCATGTGCATGCCCTTCCTCATGCCATCCAAAAGAAGGATTGTAATTGTTGTTCTCCCAGTAAAAATTAAGTCTTTTTTTCGGCTCGTTCCCAATCTGGTTCATCGTGCTGGCATCATATAACCTTCCGTTTACCATCGTGTAGATAATGCTGTTGGAGTTTCTGATATCCTCCAGCGGATTCTCCTCCAATACCAGCAAATCGGCAAGCTTACCGACTTGCAGGCTTCCGATCTCGTCACCCAGACCAAGGTATTCGGCGGAGTTGATAGTGGCAGTTTTTAAGGCTTCCATGTTGCTCATGCCGCCCATTTGTATCAGCCATAGCTCCCAGTGTGCTCCAAGGCCCTGTAATTGTCCGTGCGCACCCATGTTAACTTTTACTCCGATGTCCGAAAGTTCTTTTGCTGTTTCTGAAACCAAAATAGGTCCGTTTTCGTATTCTTCATCAGGTATTTTGGTGCGGTGTCGCGAACGGGAATCGATTACAGAACGCGGTGTGAACTCCAGAAGTTTCTCATTCTCCCACACGTTGTGCTTGTCGTAGAAATAATATTCCCCGTTGATTCCGCCGTAATTTACGATGAGCGTCGGAGTATAGCCGGTGTTGGAGTTGCCCCAAAGCGTCTTGATATCTTTATAGACCGGCGCAATTGGAATGTTGTGTTCAATCCCGGTATGCCCGTCCACGATCATGTTCATGTTGTGGAAGAAAGTACTTCCGCCCTCTGGCACCACGTTCATATCGAGTTCTTTTGCAGCCTGCATCACCTGCTGGCGTTGCTCCCGGCGCGGCTGATTGTAACTTTTTACTGAAGTCGCCCCAAAAGCTTTGGTCCTGCGTAAGGCAGATCTTGCATCTTCAAGGCTGTTGATCTCTGCTTTGAAATCTCCTTCGGCCCCGTAAAGGATAATTCCGGTGGAGTAGAGGCGTGGGCCAACCATTTCGCCGCTCTTGATCAATTCGGCCATTCCGAAGACAGTTTCACTCAGTGCAGAAGGGTCGTGCGCAGTGGTCACCCCGTAAGCGAGGTTCGCAAAAGCAGGCCAGTGCTGCTGCGGAGTTAATCCATATCTAAAGGCGCCAATGTGAGCATGCGCATCTACCATTCCGGGCATGATGGTCTTGCCTTGCACATCATAAACCTTCGCATTTTTCGGTACATTTACTTCGGAAGCATTCCCTATCTGTACAATCTTGTTCCCTTCGATCACGATACTTCCGTTCTCGATCACTTGCTCCCCGTTCATGGTGATGATTCGTGCGTTGGTGAAAGCGATCTGTCCTGAAGGCACATCAGTCTTTACTTTTAAACCAATCTTTGTTCCCTCTTCAGTGATTAGCGGAATGGAATCTACCGAGTTCTCTAAAAAGGTAAAACGCTCGGTAATTTTATTGGTGAAATATTCATCTCCCAAAGTCCAGTGCACATTCTGGCTGTCGTTAGACCAGTGGATGTTGATCCCCGCATCTTTCGCCAGCTGACTCACCGGAACGGTTTTGGAATCGGGTCCTATTTCCACAGGCTTTCCTGTCATTAACAACGGAGCCACGTAAGCTTTGTGCAGGTTGCTAAAGGCAACCCATTTATTGTCTGGGCTTGGTACGAGTCGGCCGCCATACTTTGATTCCATGTGTGTGCGCTCATCTTTTCCGTTGAGGTCAACACTTTTCAGCTTCTTGGTAAGACTTCCGAATAAATATCCGCCCGTTTGGAACAGGATGCGGTCATTATTGGTGTTGAACATCGCGAATTCCCCCTCATCATTGATCTTCCTTAAATTTTCTCCGGAAGCGTTCATCAAATAAATTCCGGGATTCTTTGTGAAAGTTCTTCCGAGGTCAGAATTTCCGCCTTCCTTATTGAAGACGATCATGCGGCCGTCACTTGAATATGAAGGGTTCCTGAAAATGCCTTTTTCGGCAGTCAGTTTTTTGACATTCCTTCTGTTAAGACCAACTGTTCTCACAGCGCCCATATTGTCATCGCTCCAGGTCACGTATACGATACTCTTTCCATCGGGGGAGAAAGCAGGTTCAAATTCGAATTCTTCAGCTTTGGTGATCCTTTCCGGAGTTCCGTTCGGAAGGCTTTTCTTCCACAGGTAACCCACGGCGTTAAAGACAAGCGTCTTTCCATCGGGAGAAGTGACCGCGTGGCGAACTACCTTCGGGTTAAATTCTTCGTAAAATACCTGGTGCTTCACGTGATGCGTCTCTGCGATCTTGATGGTGTTGTTCACCTCGAACGGAATTTCAGAAACATTTGCGTTCTCAATATTCGTTTTTTTGATCTTTCCCTGGCTCCAGAAAACGATCTCCTGGCTGTTTGGCATCCAGCCAAAGCCGGGATACACGCCAAAAATGGCCCATGCCTCCTGCTGATCTTTGCTCAACTGGTCATTAACCGGCCATTCTTCGCCTGTTTCGAGGTCGTGGATGTAAAGCACCGAGTTGGTACGCACGCGTTTTACAAAAGCCAGCTTCTTCCCATCGGGTGACACCTGTGGTCTCGCCGCACCACCCGGTCCGCCGGTTACACGGTCGATCTCACCTGTTTCGAAGTCGTAACGATTGATCACATAGATCTGGTTGTTTGGGTCTTTATTATACTGAAAGTATCCTCCCGGATACACATCCTGGCTGTAGTACAGGTAGCGGCCATCGGGCGAGATGCTGGGTTCATTGATATCCTGTTGCTCGTTGGCTTTTTCCACAAGCTGAATCCCCGCGGCGCCTGCACCTATGTGGTACATCCACATCTCGCCGGCTCCAAGGGAACGGCCCGAGGTGAAATGCTTACGGGCAACAATGGCGTTGCCATCGGGCATCCAAACCGCATTGTTAAGCAGCCTGAAATTCTCTTTGGTAAGTTGTTTTGCATCGCTGCCATCGGCATTCATGATCCAGATGTTGTCGCCACCGCCGGCGTCGCTGGTAAAGGAGATGCTTTTCCCGTCGGGACTAAACCGCGGCTGCACATCATAGGCCATACCGCTGGTAAGTGCCGTGGCTTTTCCGCCACTGGCAGGCAAAAGGTAGATATCCCCTAAAAGGTCAAAAACGATCTGCTTCCCATCGGGGCTTACGTCGAGGTTCATCCAGGTGCCTTCATTGGTGTTGAGGGCAACTTCTTTGATGTTCCAGTCTGAAGTATAGGGGTCGTTGACATCCCATTTTTTGTCATCTTTCTTTTCTTCTTCCTGTGCAAAAATGGCGGAGGTGGTCATTAGCAGGAGTAATGCCAGTAGGGGTTTGTGGATCATAAGTGAATTTTGAAAATTTTAAGAGGGCTAAATATAGGGATTTTTTGAAGGTTTTATTGCTGAAGGTGCAGAGGGGCGGAAGACGTTCAAAATATCTGAAGGAATGGATTTCTAGTAGAAACATTATCCGTTTGCTGGTAACAATGGTGGTCGATGGCATGCCATCGGCCTTCGATTCGAAAATTATCTTCCAAAATTGCCATTTTTGGCACCTTTATTTTAATCCATGAAATTTCACCCCGGATTTTTTCGGAGGTTATGGAGATTCTCTTTAAATGGATAATATTATTTGGAAATAATTGTGGCCGATGGCATGCCATCGGCCTTTCTATTTGAAAAATATCTTTCAAAAATGGCATTTTTGACTATCTTTAAAATGCCTCCCCCTAAAAAAACCTAAAATTTATGTCTGGAAAATCGGGGAATAAATTTCGGAATGGATCCATCCGGTTGCAACATTGGGATTATGGATGGGATGCGGCATATTTTATTACCATTTGTACCAAAGACCGGAAACATTTTTTTGGAGAGGTTCATGATGGGGAAATAAAATTGTCATCTGCCGGGGTGATCGCCAATGTGCTGTGGTATGAAATATTACACCATGCGAAAAATGTGGAATTGGGGGAATTCGTGGTAATGCCCAATCATATTCATGGAATTATTATTTTGAATGGGAATAAATCCCCGTGGGAACAATCCCCAGAACCCGAAAAAACAATTGGGCAACAACGGTTTCAGAATCCGGGGAAAAACACCATTTCATCCATTGTAGGTTCCTATAAATCGGCAGTGACCAAATATGCCAACAGGAGGAATTTGCCATTCGGCTGGCAACCGCTGTTTCACGATCGAATCATAAGGGATTCCAGATCTTTTCAGAATATTTCAGCGTACATTCAGAATAATCCCCGGAACTGGAAAGAAGATAATTTGAATTGAACAACAATTCCAGGCACCAAATTTCAGGTGCCAAATTCCAAAATCCAGGCACCAAATTCCAAATACCAAATTCCAAAATTCGTATTTCTAAAATCGTACTTCTACCATCGTATTTCTACCATCGTATTTCCAATTTCGTAATGATAACTTCATTGTTTATCTTGAGGTCCTTAAAATCCCATTTTCACATGATAAAAAAGTTACCTATGTACGGGCTGCTCTTAGCTGTTGGTGTAAGTTGCCAAACGCAAAAAGGAGTACCGGCAAAGACAGGTGAGGCCACGGCTAAGAAAAAGGAGCAGGGCGATACCAAAGCTTACGCTGAGGTGATCACTGCTGCAGCTAAAAGTGACAAAGGTCTTTTTACCACCCATTTTGTAGGGGAAAAGCTCTATTTTGAAATTCCGCTTAACATGCTGGAGAAAGATATGCTGCTGGTGAGCCGTATTGCCGGCGTGCCCACAGGTTTCGGCGGCGGCTATGTCAATGCAGGTTCCAAGGCCAATGAGCAGGTGGTGCGCTGGTCAAAACGAGGTGACTATATAGACATGAAGGTGATAAGCTTTGAGAACGAGAGTGACCAAGGGTCTCCTATTTATCAGTCGGTTGCAGCCAATAATTTCTTTCCAATACTTTTCAGTTCGAAGATTACGGCTTATAACGACGATAAAACTTCCGCAGTAATTGAGGTGAGTGATCTTTTTAAGGAAGAAGTAGCCGCCATTAATGGTGTTTCTCCAGAGCTTCGGAAGCGTTATAAGATCAAGAGACTTGATAGATCGCGTTCTTATATTGATTCGGCAACTGCTTTTCCTGAAAATATTGAGGTGAAGCACGTAATGACCTACGAAGCCGAGGAACCACCCGAAAGAGACCAGGCAGGAACCATTACCATGATGATGAACCAATCTATGATCCTGCTTCCGGAAGAAAAGATGCAGCCGCGCCTGGCCGATCATCGTATAGGCTGGTTTACCACCCGAAAATATAATTATAATTCTGAAGAGCTTAAGAGTGATGATTACAGGATAATCAACCGCTGGCAGCTGGTTCCAAAAGATATTGAAGCTTATAAAAGGGGAGAGCTGGTAGAGCCGGTGAAGCCTATTGTGTGGTATCTCGATCCTGCAACGCCCGAAAAATGGAGGCCTTACTTTAAGCAGGGAATTGAAGACTGGAATGTGGCTTTTGAAGCTGCAGGTTTCAAAAATGCTGTGATTGCCAAAGATCCGCCAACAAAAGAGGAAGATCCCGATTTTAGTCCCGAAGATGTGCGGTATTCGGTGGTGCGGTATGTTGCCAGTACCACGAGAAATGCGATGGGGCCAAGTGTGACCGATCCGCGTACCGGGGAGATCATCGAGAGCGATATTATTTGGTATCACAACCACCTGCGTTCTTACCGCAACCGTTACATGATCGAAGCCGGAGCCCAGCTGGAGTCCGCACGTACGCTCAATACTCCCGAAGAGGAAATAGGAGAGATGATGCGCATGGTGATTGCGCACGAGGTAGGTCATGCGCTCGGTTTGCCGCACAATATGAAGGCGAGTTCGGCTTATGCTACAGATTCTTTGCGTTCTCCTGAATTCACCCAGAAGTATGGTTTGACTCCTTCTATTATGGATTATGCCCGTGTAAATTACGTTGCCCAGCCCGAAGATAAAGGAGTTCGCTACATCAGGATGATGGGGCCTTATGATCTTTATGCCATCAACTGGGGCTACAGGTATATTCCTGAAGCCGATTCTCCCGAAGATGAGAAACCTGTTCTAAGCGAGTGGATCCTTGAAAAAGCCGGGGATCCTGTTTATGAATTCGGAAATGGTTACGGCGGAATTGATCCGCAGTCGCAAAGAGAAAGCCTGGGTGACGACCAGGTGAAGGCCAGCGAATACGGACTCGCAAACCTTAAGAAGGTGGTTCCGAATTTAGTTGTATGGACTTCAAAAGATAATGCTGATTATTCCGAATTAACTGAAGTATACCGCGAACTTACCAATATGTGGAGAGGCTACGTGTCTCACGTGGTAGCCAATGTGGGAGGAGTTTACGAAACCCGAAAAACAGCCGACCAGGAAGGAACGGTCTATACTCATGTCCCTGAAGAAAAACAGGAAGCGGCCATTGAATTTTTAAATACGCATGCTTTTTCTGCACCCGACTGGTTGCTGGATAAGGAGCTATTGGCACGCATTGAACCTACGGGTGCCATTGAGCGGGTACAGAACCTGCAAAGTCGTGCGCTGAATGATCTTTTAGATGAAGACCGCCTGCAACGTATGATCACCAATGAGCAGGTGAACGGCCGGGAGGCATATACCGCAGTAGAGATGATGAACGACCTTAGAAAAGGCATTTTTGAAGAGTTGTACAGATCTCAGGAGGTCAACGCTTATCGAAGAAATATTCAGCGTGCCTATGTAGATGCCGCTGCAGGATATGTTCAGAATTTAAAAAAGGAGGAGAGTGATGAGGTTGCTTCTACCGATGTTATTGCATTAATGCGTGGAGATCTCGAGCAGTTAAGAAGAGACCTTAGGGCCCGCAGAAATAGAACTAATGATCAATTAAGTGTTTATCACTGGAATGATTTGATCGCAAGGATAGATGCAGCCCTTGATGTAGATGCATAAACATACAGCTGATTTATAGATCTTATCAAACAGGCTTATTTCACAAAAATCCTCGCTACAAGGCGGGGATTTTTTTGTTGGATGCCATTATGAGACTGGAAATAGGAAACAGGAGCCAGGATTAGTGACACATGAACTAAATACTGATCACCGATCACTATTTTTTTGCTTCCTTAAAAGGTTTCCCGCAGATCTCACAGATTTACGCAGATAATAAAATGAATATTTTTAAATTTTATTTTTTACTGATTTTTTACTGATGACTGACCACTGAATACTGATCACTTTAAAAGATCATTCTTCAATAGGAATTGTCAACATAGGTATACTCGCTTTTTTCAACAGCTCCAGGGAAACATTTTCCTGTAGCAAATTATGCAGGAAGCTGTGTTTATGGGTGCCAACAATAAGCAGGTCAGATTTTAGCTTTTTTGCCTCTTCCAGGACAGCTTCTACGGTAGAACCCTGGATCAAGAGCGCCTCTTTTTCTATCTCCTCACTGAGGAAGTTATCGCAGTACATTTGCAAATTGCGGTGTTCCTCCCGGAATTCTTCTGCTTTAAAGTCTCTTATATACTGCGGCCCCGGTTCATAACCTACAAAATCGGGATCGGGTGCTGCGACATGCAAAACCCAAACCTTGCTACCAAATTTCTGGGCCAGGCCTTCGGCATATCCCAGGAGGTCTCCTACGGCATCATTAAAATCTACAGCTACCAGAATGTTTTTTAGTTCTTTCATGGTGTTGGTTTTTTGTTATTGTTTGTTATTGTTTGTTGTTCGTGGTTTGTTGCTGCGGAAATTTATACTATGATTTTTACTGAACACCGAGCACTGAACACTAATACTCCTTCTCCCTGTCAACCACGTTCTTCAAATCCTTTCCCTCTTTCATGCGCTCGTAATTTTCGAGGATTTGCGGCACTACACTTTTGGGATGGGTAATACTGGCAATATGTGGCGAAACTTTGATCTTTTTGTTCTTCCAAAAAGGATGTGCTGCGGGTAAAGGCTCTTTCCGGAACACGTCGAGGGCAGCCCCGGTGAGATGTCCGGTATTGATCATTTCAATAAGGTCATCTTCGATAAGGTGTTCCCCCCGAGCCACATTTATGACATAAGCACCTTCAGGTAACTTCTCAAAAAGGTGTTTATTCAGGATGTTTTTTGTTTCTGAAGTCAGGGGTAGCAAATTCACCAGGATTTTGCTGTCTTCCAGAAAATCCTGCAGTTGCTCATCACCGTGATAGGTAGTGACTCCCAGGATTTCCTTTTTGGTGCGGGACCAGCCGGTGACATTGAATTTATTCCGGATCAGTTTTTCGGCTACTCCCACGCCCAGTACGCCCATGCCCAATATTCCCACCTGTGTATTTTCCGGTCGCCCATATGTTTTGGGCTTCCATTCGCTGCTGCAATGGTGTTCATTCAGGTTGCGCAGGTGTTCAAGAATGAGGGAGAGTACAAATACGCTCATATCTTTGGTTAGTTGTGCATCGACCACCCGGGTGATTTGGATGTGCTCCGGAATTTCCTTATCGCTGATGATATGGTCTATGCCTGCCCCCATGGAAGCAATTACTTTCAGGTTTTTAAAGTCCCTGTATATACCGTGAGGATGTCTCCAGGAAAGTACATATTCAACCTTAGAAGGATCTTTCACCTGCGGATATACTTCCAGATCTAAATCTGGCGCTTCGGCTTTCAAGGCCTCCACCCAGGCTTTGGGATCTTTCTTCGGACTGATGATTAGAAATGACATTTTTTTTAATGTTTCGGTTAAGATATTGGAATTTAGAATCTAGAATCTGGAGTTATATTTGTTTATGTTTCATCGGTTCATAATCAGTTTATTTCTAAAAAAATCTTTTCCTTACTTTTTTCCATTGATGAAAAAAGTAACAAAAAAATCTAGGCTTACGAAAAGCAGTCTAAATTTTTCATTCGGCGCCTAAATTTTATGAACTCGCCTTAGAATTTCTCAAACTAGAATGATTCACCTGGCTCAAACAGCATAAAATTTTACGGCTTCTCATTTCAAATTTTACGACTGCTTTTCGATAGGCCGGTAGACCTTCTTTCTTTCTTTCTTTCTTATTCTATCTCATCCTCACCCAGCACTTCCATAGAAGAGAAATCTTCTCTGTTTGTTGAATTTTTCTGACCACTCCCTTCAATCTGCCAACTTAAAACTGCGCAATGTCTACTGGTCTTGATTCTTGATTCTAGTAGCGTCAGCGATCTAGTATCTTAATTTACAAACGCACTATATCCCGTGATCGCCCTTCCTACAATAAGGGAGTTGATCTCTTTGGTGCCTTCGTAGCTGTAAATGGCTTCGGCATCGGCAACAAAACGGGCAACATCATATTCCAGGAGAATTCCGTTGCCGCCCATCACTTCCCGGGCCCGGCTTACCACATCGCGCATTCGCATGCTGGTATAGACTTTTGCCAGTGAGGCATGTTCATCCTTTAACAGACCCTGGTCCTGAAGTTCGGACAACCTGAAACAAAGGGTTTGCATAGAGGTGAGGTTGGCGATCATCTCTACCAGGTGATTTTGTATAAGCTGGTAGGAGGCTATAGGCCTACCAAATTGTTCTCTTTTCTTGGTGTATTTGAGTGCACTTTCATAAGCTCCCCTGGCACAACCCACAGCCTGCCAGGCTACCCCGGCGCGGGTCATTTTAAGCACTTTTGCTGTATCTCTAAAGGACTCTGCTTTTTGGAGTCGGTCGCTTTCCGGCACTTTACAATCGGTGAGCGTGATAAGTGCATTCTGCACAATACGCAGCGCCATCTTATCTTCCATTTTTTCGGCCTTAAAGCCGGGATTGTCCTTTCTTACCAGGAATCCTTTTACCTGGTTGGAGTCTTCATCGCGGGCCCAGATCACAATTACATCGGCAAAAGTGGCATTTCCAATCCATTTTTTCTGCCCGTTAAGTGCCCAGTTTTCTCCATCCCATTTACAGGTGGTTTCGAGTCCGCCGGCTGCGCCGCTGCCCACATTAGGTTCGGTAAGTCCAAAGGCGCCAATGGTTTCCAGGCGTTGCATCTTTGGGAGCCACTCCTCTTTTTGCTCATCACTTCCGCAGAGATAGATAGAACCCATAGCCAGCCCGCTGTGAACACCGAAGAAAGTGGAGATAGAAACATCTACCCGTGCAATTTCCTGTGCAATAACGCCCTCCATTAAAAATGGCAAATTGGGGCAGCCGTAGCCTTCATAAGGTACTCCGGCAATGTTGAGTTTTTTGAATTTCTCAATAATCTCGAATGGAAACTTCGCACGGTTCCAGTGGTCATTTACCAGCGGCCGCACTTCATCTTCCATGAAATTGCGCACCTTCAGCTGTAGTTCCCGCTGCTCTTCGGTCAGTTTCAGGTCGAGATTGTAAAAATCGCCGTCAATAGGTGGCAGGTCGTGCTGACCTTTCCGGCGCTTGGTCTTCAGCATTTTCATGAGCCCCTTGAGCTGATTCTCATCCAGCTGCCCCAGGGTTTGCATAGCTTCTTGAAGATCTATTTGTTTATTGATCTTCGCCAGTTGGTCAAGATCAATGTTCTTTAACAGGTTAATGGTGTTTCTAACTTTTCCGAAGAAGGCCATAGTTTAAGGTTTTTCTAAAAATAGACATTAAAGCAAAGGCAGCTTGTTAAAGCTTTCTCAAAGACTGGCATGCAGATGCCTTTGGGATTCGAATATTTGTTTTAAATTTCCTGTCAAAACAGAGATCATCATGGGAATTTTTTCATCGCTTATGGGCAATGCCGGTGCAGTTGACAATCAGGAACTAAAATCCGATTTCGCGCAGCTGCTCTGTGATTCCGAAGTAATAGAAGCGGGTTTTAAGATATTTAGGGACACCTTTATCTTCACCAACAAACGGCTCATTTTGGTAGATAAACAAGGCCTCACCGGAAGCAAGACCCAATATCTTTCAATAAGTTATAAGAGTATTTCCCGCTTTAGTGTAGAAACAGCAGGGACTTTTGATCTTGATGCCGAGCTGAAGATATGGATCTCTTCTGAACAGCATCCAAGTATTTCCAGGAAGTTCAATAAATCTGTAAATGTCTATGAGGTGCAGAAGCTTTTAGCGCAACATGTACTAAAATAGACTTTTAGCAAAACTTTAGTTCCCTTCATTTCTTCGTCGCGAGCTACTTTTCTTAAATTCAGGCTGAAACATGAGGTGTCAAAAATGTCATTTTTGGAACCTCTTCAAAAAAGTTTAAGCTATGAAAGATGACAATAAAGAAATGAAGCATCTACAAACGAAAGAAGCACAACCTCCTTTTAAAGATCAGGAGCGGCAGAAGGACACGCCGGGAAAAGAGGATAAAATGCATCCCAAAGTAGACCACGGCGAGAATTCTTATATTGGCTCGGGCAAGCTGGAGGGCAAAAATGCCATTATTACCGGCGGCGACTCGGGGATTGGAAGAGCGGTAGCAATTGCTTTTGCAAGAGAAGGAGCTAATGTTCTGATCTCTTACCTCGAAGAACACGATGACGCAAAAGAAACTGCCAAATGGGTGATAAAGGCCGGGAAAAAGGCAGTTTTGGTGCCGGGAGATGTAAGTGAAGAAGAGCATTGCAGCAAGATCGTCCAAAAAGCTGTAGATGAGTTTGGGCAGGTAGATATACTGGTGAACAATGCAGCCTTTCAAATGGCGAGAGAAAAGATACAGGATATTCCCAGTGAGGAGTGGGACAAGACTTTCAAGACCAATATCTATTCAATGTTCTACCTGGTAAAAGCTGCCGAACCTCACATGAAACCGGGCAGTACAATTATTAATACCACTTCTATCAACGCCTATAAACCACACCCACAACTGCTGGCCTATGCTGCCACCAAAGGGGCCATTCAAAACTTTACAGCCAATCTCGGGCAAATCATGGCACCAAAAGGAATCAGGGCCAATTGTGTAGCGCCGGGGCCGGTGTGGACGCCCTTGATCCCGTCTACCATGCCAATGGATGAGGTAGAAACCTTTGGAAAAGATACTCCGCTGGCAAGGCCGGGACAACCGTCAGAATTTGCGGCACCTTTTGTCTTACTGGCATCGGAAGGGTCCAGTTACATGACCGGTTCTACCGTGCAGGTTACGGGAGGAAGGCCCACTATTTAATATACCTTATTTTAGAGTTCATCAATGCAGCATTTTTTGAAATCATGATTTAAAGATCAGCACAAGTTTGTCACACAGGTAAAGAAGATTGTATTTCTTTTCCTGTTTGGCCTTTTATTGAGCATACCTTCCAATTTACAGGCACAGCTCATTGAGCCCAACAGCGAGGCAGTAGAAACCAGTTGTGATGTTATTTTGCTGGCTTTGCCGGCAACAGCAGCGCTCACTACCGTGGTGATGAAAGACAGGAAGGGATTTTGGCAATTCACCAAAGGTTTTGCTACCAACCTGGCAGTTACAGCAGGTCTTAAATATGCCATTAATAAGCGGCGCCCGTTTAACAGTGGGGGCAGGCCTTTCCCTCGGGGCATACGTCAATTACTTTTCAGGCGGCCTCCTTTATTCACAAGAGGTATGGTTTTAAATACAGTATTCCCGGGTATGTGCTGGCAGGTTGGACAGCTTACAGCCGCATCAATGCTACAAGGCATGACGGCTATGATATACTTGCCGGGGCGGTGGTAGGCATTGGGAGCAGTTTTATTTTTACCAGCCCTTACCAACGGGAAAATATGCAGCTCACCTTCTCCAGTGGCAACGATCAATACCTGCTGGGATTTGTGTACAGGTTCTGAAAAAGTGCAAATTCACAAATCTATTTGTAAATCACATATTACTACATCCAGTTCTTTTGAACTAATAAAAAACCCGGTGCCTTGCACCGGGTTTTTTATCTTAGGATTTGGATGTTTTGTTTATGATCTCTCAAATCTCTAACCTACTCCAACCCAAATGCTTCTTTTACTTTGTCCACATAGTCAAGTGCTTCCCAGGTAAACAGGTCTACTTCAATGGTTTTTTCTCCGTTGTAGGGGCTCTTGAATACTTTTCTTTCTTTTCGCGGCTCTTTTCCGAAGTGACCATAAGCTGAGGTTTCCCTGTAAATCGGGTTCCTAAGGCCGAGTCTTTCTTCAATGGCAGCGGGTCTCATATCAAAGATCTGCAGTACTTTTTCTGCAATCTCCCCGTGGCTTATATCCACTTTTTTGGTGCCGTAGGTTTCCACGAATAGAGAAGTGGGTTCTACCACCCCAATGGCATAAGAAACCTGGATCAAAACCTCATCGGCTACTCCTGCAGCCACAAGATTTTTGGCGATATGCCTTGCCGCGTAAGCTGCGGACCGGTCTACTTTACTGGGGTCTTTCCCAGAAAATGCACCTCCGCCGTGAGCTCCTTTTCCGCCGTACGTATCTACGATGATCTTTCTTCCCGTAAGACCTGTATCTCCGTGAGGTCCGCCAATAACGAACTTTCCGGTAGGGTTAATATGGTATTTGATCTTGTCGTTGAATAGTTTTTGCACATATTCCGGAAGTTGTTTGATCACCCTCGGGATAAGGACCTCAACAATATCCTTCTTTATTTTTTCCAGCATTCGCTGGTCATCATCATCAAATTCGTCGTGTTGGGTAGAGACCACGATAGCCACAATGCGCTGCGGAATGTTGTCATCGCTGTACTCAATAGTAACCTGGCTCTTGGAGTCGGGCCGCAGGTAAGTGAGTTCGTCATTTTCGCGGCGCAATTTTGCCAGCTCGATAAGTATCTTATGAGAAATATCGAGGGCCAGCGGCATGTAGTTAGAAGTTTCTTTAGTGGCGTAGCCAAACATCATTCCCTGGTCACCGGCACCCTGTTCGTCTTTGTTTCCGCGGTCAACCCCCTGGCTAATATCCTGGGATTGTTCATGGATCAGGGAGATCACCCCGCAGGAGTCCCCGCTAAATTTATAAGCTCCCTTGGTGTAACCAATATCATTGATCACATCGCGGGCAATAGACTGCACATCAAGGTAAGTATCACTCTTTACTTCGCCGGCAAGCACCACCTGTCCTGTAGTCACCAGGGTTTCACAGGCAACTTTAGATTCGGGGTCAAAGGCAAGGAAATTATCAAGAAGAGTATCGCTAATCTGGTCAGCAACTTTATCGGGGTGGCCTTCAGAAACACTTTCTGAAGTAAATAAATATGGCATGCTTCTTTATTTTAAGATTTTAATTCAGAAAAAATTTGACAAGAAGCGCTAGAGTAGTTGTCACTGCTTTAGCATTTTAGAGGGTTGCAATCAGTCAAATTTTTCCCTGTGATTTATCATCAGCAAATGTATAAAAATTGTTTTAAATCGGGGCGGCTTTATCTTCGTTATTAAGAATAATTTGGGCGCTCCGGTTCTCCCTGCCGGTCGCACCGTCAGGCTTTCGCGGGTCGCTTCCCCAAACCTCCCGGCTTTGGGAGAGCTCCAACAACCGCTCAATCCTTAGCGCGAGGTTACAATTAGCAATTAACAATGATCAATTAACAGGAATAGTAAAGATAATATCTGCGATCTCTGCGATATACTTTGCGGCCTTAGCGAGAAACCTTAAAATAGTATTTTAATTATTCCTGAATTCGTGGGTGTAACCCTGGTTTGGCAAGAGCTCCAACAGCTGCTCAATCCTTAGCGCGGGTTACAAGTAGCAATGAGCAATGATCAATTAACAGGAATAGTAAAGATAGATATCTGCGATCTCGGCGATATACTTTGCGGCCTTAGCGTGAAACCTGAGACAGCATTAAAATCACTCCTGAAATAGATATCTACGAACTGCAAACCCCCCGTCAATCCTCAAAAATTTAAATTAATTTAAATTTTATTTGTTCCTTAAAGTTTTCTGTCGTTAACTTTGTGACAGAACAAACAAAGAAATGAACCAGGTAATTTGTATTATGATGTGCATGATGTGGAAAACTTCCGCAGCGCGCTCTATTGCATGATCCTGAAAAGATAAAAATTGCAAAAAGCCGCTGCCACCGCAGCGGCTTTTTTATTCTAAGGGGGTAAATACTCCGAGGCTTGCCTCGTTAGTAAATGTTTAAAGTCTGAAAACGTGTTCTCCTATATAATGCTCCGTGGGCTTGCCCCGGAGAAATTTACTTTAGTCGAGATAAAAAAAAGAGGTCTCAAAAATGGCATTTTTGGAACCGTATTAAAAAACAAGCTGGAAAAGCTAAAACAAAAAAAATGAAAATTTACCCGGCAATAGCAAAAATGATGTGTTGTATGATGATGTGCATGATGTGCACACCCCCAGCTATTGCCAAAAAATGAGGATCTAAGTTAGTTATATATGAGTACTAAAAATCCCTTTGGCAAGCCAGCCAAAGGGATTTTTTCTTTTTAAACAATTAGCAATTAACAATTAGCAATGATCAGTAAAGAAGCACCAAGCACCACAAGTATCAAGTACCAAATTCCAACTTGGGAAAAGTGAAAAGATCTAGAAACATTCGAGAATTCGTGGCTTTTTTAAGCACCAACTGAGAACCTAGAACCGACAACTGAGAACCGACAACTGAGAACCGGGAACCGATAACTAGCAACAATGAACAATTAACAAATATCCATTTTTCCTTAAACCTTAAACCTTAAACCAATGAGTACACCACAAAAATTTTCGACCAACACCCTGCATGCAGGACATGACGTAACAGCCAACGGAGGGACAAGGGCTGTTCCGATTTATCAAACCACTTCTTACGTCTTTAAAGATTCAGACCACGCTGCGAACCTTTTCTCTTTGGCAGAACCGGGCTTTATCTACACCCGGTTAAACAATCCCACGAACGATGTGCTGGAACAACGACTGGCAGCCCTCGAAGGCGGGATTGCTGCAGTAGTGACAGCTTCGGGAACTGCAGCCATTAGTACCACCCTGCTTACCTTGCTCAAAGCCGGAGATCATATTGTTGCTTCAAGCAGTCTCTACGGCGGAACTTACAACCTGTTAAGTGTAACCCTGCCAAGATTAGGAATCACCACCACTTTTGTAGATCCACAGGATGCACAGAACTTTGCCGATGCCGTAAAAGAGAATACCCGTGCGGTTTTCGTGGAATCTTTAGGAAATCCAAAGCTTGACGTACTCGATCTACAGGCTATATCTAAAGTGGCAAAAGAGCATAAAGTGCCTTTTATCGTTGATAATACGGTAGCGACTTCTGCACTCGTAAAGCCAATTGAACACGGAGCCGACCTGGTGATCCATTCCCTTACAAAATACATTGGCGGCAACGGGACTTCCCTTGGCGGAGTCATCATTGATGCAGGAAAGTTCGACTGGGCCAACGGAAAATTCCCTGAATTCACCGAACCTTCCCCGGGTTATCACGGACTGGTTTACCACGAGGCTTTAAAAGAAGCGGCTTTTATTGCAAAAGTCAGGATTGAAGGTTTACGGGATCTTGGTGCTGCACTGAGTCCGTTTAATGCTTTTCAAATTATTCAGGGGCTGGAGACGCTGGAGATCAGAATCAAAAAGCACAGCGAAAATGCTTTGGCTCTTGCAAAATGGCTTCAGCAAAAAGAAGAAGTCAGCTGGGTAAATTACCCGGGGCTGGAGAGCAGCGAATATTACGAACTGGCGCAAAAATACCTTCCAAAAGGGCAAAGTGGGCTCATTACTTTTGGGGTGAAAGGTGGCTATGAAGCTGCAAAGGTACTGGTTGATGAAACAATGCTTTTCTCCCTGCTGGCTAATATTGGCGATACAAAATCACTAATTATTCACCCTTCAAGCACCACCCACCAACAACTCAACGATGAACAGCAGGAATCTACAGGGGTAACTAAAGACCTGGTAAGGCTATCTGTAGGGCTTGAAGACCTCGAAGATCTTAAAGCTGATCTAGAACAGGCGCTGGCACAAATCTCTAAAAAGAAGGAAACAAAAACGGCATAAACAATCTGTGGGCAGCCGGGAAATACTTCCTCTGTCCCAGACAAACGAGAATCTATGTTACAGGAAATAACATTTCCCCATTTTAAAAATTCCGAAGGAAGCTTTCAGGAGATCCATGTGTTTTATCGCTTTTTTGGAAGGGAAGCGGGAACAGCCCCCGTGGTGCTGGTAAATCATGCGCTAACCGGGAACGCAAATGTGACGGGAGAGAATGGCTGGTGGAATGAGCTTATAGGGCCGGGCAAGTGCATTGACACCCAAAAATTCACCATCCTCTCCATCAATGTTCCCGGGAACGGTGCCAGCGAAAACAGGGAGCACTTGCTGCACAATTACACCGAATTTACTTTGGATGATGTTGCACGCATTTTTGCTGAGGTTCTGGGTAAACTAAACATCAACGAGCTTTTTGCGGCCATTGGCGGCTCTATTGGCGGGGCTTTGGCCTGGCACCTGGCCGTGTTAAGGCCAAATCTTATAAAGAACCTGATCCCAATTGCCACCGATCTTAAAGCGACAGACTGGGTGCTGGGGCAGTGCAAGGTGCAGGATCAGATTCTCAACAATTCGGCAGATCCCATTCACGATGCCCGGATGCATGCCATGACCTTTTATAGAACACCGGCATCTTTTTCGGCTAAATTCCGAAGAAAAAGGAATGAGCTTAATGCGCAGTTTGAAGTCGCCAATTGGCTGAGCCATCACGGCAGGAAGCTGGAACAAAGATATGAACTGGCAGCCTACAAGCTCATGAATCACCTGCTAACCACTATCGATATTTCGGGAGGGAAAGGAAAACCTTCAGCGGCAGCACAAACCATCAGCGGGAATATTTACCTGATAGGAATTGATTCCGACTTGTTTTTTCTTCCGGAGGAAATAAGGGAAACATACGAGGAGCTTTCCGTAGAGAAAAAGAATATACACTATAGCGAGATTAAATCAATTCACGGGCACGATGCGTTTCTTATTGAATACGAGCAGCTGTCACAAATTCTAAAACCTATTTTTAAACAAAATGTCACTCATAATGAAGAAAATAAATATAGTCCTGTGTGGAACCGGTAACGTAGGGAGTAAACTGGTAGATCAATTGCTTGAAGCCCGCGAATCACTCCGTCAAAAAGAGGGGGTGGAGCTCAACCTGCCGGTTATAGCAAACTCTACCAGGGCATATTTTTAAAAGGAGAACCAGCAGCCCTCCTGGGAAGCCGATCTCAATACATTAGGTGTTTCGTACAAACTTGAGGACATTCTTGAATATGTGAAAAAGCAGGGCTATGAAAACCTGATTGCTGTAGATGCAACGGCGAGTGAGGAGTTTGTAGATAAGTATTTTGATCTTATTGAGGCCGGGTTTCATATAGTGGCAGCTAATAAAGTAGCGAATACCCGCTCGTCAAAATTCTACGGAAGCTTAAGGCAAAAGTTGCAGGAGCACAATAGGTTTTTCTTTTATGAGACCAATGTGGGCGCCGGTTTGCCCATTGTGGAAACGTTGCGCAACTTTTACAGGTCTAACGAGCGGGTGACAAGGGTGAGAGGTGTATTTTCAGGTTCTCTTAGTTACATTTTTAACACCTATTGTGAGGAAGACAAAGCTTTTTCTGAAATTCTTGCTGAAGCCGGCGAAAAAGGATTCACAGAGCCCGATCCGCGGGTAGACCTTTCGGGTAAAGATGTGGCCAGAAAGTTACTCATCCTTGGAAGAGAGCTGGGGCTGGAAAAGGAGTTTGAAGAAATAACAATTCAGGATCTGGTGCCGGCACATCTCAATGGGGAATCCAGCTTGAAAAATTTTCAGGAAAAGAAGGAAGAGCTGAATCCGTTTTTTCTTAACCTGAAGCAGGATCTCAAACAGGATGAGGTGATAAGGCATGTAGGAGAGCTGGATGTCACCCGGGGCACCCTTGAGGTGAAGCTGGTAAAAGAGAAGAAAGCTTCTGCCTTTGGGGCTCTAAAACATGCCGATTCTTCTTTTGAGATCTACGCCGAATCTTACGGGGAGCGGCCACTGGTAATCCAGGGAGCCGGTGCCGGAGCAGCAGTAACAGCGCGGGGAGTGGTTTCGGATATTCTTCAATTAGCAGAAAAATTATAGAACAAGCTATGTCACATTTTGAAACAACAGCAATACGAACTCAACTGGAGCGGACTCCATATCAGGAGCATTCTTCACCACTTTTTCTCACTTCGAGTTATATTTTTGAAGATGCCGAAGAAATGAGGGCTGCTTTTGCTGAAGAACAGGAACGTAATATTTACAGCAGGTTTAGCAATCCGAATACTTCAGAATTTGCTGAAAAAGTGGCACTTTTGGAAGGTGCAGAGGCAGGCTTTGCTTTTGCCACGGGCATGTCGGCTGTATATTCCACCCTGGCAACCCTACTCAACAGTGGTGACCATATAGTTTCGGCAAGATCTATCTTCGGGTCTACTCACAGTCTTTTCACGAAATACTTTCCGAAGTGGAACATTTCACACAGCTACTTTAATGTCAATGAAGAGGAAAAGATCGAAAGTCTCATAAGACCCGAAACAAAGATCCTGTTTGCCGAATCCCCCACGAACCCCGGAGTTGACATTCTGGACCTGGAGAACCTGGGAAGAATAGCCAAAAAACATAACCTGCTGCTTATTATTGACAACTGTTTTGCCACGCCTTACCTGCAGAACCCGATCAAATTTGGGGCTGACCTGGTGATACATTCGGCCACCAAGTTAATTGACGGGCAGGGAAGAGTACTTGGCGGTGTTACTGTTGGTCGGGCAGACCTGATAAGGGAAATTTACCTGTTCTCACGCAATACAGGTCCGGCTTTGTCCCCGTTCAATGCCTGGATCTTGTCTAAAAGTCTGGAGACCCTGCCGGTAAGGCTGGAAAGGCATTGTGATAATGCTCTCAAAATAGCTGAACTTTTAGAAAAAGAAGAAAATGCCGAAAACGTGAAATATCCATTTTTGAAATCCCATCCTAAATATGAGGTGGCGAAAAAACAAATGAAGCAAGGGGGAAATATCATTTCGTTTGAAATAAAGGGCGGGCTTGAAGCAGGGAGGAAATTCATTGACAAATTGCAACTCTGTTCCAGGTCGGCCAACCTGGGAGACACCAGGACCATTGTCACCCATCCGGCATCAACAACGCACGGAAGACTCACAGAAGAAGAAAGACTGGAAGCGGGAATTACCCCGGGGCTGGTAAGGATATCGGTAGGGCTGGAGCATGTAGAGGATATTTTTGCGGATATCCAAAGAGCATTAAATTTTGAAGCATAGAGATAATGAATGTAATTCAGCAGCAACCGGAAATCGCGATTTGGCAGCATAGAAAGGAGATAAATAATTATCTTCGCACTATGCTTTCAAAAAAGACGAAATACGGGATAAAAGCGCTGACTTACATTGCAAGGCAGCCCTCGAAAAAGCCTGTACAAACTGCAGAGATTGCCGAAAGTGAAAATATTTCCCATAAATTTTTGGAAAGTATTTTAGTGCAACTGCGCAAAGCTGGATTTTTGGGGGCTAAAAAAGGGAAGGGAGGAGGATATTACCTCATTAAGGATCCTGCTGAAATCCCCATGACCACGGTAATAAGGATCCTTGAAGGACCTATTGCAATGGTGCCCTGCGTGAGTCTCAACTACTATGAGAAATGCGATGATTGCAAAGACGAGGTGACCTGCTCTGTGCACCAGCTTATGATACAGGTGCGGGACAGTACTTTGAAGGTGCTGGGCAATAATACCCTTGCAGATATAACAAAACAATAACAGGTACGGGTTAATTAAAATGTAAATAATTGGCAGCAACAGCCAAATTAGAGAAATATTTTATTTTCTTTGTCTATTAACCTACTATTCCGATAGGGCAATAGGATTAAAAAAAATGATTATGATATTAGATCAGGTGTTCTCCAGGAGAAGTGAAAAGAAAGCCAAGACTTCAGAAAAGCCGGTACGGAGCATAGCTAAAGCAATAAGCTGGAGGATAATAGGAACCCTTGATACCATACTTGTATCCTGGTTATTAACCGGGGAGATTAAGACTGCACTGGCAATAGGAACAGTAGAAGTGATCACTAAGATGCTGCTCTACTTTGGACACGAAAGAATATGGAACAAGATCAACTTTGGAAAGGAATAGATATGAAAAAATTTACACAAGACGAGCTTGATACTTTCAACAGGCACCTGCAGGGAATTCCTCCCGCAGAGGTCATACAATGGGTAATTGATAATTGTAACCGGCCTGTGGTCACCACTAATTTCAGACCATATGAAGCTGCAATCCTGCACGCATGTACAAATATTCTGCCTGCTATAAAAGTGATTTGGTGTGATACAGGATATAACACCCCCCAAACCTACAGGCATGCCAAAGAAGTGATTGATAAGTTAGATCTTAATGTGAAGCTGTATATGCCTTTGCAAACAGCAGCCTACCGGGATGCCATTTTTGAAGGGGTACCCCAGGTAGACGATCCCAATCATGCCGAGTTTACCCGGCAGGTAAAACTCGAGCCTTTCCAACGTGCCATGCAGGAGCATGAGCCAGATGTTTGGTTTACAAACCTACGGAAAGGTCAAACTGCTTTTCGTGACAGCATTGGCATTTTGAGTTACAGCAAAGATGGAATCCTAAAAGTGAGTCCGTTTTACCACTGGAGTGATGAAAAGCTGGACAAATATCTTGTTGAAAACAACCTCCCCAACGAATTCAGATATTTTGATCCTACCAAAGTGCTAACCAACCGGGAATGTGGACTTCACGCTTAACCGCCTGATATAATTTTTAAAAAACAGAAGATGCAAAGTTTTAGAACCGAAATAGAAAATCCCATTGTACAACAGGACATCATAGATCTTGAAAAAAAGATCAGGTTGTTCAGGGAAGGAAAGGCAGACGAAGAGAAGTTCAGGAGTCTCAGGTTAGCGCGTGGGGTTTACGGGCAACGCCAGGAAGGGGTGCAAATGGTGCGTATAAAATTGCCTTTTGGGAAGGTGACTTCTCAGCAGTTGCACCGTATAGCCGATGTTTCCGATGAATATTCAACCGGAAGATTGCATATTACCACCCGGCAGGATATCCAGATACATCATGTAAGTCTTGATAGGACCCCCGAGTTGTGGGCGCAGCTGGAAAAAGATGACATTACTCTCCGTGAAGCCTGTGGAAATACGGTGCGTAACATCACGGCCTCTCCCACCGCAGGAATTGATGTGAAGGAACCCTTTGATGTTTCTCCCTATGCACATGCTGCATTTCAGTTTTTTCTACGGAATCCCATCTGCCAGGAAATGGGAAGAAAGTTCAAGATCTCTTTTTCGGCTTCAGAAGAAGATACGGCGCTAAGTTATATCCACGACCTCGGCTTTATAGCCAAGATCAAAGATGACAAACGCGGATTCAAAGTAATGCTCGGCGGCGGACTAGGTTCGCAGCCGCGGCATGCCGATGAACTTTTCGAATTTTTGGAGGCTGAAAAGATCATTCCGCTTATTGAAGGAGTTTTAAGAGTTTTTGATCGTCACGGCGAGCGTGCGAAAAGGATGAAAGCCAGAATGAAATATCTTATAAAAGATATAGGAAAAGAAGCCTTTATGGAACTGGTTGAAGAACAGCAGACGGCTCTTTCCAAAGAAGCTGTGAAATTTGATCTCGAAGGTTTTAAAAATGAACCGGACCTTCCAAAAGTTGAAATTCCTGAAGTAAATATTCAGGATCGGAAAGCATACGAAGAGTGGAAGAATACCAACGTGTCCGCTCAAAAACAGCAGGGATTATATGCTGTTGGAGTGAGAGTTCCGCTCGGAGATTTCTATACCGGTGCCGCAAGAAAACTTGCCGATCTTATTAGAGATTATGCAGGGAACGAGCTGAGGTTTACCCTAAGGCAGGATATTTTAATGCGTCATGTAAGGGAGGAGCTGCTGCCTTTCTTTTATACTGCTCTAAACGAATTAGGTCTTGCTGAAGCAGGATACAATAAAACAGTTGATATCACCGCCTGCCCGGGAACAGATACCTGTAATCTCGGAATTGCCAGCAGCACAGGAATAGCAGATGTGCTGGAGGATGTGCTCAAAGAAGAATATCCGCAGTTCGTGAATGGCCGCGATATCACCATCAAGATAAGCGGATGTATGAATGCCTGCGGGCAGCACAATATGGCCGAGATAGGTTTTCAGGGAATGTCTATAAAAGTAGGGAAAGCTGTAGCCCCGGCCCTGCAGGTATTGCTTGGAGGCGGCACTCTTGGAAACGGGGAAGGCAGGTTTGCAGATAAAGTAATTAAGGTGCCCAGTAAACGTGGGCCACAGGCTCTGAGATTGCTGCTGAATGATTTTGAAACAAATGCAACTGCCGATGAGAAGTTTGTGAATTATTACGACAGGCAGGGCAGAACCTATTTCTACGATCTGCTCAAAGAACTTTCAGATACCAGCACGATTGTACCTGAAGATTTTGTGGACTGGGGGCATACGCAGCCATACATTCAGGCAGTTGGCGTAGGGGAATGTGCCGGGGTAGTCATTGACCTTATTGCCACCCTGCTTTTTGAAAGTGAGGAAAAAATAGACAATGCCAGGAGTGCTTTTGAAAGAAAAGTCTGGTCAGATAGTATTTACCATTCCTATTCTTCTTTGGTCAATTCAGCGAAAGCTTTGTTGTTGTCAGAGAACCTTGCAGCTAACACCCAGGCGGGAATTATAGCGCAATTTGATGAATTCTTTGTGGAAACCGGGAAAATAGAACTTTCAACTTCTTTCAGGGAATTTGTGTATCAAATGAATGAGCACGAACCTACAGAAGAATTCGCCAAAAAATATTTAGAAGATGCGCAGCTATTCCTTAAGCGGGTAGATGCCTATAGAACAAAGGAGGTGCAAAATGTATAATGAACCAAAATTAAGCGTAGTAGGGGCTGGTCCGGGAGACCCCGAATTGATCACCATGAAAGCTGTGAATATTTTGAAAGCAGCCAATGTGGTATTATACGATGCCCTTATCAACAGAGAATTACTGGATTATGCACCGCAGGCTGAACATATTTTTGTGGGGAAGCGAAACGGTAGTCACCACTATTCTCAGGATGAAATTAATGATCTGATAGTCAAATATGCCCGGGAACGAGGCCATGTTGTCCGGCTAAAAGGCGGTGATCCTTTCATCTTTGGACGCGGATCTGAAGAAATTGATTACGCCCGAAGTAAAGGTCTTGATACAGCAGTCGTTTCAGGGGTTACCTCGTCTATTGCTGTACCTGCCAATTTGGGAATTCCGCTGACTAAAAGAAGAATTTCAGAAAGCTTTTGGGTGATCACAGGAACAACCACTCAACGTAAACTTTCAGAAGATGTCCGGCTGGCGGCTCAATCTACCGCAACCGTAGTCATTCTTATGGGGATGGGGAAACTCAATGAGATTGTTGACATTTTTACTCACTTCGGAAAAGAAAATACTCCGGTGGGGATAATTCAGAATGGTACTACCGTGAATGAAAGATCAGGTTTCGGCAACATCAAAAATATTGAAAAGGTGGTTTCTGATAAAAAGCTTTCTTCCCCGGCAATTATTGTCATAGGAGAGGTAGTAAACGAAAGAACATCTTTGAAAGCCGTTCTTAAAAATGTTATTGAAGAGAAGCAATATATAAATTCCCCCTTTGTGGGCTAGGGGGCTGGATTATGGAAGAAAGAAACGAGTTGTACCCGGTATTTTTAAAGGTTAATAAGCTGAATATCCTCATTGTTGGTGGCGGAAATGTGGGGCATGAAAAACTGCATTTTTTACTGAAGTCCAGTCCCAATGCTAATGTTGAGGTGGTGGCAAAAGAGTTCCTTCCGGAAACTGAATCCCTCGCCAAAAAACATGGTTTAAAGATCACCAAAAGCAGGTACAAAAAGAAACAGCTTAAAAAGCGGCACGTGGTAATAGCTGCAACAAACGATGAGAAACTAAACAAAAGAATTTACACCCACGCCAAGAAGAGGTTTTTGCTGGCCAATATTGCAGATACTCCTCATTTGTGTGATTTCTACATGGGCGGGATCGTCAATAAAGGCCACGTGAAAATTGCTATTTCAACCAACGGAAAATCCCCCACCACAGCAAAGCGCCTGCGGCAGTTTTTTGAAGAGGTGATCCCCGAAAATATCAATCAGATGGTTGAGAATTTAAATGAGTACCGCTCGACCATCAAGGGAGATTTTGATGAGAAAGTAAACCAGATGAACAAAATAACCGAATCCTTAAAAGCAAAAAAAGTAAGTAATGATTAAGACAGATATCCTCATCATAGGAGCCGGACCCACCGGATTGTTCACCGTATTCGAAGCGGGACTTTTAAAGCTAAAAACTCATTTAATAGATGCTTTGCCGCAGCCTGGAGGGCAATGCTCAGAAATCTATCCAAAGAAGCCTATTTACGATATTCCGGCTTTTCCTGAGATACTTGCAGGGGACCTGGTGAATAATCTGATGGAGCAGATCAAACCCTTTAGTCCGGGCTTTACCCTTGGTGAACGGGCCGAGACTATCGAAAAGCTGGAGGATGACACTTTTGTGGTGACCACAAATAAAGGTACTCAGCATAATTCGCCGGTAGGTGCTATTGCCGGTGGTCTGGGTTCTTTTGAGCCCCGTAAGCCGCCAATTCCAAATATTACAGATTTTGAGGATAGAGGGGTGGCTTACTTTATAAAAGATCCTGAAGTGTACCGCGACAAAAGAGTGGTTATTGCCGGGGGAGGAGATTCCGCTTTAGACTGGGCAATTTACCTGGCCGATGTCGCTGCTGAAGTTGCTCTTGTTCACAGGAGAAATGAATTTAGAGGCGCACTTGATTCGGTAGAACGTCTTTCTGAACTTGCCAAACTGGGAAAGGTTGAATTAATTACCAATGCTGAAGTCGTAGGACTTAGAGGCGAAGGAGATCTGGAACAGGTGGTGATTAGGCATAATGATACTGCCCGTGGGGAGGAGCTTAAACCTACAGATCATTTCATCCCGTTATTCGGACTTTCTCCAAAGCTCGGCCCTATGGCGAACTGGGGACTGGAAATAGAGAAAAATGCTATAAAGGTTGATAATTCCTATGATTACCAGACCAACATTCCGGGGATCTATGCTATCGGAGACGTCAACACCTACAAAGGAAAGTTGAAGCTCATCCTTTCCGGATTCCACGAAGCTGCCATTATGTGCCAGAGTGCCTATCAGCGTATCAATCCTAATAAAAAATATGTATTAAAGTATACTACCGTTGGCGGGGTACAGGGATTTGACGGAATCAAAAAAGAAGCCAAGCGGGAAGTGGTACAGAGTATTGGATAAATCTATTCTAATTTACTTCCATTGTTGTATTTCATTTTACTCCCTTCCCCCTGGGAAGGGTTGGGGGTGGAATTAAAGAAAAGTTTTTTCCTAACTTTGTGCAAAGCCACTGATAAATGAAAATCCATCTTAAGAGACTCAACGAGAATTACCAATTTGAAACCAAAAATGAACGTGGAGATGTAGTACATCTCGACAATAAGAGCGAACCCAATCCGCAGGGCGCGAGTCCTATGGAATTACTGCTTATGGGTATTGCCGGTTGCAGCAGTATAGACATTGTAATGATCCTTAAAAAGCAGCAACTGGAGATGACCAATCTCGAGATGGATGTAGAAGGATTCAGAGTCGATGGGGCTATACCAAACGTGTTCACGAGAATTCATTTAAAGATTATTATTGACGGAGATATTCCCGAAAATAAAGCAAAAAGAGCAGTAGATCTTTCTTTGGAAAAATATTGCTCTGTGGCCAAAATGCTCGAAAAAACAGCCGAGATCACTACAGAAGTTATCCTGAACGGTTCGCCGGTCAATAAATAGATAGTCGCACCGGCCGCTCATGCGAAAATTATTGTTTCTCGTTTTCCTGTTTGCTGCGAATGCTTTTTCCCAGGAGAAGCATTATTCGGTAGAGGCAAATTATTTCTACGGAAGCATTTGGGAACACAATCCCAATATTTCTCATTTAATTACCGGGCATCCTTATGGGGTGCTCCTGCATTTTAACCGCAAGACCTATGGAGAAGAGGCATGGGAAAGTCGCTATAACTACCCTAATGTTGGTTTTTCCCTCTCCTACCAGGATCTCAAAAATGAGCATTTAGGAGAGAATTTTGGAGCCTATGCGCACCTTGGATTTTATTTTCTGAAGCGGCACCTTTTATTAAAAGTGGGTCAGGGGCTGGCAGTGACCACCAGTCCTTATCATCCCGATAAGAATTACCGCAACAACGCCTATGGCTCCCGGCTTCTTAGCTCCACTATTTTTACCGGGAATCTGCAGTTCGAAAATATCATCGGTGGCCTGGGATTCCAAACCGGTCTTTCGCTCATTCATTATTCCAATGCCGATTTTAAGTCGCCCAACAGCTCTACGAATACCCTGGCATTGAGCATGGGGCTCAATTACGATTTGAACCATGATCTGGAAAGAACATATATACCTAAGGAGCCAAAAAAGCCATTTTCGGCTCCCTTTCGGTACAACTTTGTTTTACGTAGCGGGGTGAATACTACAGGTGTAATAGGCTCAGAATCCTACCCTTTTTTAACCCTTTCGGCTTATGCAGATAAGGCTTTGAATCATAAGAGTACCCTGCAGGCAGGAGCAGAATTGTTCCTTTCCCGCGCCATGCAGGAGTATATTTACTATTATTCGGTCGCTTTTCCACTGGTTGGCACTACGGGTGATGAAGATGCAAAGCGCGTGGGGGTATTTGCAGGGCATCAACTCACTTTCAAAAAACTTTCCTTGATTACCCATCTTGGGTACTACGTTTACTACCCTTATGATAAGTATGTGGATAGAGTATATAACAGGATAGGTTTGCAAAGGGAGATCTGGAATGACATTTTTGGATCTGTAACAGTGCGTTCTCACGGGGCAAATGCCGAAGCGGTCGAATTCTCAATAGGTTATCGCTTATGAAACAGCTGCCGAAAAAATCTCTTCCGATTTTGCCATTTTTGAGCCTGATGCTTTTTATGGCTTGCAATACTGAAGATGCTCCCGATTGTTTTCAATCCGCCGGAAGCATGATCGAAAAAGAGTTGCAGGTTGAGCCTTTTGAAGAGCTCATGGTGTATGAAGATATTGAACTTTTTATTGAACAGGGAGAAGAACATAAAGTTGTAGTGCAAACAGGGGAAAACCTGATGAATGAAATTTCTGCTGAAGTAGTGGACGGCCGACTCATTCTTCGGAATGGCAACGGCTGTAACTTTGTGAGAGATTATGATATTACATCGGTTCATGTAACTGTGCCTAACCTCACCTGGCTTCAAAATGCAGGGAACAGGGTGATAAGAAGTGTGGGAGAATTACATTTTTCAAACATTTGGCTGCGCAGCCTTAACCAGGAAGATGCAAAAGGAGTGTACACAGTGGGGGATTTTGACCTGCACCTGGTGTCAGATTATGTGCGGGTAACGGGAGATGATTTTTCCAATTTCTTCCTTCGCGGTGAGACCGATTATCTCAACCTGTATATCGCCAACGGCGATGGCAGGGTAGAGGCACAGGAACTAATTGCCGGAACTGTAGAGATTCAGCACCGGGGAACAAATAAGTTGTTTGTTAATCCGCAGCAGGTGTTGAAAGGGGAAATAAGAAGTACCGGTGATGTTATTTCAGTAAACCGTCCGCCAGTAGTGGAGATAGAAAGTTTTTATACAGGAAAGTTGATTTTCAAATAATATTTGGTTTAGTTCCTTCAATCAGCACGGATCACAGATCCGCGCTATCTGTTTCGCTGGCACAGATTTGCAATCTGTGCCGGGTTATCATCAAACCTGCAAGGTCTTTTTTGACCTTGTAGGTTTATATCGCAAAAAAAGACTTACAAGGTTTTCAAAACCTTGCAGGTCGGGTAGAAAAACTCTACTTCTTCAGTGTTAGCTCCGAAAATAAATTCTCCAGGTTCTTATTCTTCCGGTTGAGCTGTAAGGTCTTTAATCCGTTGTCATGTGCAAAATCGAAAACCGTGGGACGCATGTCTTTTTCAGTGTCAAAATAGAGTTCGTACACAAATCCGCCGGTGTTTTTGAGGTTCATAAGGTGGGGTAAGCGATTGAGTGCGACTTCTTCAATGCGGTAATCAAACTCGACTTCAATAATCTGCACCTGCTCATCACGTAGTTCCTCCAGCCGCTTATCGGCCACGATCTTTCCGTGGTTGATGATGATCACGCGCTCGCATAAAGCTTCTACTTCCCGCATGATGTGGGTGGAGAGAAAGATGGTTTTTTCCTTTCCAATTGTCTTGATCAATTCCCGAATCTCTACCAGTTGATTGGGATCGAGGCCGGTAGTGGGTTCGTCGAGAATAAGTACATCGGGGTTGTGCAGTAGTGCCGTTGCGAGACCTACCCGTTGCCGGTAACCTTTTGAAAGCTGCTCGATCTTTTTATTAGCTTCGGGAAGAAGTCCGGTTTGCAGAATCACCTCTTCAATCCGGCTTTTTGGCACCTTATATATAAGGGCGTTAAATTCCAGGTATTCCCGCACATACATATCGGTATAAAGGGAGTTGTGTTCGGGTAAATATCCTGTGCTTCTCTGCGCCTGCAACATATCTTCTGTAAGGGGATAACCGTTTACAGTGGCTTCGCCCGAAGAAGGCTGTAAATAACCGGTAAGGATCTTCATTAAAGTAGATTTACCCGCCCCGTTAGGACCAAGAAAGCCGACAATTTCCCCTTTTTGAATAGAAAAGGAAACTTCATCGAGGGCTTTTTGTTCTCCGTAATATTTAGAGACCTTGTTTACCAGTATTGACATAACAGCTTTTTTTCAAAAGTAAATCATCTTTTTTATAAGGCAGAAAATTTATTCAGAAGAATTCAAATGTTGTTAAAATTAACGAAATCGTTCTCGTGATTTTTTCAGAAAAAATCATTCTTTTTTGAAAATATATGCTACATTAGCTTTTCACAAAGAGAAAAATGAACAATTTATTTATCTGGAACGCCTGGTATTATTTTTATTTCTATTTCAGAGATAAGATCGGGAGTGCCGTATAATTAACCAATATTATAACTGAAATCCCGATGTAAGCATCGGGATTTTTTTTTGCCGTAAAAATATATGCAGGAAAAAATAGCCATACAGGGAATAAAAGGATCTTTTCACCACCAGGTAGCCAGAGAGTATTTTGGAAAGGAAGTGCCGGTAGACGAGTGCCAGTCATTTAGAGAAGTTGTAGATAGTTTATTGACCAATCGTTCTGTAAGTGCTGTAATGGCGATAGAGAATTCTACTGCGGGTACTATTCTCCCTAATTACGCCCTTATTGATGATAATAACCTACAAATAAAAGGCGAGCATTACATCCCAATTTTTATGAACCTTATGGTGCTGCCGGGGCAAAAGATCACCGATATTAAAAAGGTGTGTTCTCACCCAATGGCCCTCCTGCAATGTCAAAGCTTTTTTAAAGATCATCCACACATAGAACTTATTGAAGATACCGATACAGCCGAGGTTGCCAAAAGAATTAGGGAGCAAAAGCTTACCGGTGTTGCAGCTGTGGCCAGTAAAGCCGCTGCAAATATCTACGATCTTGAAATTTTGCAGGAAGGCATACAAACCATGAAGAGCAATTCTACCCGTTTCCTTGTGCTTTCCTCAAAGAATGCGGCTCCCGTGGTTACCGGCGCAAATAAGGCTTCATTAAAATTTGTCCTGGAAAACAAAAGAGGAAGCCTGGTAAGCGTGCTCAATATTCTACGGGATTTTGATCTTGATATGACCAAGATACAAAGCATACCGGTGATAGATGTACCATGGAAATATGCATTCTTTATTGATGTGCTTTTTCAGGAAGAAGAGGAATTAGAGAAAGTTTTAAAGATACTTTCAGAGTTAACCGAAGAATTAAAGGTGTTAGGAATTTATAAAAACGGCTTATTATGATCGCACAGGCTAACAGACTAGACCATGTAGAAGAATACTACTTCTCAACAAAGCTAAAGGAAGTAAGGGCGCTACAGGATTCGGGGCAACCCATCATAAATCTCGGCGTAGGAAGTCCAGATCTACAGCCGCCACCGCAGGTGATGACGGCCCTGCACCAGGCGTTGCTCAACCCATCGGCACACCAGTACCAGCCGTATAGAGGAACCAATGATTTCAGAAAATCTATAGCGGAGTTCTACAAGAATTTCTATAATGTAGGTCTAAATCATGAAACGGAGATCCTTCCTTTAATGGGTAGCAAAGAAGGGATTACCCATATATCCATGGCTTTTTTAAATGAAGGTGATGAAGTGCTGGTGCCAAATCCCGGTTACCCTACCTATGCTGCCGTAAGCCGACTTGTTGGAGCGAGTACAGTTTTATATGATCTAAAAGAAGAAACCGGTTGGTTGCCCGATTTTGAGGAGCTTGAAAAAAGAGATCTAAGCAAGGTAAAGCTCATGTGGGTGAATTATCCTAACATGCCTACAGGAGCAGTGGCCAAAAAAGAGCTTTTTGAGAAGTTGATTGCCTTCGGAAAAAAGCACAGCATCCTTATTGTAAATGACAATCCTTATAGCTTCATCCTCAACGAGGAGCCGGAGAGCATCCTGAAATATTCAAGTGATTTGAAAGGAATAATGGAACTTAATTCCCTGAGTAAGAGCTTCAATATGTCTGGTTGGAGAATTGGTATGCTTTGCGGCAGTGAAAAGAATATAAATTCTGTACTCAAAGTAAAGACAAATATGGACAGTGGGATGTTCTTTCCACTTCAGGCGGGAGCAGCAATGGCTTTAAGGCTTCCGCAGGAATGGTTTAAGGAGCAGAACAAGATTTACATGCGCCGTAAAGAAGAAATCCGGAAGCTCGCTACAGCTTTAAAATGCAGTTTTTCTGAAGATCAGGCAGGAATGTTCCTGTGGTGCAAAGTCCCTGAAGGAAATACTTCGGAAGGATTTGTGGAACATCTGTTGAAGGAATATCACATCTTCGCAGCCCCCGGATTCATTTTTGGAAGTCAGGGAGAAGGCTACATCCGGTTTTCTTTATGCGCTTCCGAAGAAAATATTATTAAAGCCTGTAATAGATTGACGGCATGAAGGTTCACATTATAGGTCTGGGTTTAATTGGCGGCTCTTTTGCACTGGGGCTTAAAAAGGCTTTTCCGGAGGTTGAGATCTCGGGCAGTGATGCCAGTGAGGCACACCTGCTAAAGGCCCAGGAGCTTAAACTTATTGACTGCGCGGCAACTTTAGAAGAAGCGAAAGATGCAGATGTGGTGATTATTGCAGTGCCGGTTGACGTGGCCAAAAAAGTTGCTCTTCAGGTTTTGGATGCGGTGGGGGCCAACACGCTCATTTTTGATGCGGGTTCAACCAAGGCAGGCTTATGTGAAGCAATAGCAGCACACCCAAATAGAAGGAATTTCCTTGCAGCCCACCCCATTGCCGGAACCGAATTCTCGGGTCCCGAAGCGGCTGTAGAAACCCTTTTTCATCAAAAGACCAACATCATTTGTGAGGTAGAGAAAACGGCTTTTAAACTTCAGGAAAGAGCCCTGGAGATCTTTCAGAAGTTGGGAATGCGCATCAGGTATATGGATCCTGCCTCGCATGACAGGCATATCGCCTATGTTTCTCACCTTTCTCACATCAGTTCTTTTATGTTGGGAAAAACTGTACTTCAGAAGGAACAGAACGAAAAAGACATTTTTGACCTGGCAGGCAGCGGATTTGCTTCTACAGTGCGGCTGGCAAAAAGTTCGCCCGCCATGTGGACGCCAATATTTCAGCAGAACAAGAACAATATTCTCGAGACACTCGAAGAGTATATCAATAATCTTTCAGAATTCAGAGAACTTCTCAAAAATGACAATTTTCAGGAGGTTTTTAGAGAGATGGAAAGAACCAACCATATTAAAACAATTTTGAACGGAATAAACTGATTAACTAATGGAAAACAAGAAAGAACTCAGAACCTGGTTAGACAAATTTGGATTAGATCATCCGCTGGTAATTGCAGGGCCATGCAGCGCTGAAACCGAAGAGCAGGTGCTCAAGATTGCGCACCAGTTAAAAGATACCGATGCCACCGTGTTAAGAGCGGGAATCTGGAAACCCCGAACCCGTCCCGGGAATTTTGAAGGC